>CAZGZO010000202.1:0-5351 GCA_964529695.1 uncultured Lentimicrobiaceae bacterium
CTTATATTTTTGTCGCCTATCAGATGATGTTTGCCATTATCACTCCTGCCCTGATAACAGGAGCCTTCGTAAACCGGGTTACTTTTAAAGCTTATTTGCTTTTCCTCGTGGTCTGGCAAATCTTGGTTTACTATCCATTCGTACACATGGTATGGGGTGGCGGATTGTTAGCCAGCTGGGGAGTTGAAGACTTTGCCGGTGGTTTGGTCGTTCACGCCATTGCCGGTTTTGCTGCGTTGGCTTCCGTATTCTATGTTGGGAAACGTCACGATCGTCAGTCACCGCCAAACAGTATTCCTTTGGTCGCCATTGGAACAGGTTTGTTGTGGTTTGGATGGTATGGCTTCAACGCAGGAAGTGAACTGAGAGTGACCGACATCACCACACTGGCTTTCCTGAATACCGACGTTGCCGCCTCTTTTGCAGCCGTCACCTGGTTGGTCATTGAATGGATTCATATTGGCAAGCCGAAATTTGTCGGTTTGTTGACCGGTTCTGTTGCAGGTCTGGCTACCATCACACCAGCCGCCGGATTTGTACCATTGTGGGCTGCCATAATCATTGGTATCTCAGCTTCCGTTGTCGCTTATCTTGCTGTAAGTCTGAAAAATAAACTCGGCTGGGATGATGCACTGGATGTTTGGGGCGTCCACGGAATGGGTGGTGTCACCGGTATGATTCTACTCGGCGTTTTTGCCTCTTCGGCCATCAACGGGCAAAGTGGCTTGCTTCAGGGCAATGTGGCATTTTTCTTTAAAGAAACTATTTCTGTACTCGCCGGAGCTGCCTATGCCTTCATATTCACCTACTTTATGTTGTTCCTAATCAACAAAGTAACACCCGTTCGTGTGAAAGGCGAAGATGAAGATCTCGGACTCGACATGTCCATCTTCGGTGAAAAAGCTTACGACGAAGGCGCTTTATAAAAGAAATCAGGACAATTAATTAGCTTAAGGCTGTCTCAAAAATTTGGGACAGCCTTTTTGATGTATGATGGTTGGATGTGCGATTTAAGATATATGTCCGTCCCTGATTATCGCTTGACAATTGTTTGACTATTGTATGACCATCGTCTCACATCAACAAATAAACATAAATACATGCAATCGTTTTCAAAAAAAGGCCATCATCAAGAGGTTCAATACACTAAGTATAATATGGTGATAACGAACATATTTCAACCTGTCTACCAACCGGTCAAGAAAATTCGATTCAATGACCAATAATAAATTTAAACTGTACTTTTGCAGTCAAAATTATTTCGTATTATGGCAAGAAAAGCGAAAATTGTTGCCACCTTAGGCCCCGCCAGTGATAATATTACTACTATTAATAATCTCATCAGAGCTGGTGTTAATGTTTTCAGATTAAATTTCTCTTACGGCACACATGAAAGTCACCACCAAAGTTTTCTTCGGATTCGTGAATGCGCCGAAAAACAAGGAAAAGATGTCGCTATCATGCAGGACATCTGTGGTCCGAAAATCAGGATCAAGGGCATGATCGGCATACATGAAATTAAAAAAGGTGATACGCTCACCATGTCGAAAACCGTCAAAGAAGGTTCTTTCAGCATAACTTATCCCGAATTAATCGACCAACTGAATGAGGGCGACGAAGTCTATTTCGCCGATGGCACGGTAAAAGCACGGATTGAAACAAAAGAGAGTGATACTTTAATATTAAAAGCACTTACGCGTGGCATGTTGCGTGAAGGGAAAGGCGTAAACATTCCCAAAGCCGGCATCAAAATGTCCGCGCTGACAGAAAAAGACAAAAGTGATTTGAAATTTGCTGCTCAAATAGGAATTGACCTGGTTGCTGTTTCCTTTGTGGAAACCAAACAAGACATTATGGATGCGAAAAAAATCCTCCGTGAAAACAATTCAGATGCATGGGTCATTGCCAAAATTGAGAGGAAATCTGCGATAAAAAATCTCGACGATATTCTCACAGAAGTAAATGGTTTGATGGTTGCCCGTGGGGATTTGGGTGTTGAAGCCGGTATGTTTGTCCTGCCTGCACTTCAGAAAGAAATTATCCGAAAAGCTAACGAACATGCCTTACCGGTAATCACTGCTACACAAATGCTTACATCCATGATGCATGCTCCCTCACCTACCCGGGCTGATATTTCAGACATCGCAAATGCCGTTTTTGACGGCACAGATGCTACCATGCTTTCGGATGAAACGGCTGTTGGTGAATTTCCGGTAGAAGCTGTAAAAGTAATGGCCAAAACATTGCGCACAACCGAAAAGAATTTCATACCAGAGAAGGACACAGAGTGCACAAAGGAAGAAGCATTTGCTCATGCCGCAGCCCAGATTTCTCAATGCATTGAATGCAAAGCCATCGCAAGTATTTCAACCACTGGGGCCATTGTAAGACAAATCTCTAAATTCCGTCCGCAAAAGGACCTCCTTGCCATCACTTTTGACGAAAGGCTTAAAAACAGGTTGGCACTGGTTTGGGGCGTAAAGAAAACTTACATTATCAAACGGGATGTCAGCGAAACGAAAATGATTTACCAGTTTTTGCAACAGGCTGATGATACAAAGGATTACATCATCACCATGGGAACAAGAACAGGTAAAAGAGGAACTACAAATATGGTACGAATCATTGGTAAAACGGAAAGAGAGAAAATTTATAACCGTTTTTTCCTTGAATAATCCAAAAAATTGATTCTTTTTTCGCAGAAATGCAAACGGTTTTTACCTTTGTACTGTGATTGAAGCATTTCTGAAATATATCGAAGAAAACAAACTCTGCAAATCCGGAGAAAAAATTCTGCTGGCAGTCAGTGGTGGAGTGGACTCCGTAGTGATGTTACACCTGTTTTCCCAAACAAATTATTCCATTGCCATAGCGCATTGCAATTTTCATTTGAGAGGTGCCGAATCCGACGGAGACGAAGCTTTTGTTCGAAGCCTTGCTAAAAAATACAACATTCCCGTCTTTGTAAAAGATTGTGAAACAAAAAAATACGCCAAAGAAAACGGCATCAGTATCGAAATGGCCGCCCGTGATTTACGTTACGACTGGTTTGAAGAAGTTTGCGAAAAAGAGAACTATCAGGAGGTTGCCATCGGCCACAATCGAAACGATGATGAAGAGACTTTTTTTATCAAGCTTTTACGTGGTTCCGGATTGAGTGGCCTCCGCGGCATCCCGCTTCAACGGGACCATTATTTCCGTCCCATCATGTTTGCTTCCCGGAAAGAAATCCGCGCTTACGCAAAGAAAAACAAACTTAAATCACGCGAAGATTCCACCAATGCTATGGATGATTATTTGCGTAACCGTGTCCGGCATCATTTTCTTCCTTTTTTTGACAAAAAATTCCCGGGTGGTACGGATGCGTTAGATAACAGTTTGGAAAAGCTGAAAGAAGAAGACCTGCTTTTCCGGCAAATGCTTGATGAAAAAAAACAAAAACTTCTTAAGGAAGAAGATGGGATCAAGACAATTGAAATAAAAGAAGTTCTGAAATTTACCCCTCTAAAAGTCTGGATTTTCTATTTACTGGAAGAATTTGGTTTCAACCGTTCCACCACCAATCAGCTGGTGAAAGCTATCGAATCGGGATTAACCGGCCGGTTATTTTATTCTGAAAAATATACGCTTTTGCTTGACCGCGAGCAAATCATCATTAAGGAATCCGGGGAAAACGCAGCGAAAGAGTTTATTATCCAGAATCAGGAAGGAGAAATGGAGCATCCTTTGTCTTTGAAATGGGAAATTGTCCCAAACAATAGTGAATTTTCTTTCGGGAAAGACGCCCATTTTGCTTACTTCGATGCCGATAAAATCGATTTTCCTTTAAAACTGCGCCACTGGCAGGAAGGAGATCGCTTTATTCCTTTTGGGATGAGAGGTAGTAAACTCATAAGCGATTATTTCATCGATGAAAAAATCAGCCGGTTTGAAAAAGAAGAAATCTGGCTATTGGTTTCAGGAGACAAAATTTTGTGGATTGCCGGATACCGTGCATCCAACCTTCATAAAGTTCGTAAACAAACCCAAAATATATTCAGAATTTCACTGAAATAAGCGTTTTTCAGCTTTTTTACGAGTTTTTACTGATAATCCTATACTAAGAATAGTGTAAATTTGTTCCCAAATTTAATTTGAACCTATATTTTAATAACATATGAAACGTTTCTTGTTTCTCATTGCTGGGATTTTTGTACTGACATTCTCTGCGTCTGCGCAAATTCTGAATCCTGTTAGCTGGATATATACTTCTAAGCAGATTGCTCCTAATGAATATGAGTTAATTTTTAAAGCTTCGATAGAAAGTCCCTGGCATCTTTATTCACAGGACATTCCTCAGGCACCTCCTGCTACCACTTTTAAATTCAAAAAAGACAGCGCTTATACTTTGCTGGGGAAAGTGGCTGAAAAAGGGAAAGTCATCAAAGAATACGACAAGAACTTCAGAATGGAGTTGAAATATTATGATGATAGCGTCACTTTTATCCAAAAAGTAAAATTAAATGCCAAAGGGGCCACGGTGAAAGGTGCAGTAACTTTTATGAGCTGTAATGATACACAGTGCCTGCCGCCTAAAGATTTAGACTTTTCTTTCACACTGGGTAAAATAAGTCAGCCTGAAAAAGCAGTTATTTCCCCCACAAAAACAGAAAGCGGAAGCAACAACATTACCATCGGCGGGAACAAAAAATCACTGTGGGGCTTTTTTGTTTTAGCTTTTATCGGCGGATTGATAGGTATCGTAACCCCCTGCGTTTTCCCCATGATTCCTATGACCGTAAGTTTCTTTATGAAAGAAGGAGAAAGCAAAGCGAAAAGTAAATTCCAGGCTTTATTGTATGGGATAAGCATCATCTTTATATATACATTCGTCGGCTCTGTGCTGGCTGTGGTTGCCGGACCAAACATTGCTAATTTCCTGAGTACACACTGGCTTCCTAACCTTTTGTTCTTCGCTATTTTTGTAATTTTTGCCCTTTCTTTCTTTGGATTATTTGAAATTACGTTGCCGCACTGGTTGGTCAACAGATCTGACAAAGGTGCTGACAGAGGCGGATTTATGGGACCCATTTTCATGGCTCTGACACTGGTATTGATTTCATTTAGCTGTACCGGCCCAATTGTCGGAACAATTCTGGTGGAATCGGCAGGTGGTGCAGTTATCAAACCTATCGTGGGAATGTTTGGATTCTCGCTCGCTTTTGCACTTCCCTTTACTTTGTTTGCCTTTTTCCCATCCTGGCTTTCCGGTTTGCCAAAATCTGGTGGATGGCTGAATTCAGTAAAAGTAGTATTAGGATTTTTAGAGTTGGCACTGGCACTTAAATTCTTCAGCATCGCTGACCAAACTT
>CAZGZO010000203.1:0-1385 GCA_964529695.1 uncultured Lentimicrobiaceae bacterium
CCATACTTCTTAAACTTATTATAAAGCGTCTGCCGTGTAATTCCCAGCTTTTTAGAAACTGCCGATAAATTTCCATGTTCCTGTTCCATGCAGGCCATAATCATCTCTTTCTCCATTTCTTCAAGCGTTCCGAACTGAAGATCATTTCTTTGCTGGCCATAACCTCCACCCAATGAAAAACTGTTTTCATCCAACACTTTGTTGTCAGCGAGAATCACAGCTTTTTCCATGCTGTGCTGAAGTTCTCTGACATTTCCGGGCCAGTTGTAATTCATCAATGCTTCCCGGCCTTTTTGATTAATTTTCAGTCCGAATTTTTCATACTTCGTTGCGTATTTATTCAGATAAAAATCAGCAAGTAACAGGATATCTTCTCCCCGGTCACGCAAAGGAGGAACTTCAATAGTAATTGTATTGATGCGATAAAGAAGATCTTCCCTGAATAGGCCCTCAGAAACCATTTTATCAAGGTTTTTATTGGTTGCTGAGATAAGCCTGATGTCTATGGGAACCGGTTTATGACTACCTACTTTTGTAATGGTTCTGTTCTGCAAAGCAGCCAGAATTTTTGTCTGAAGTGCCAATGGTAAATTGCCAATTTCATCCAAAAATAATGTTCCTCTTTGTGCCGCTTCAAACTTTCCGGTCCGGTCTTCTTTGGCATCCGTAAATGCACCCTTCACATAGCCAAAGAGCTCGCTTTCAAAAAGCGATTCACTGAGAGACCCCATATCTACACTCACCATAATCTCACCACTCCGTCTGGAATTTCTATGAATTTCCCTGGCAATCAAATCCTTCCCTGTGCCATTTTCCCCTGTAATAAAAACATTAGCATCCGTACCTGCAACCTTTTTCACCATTTCCATCACCTTCAACAAAGGCCCCGATTTACCAATAATAGCTTGTGAGCCGGCATTTATTTCTTTCTTTAAAATATCCGTTGTTTTCCTCAGTGTATCGGCTTCCAGTTCACTTTTTCTAAGCTTCATGGCAGCATGGACCGTGCTCACCAGCTTATCATTGTCCCAGGGTTTTAAAATAAAATCAAAAGCCCCGTTTTTGACAGCTTTTACAGCAAGTTCCACATCGCCATAAGCCGTAATCATGATCACACTGATGGCAGGATCGTACTTTAAAATTTCGTTCAGCCAGTAGATGCCTTCATTACCACTGTTAATTCCTGCCTTAAAATTCATATCCAGTAAAACAACATCTATTTGGTTTTGCTGAATCGAGGCAAGAAGACGATTTGGATTCTTCAGGGTAAAAACATTCTCAATTTCACCTTGCATAAGCATTTCCAGAGCGGTAAGAACGCTTTTATTGTCATCTATTATGAGCAAATTTCCTTTCATAATCTACTATTCTTCAGCGTAAAGATT
>CAZGZO010000203.1:1485-5350 GCA_964529695.1 uncultured Lentimicrobiaceae bacterium
ATTTACTGGGCAGCAGGAATCATTTTACTTATGGTCATCATCTATGCAGCTTTTTTTACCAACAATATTTCCACTTATCGTGTTGATGCTGATAAAATTACAATCGACACAGTAAAACAGGGTGTTTTTTACGACTACATCACCGTTACAGGCCATGCTGAGCCCAAATACACGGTTTATCTTTCCGCTGAAGAAGGCGGTTTTGTGGAAAAGAAACTGGTTGAAGAAGGCGCCATAGTAAAAAAAGGCCAGGTGCTTTTGAAACTGAGCAACCCGGATTTAAGTCTGGGGCTGTTGAATAGCGAAGCTATGCTGGCAAAAAACAGCAACGAGTTACGTAATACCAGGGTTGCCATGCAACAGCATAAAATTCAAATCAAACTTGCACTGCTTCAACTGAAATTTGATATACAAAAGAAAAAACGGCTTTACGAGCAGCAGAAAGTGCTTTATAACGAAAAGCTTACCTCACGGGAATCATTTCTGGAAGCAAAAGAAAACTACGAATATGCTGTTCAAAACCAAAAGTTGAATAAACAAGAAGAAAGACAAGATTCGATATACCGGTCGGTTCAGGTAAAGCAAATGAAAAACGACCTGAACAATATGCGATTGAATTTAAAAATGGTCCGCAAACAACAAGCGGCGCTGACTGTCAAGGCCCCTGTAACCGGACAGCTTACGAGCCTGAAGGCGGAAGTGGGGCAATCTATCATGAAAGGCAGCAATTTCGGACAGATTGATATCGTGAAACCGTTTAAGCTGGTAGCTGAGATTGATGAAAGTTATATCGATCGTGTACATACAGGTTTGAACGGCATTATTGACCGCAATGGAAAAACACTTAAGGTAACCGTCAGCAAAGTGTTGCCAGATGTGCATAACGGCCGGTTTACCGTTGAAATGACTTTTGACAATGATGAACCTGAAAACATGCGAACGGGCCAGGCTTATTATGTAAGACTGCAGCTGGGAAATCCGAAAAAATCTTTGTTGCTACCACGTGGACAATTTTTCCAGACAACGGGCGGGCAATGGATTTTTGTAGTCTCGAAAGACGGGAAATCTGCTGAAAAACGCAACATAAAAATTGGCCGGCAGAATCCACAATATTATGAATTACTGGGCGGATTGAAAGCAGGAGACCGGGTAGTAACTTCAGATTATGAGAATTATGGAAACAGTAATAGATTGATTTTTAAATAGGTATAAAGGTAAAAAGGTTGGAGGGTAAGAGGGTAAAAAGAGTTGGCAGCAACCCTTCTACCTTTCAACCTTTACACCCTCCAACCATCAAAAATTTATTTTATGAACTTAACGCTCATTTTCAAAAAATTCAAACATCAGAAAACCATCGCCTTGCTGAGGATCATCAGCATGGGATTGGGAATGGGCGGAGCATTGGTGCTTTTTTATATTGTAGTGAGCAGTCTTACAACGGATGGTTTTTATCCTGAAAAGGATCAAATATATCAGGTTTTTGCCCAATATAAGTCTCCAAATTACGATAGTCCTTATGAGGCATCTCTTTTTGAGCCACTTGTCCCTGCCATGGTGGCTGATTTCCCACAGATTAAATATGGTACAGTAACTTTTAATAATGGAATAAGCACTTTTAGAAACAAGCAATCACTTATAGATGCCCAAACCCTTTATGCCGATTCCTCTTTTTTCAAAGTCTTTGAGCGCCCATTTATTTTGGGAAACCCTAATCAGTCACTAGGACAGGTAAACACAGCAATCATCACCCGAAAACTTGCCAGAAAAATGTTTGGCAATGAATATGACGCCATCGGGAAAGTGATATATTTAAATCAAACCCGACCCATCCGAATTACCGGAGTTATTAAAAACTGGCCGAACAATTCAAGCTTTAATTCTGACATAATCATATCATTTGCCACACTAAAAGACGAAAACAGGTTATATATGGGCTGGGACGGAGGAGGTTCTTTTTGGGAATATGTTAAGCTGGGAAAAGGGGGGAACCCATCTCAAATAGACAACGCCCTTCCCGGTGTTTTGCAGAAATACTATAATGTAAAAGCTTGGGCAGCCAAAAACATATATATAAAATACAAATTAGTTCCTATAACAAAAGCCTTTCTGACAACTGATCCACAGAGGAAGAATACAATATCCATCATGGCATTACTTGGAATTTTAATTTTAGGACTGGCTTGCTTTAATTCCCTTTTACTCATCCTTTCAGGACGTCAAAAATTTCATAAAGAGATTTATATTCAACGGGCCCTGGGAGCTTCAGGACTTGACGTACAAAAGCTCATTTTTAATGAAACACTGGTTTATATGCTTGCATCTGGGGTCGTGGCTCTGGGTTTCATTTTATTAATTAACCCGTACGTTGAAGCCCATTACTGGATCAATCTTACACACGCCTTTTCCTATCCTGCATTTCTATTGCTAACTGTACTTGTCTTTTTAATTTCATTCCTAATTATTTACTGGATTCCTGTAAGATGGGTTGTGCGTTATTTCAATACTACGCATCAATCAAATCATGCAGAAAGGATTTCAATGAATACGGTCCTCCAAAAAATATTACTGACTTTTCAAATTGGTATTTCTATCTCTCTGCTTATCTTTTTGTGGGTCATCCAAAACCAGTTCAACTACATCAGTCAATTCAACATGGGATACAACCCAGAACAATTGCTCTACATAAAACTTAAAAACAAACCACTTTATACAAAAGATAAAATTATCAGAGCAGAGATATCACGACTTCCTAATGTATTATCTGCAAGCTTATCCGACGATGTGCCGCTTTACCCCCTGCCGGGAAATGGTTTCACTAAAACCCCCGACGGAAATACTAAAATATTCAGGAATATACATGTAGACCCTAATTTTTTTAAAACGCTGGGTATTAAAATAAAGGGGCAGGGATTTGAAAAGACTTATATTAATAAATACAGTATCGTAATCACAGAAAAAGTGGCCAAGATATTGGATATGAAACAGCCTGTAGGAAAATTCCTGTATCGAAACGGACATCAATTAACTATTCGCGGTGTTATCCCGAACATCATTTCCGGCTCTTTACATGAAGAAAAGCAACCTATTGTATTCAGCCGTTATGATGAAGCCGACGTTTATTCTGTTGTAACGGTAAGAATTGCTTCGCATCAGATGAAAAATACAATTCATCAAATTAAAAAAACGATCGAAAAAATAGTGCCCGGTCAAATTGTACAGGTAAACTACTATAGCTCTGACATCAAATCAAATTACGAAAACGATATTGCGATGAAGAAAACCGTAAGCTTTTTTGCCCTTTTTGCTGCATTCATTACCCTGGCAGGATTGATTGGCTTCACAACTACCATGATAGATAAACGGACCAAAGAACTGGGAATAAGAAAAATAAATGGCGCATCGGAACAATCTCTCGTGCTCTTATTAAATAAAACGTTCATCATCAATCTTGTGATTGCAATCCTGGTTTTTGTCCCAGTTTCTTACCATGTGGCAAAAATATGGTTGCAGAATTTTGCTTATGCAATATCGTTGCATTCTTGGCTTTTTGTCTTGGTTTCTATTTTGGTTTCTATTGTTGTTTTGGCCGTGGTGACAGTTTTTACCTTAAAAGCAGCTCGGAGGAATCCGGCGGAAACTTTACGTTATGAATGAAAAATGAAGAGTGAAAAATGAAAAACCTGTCATTTAATTAAATACAATTATGAAAAAAATTGTTTTATTCCTCGTCCTGTTTAGCTCTTTAGCTTCCTGCACTTTTGTATCCAGGGCAGTAAGATATGGAATGCCGGACATTAATGATTACAAAATTTTTCCCGCTTATACTTTTAAAGAGAATCCTGTCAAATTTCATTTTAAAACAAAG
>CAZGZO010000204.1:0-5299 GCA_964529695.1 uncultured Lentimicrobiaceae bacterium
CCGATTCCCAACATTCCGTAAACTCCAAACAATGCAGTATGTGCGTGAACAGCAGTGGTATTCAGTCCTTGCATGTAATAAAGGGCGATGGGCGGATTAATCAGGAATCCAAAGATACCGGCACCCACCAGATTCCAGAAACTGACTGCGATGAGGAAATAAATAGGCCACTTGTATTTTGTTACCCATTCGGTAGCCCGACTCAGGGTTAAATTGTGATAAGCCTCAAAGCCCATGAGCACCAGAGGAACCACTTCGAGCGCACTAAAGGTCGCTCCTATCGCCAGCACACCGGTTGGAGTACCTGTAAAATACAAATGGTGGAATGTTCCCAGCACACCTCCGAAAAGATATACAATTGTAGCAAACAAAATTCCCGTTGTAGCGTATTTGATATTTAACAGACCCATCCTGACAAACAGGAATGCTGTAATAACTGTAGCAAACACCTCGAAGAATCCTTCAACCCAAAGGTGAACTACCCACCATCTCCAATATTCGGCAATGGACAAGTTTGTATGTTGTCCCCACATCAGGCCGGCACCGTAAAAAGCAGCAATGGCAATGGTCGAAATCAGGAAAAGTGTTAAAAGATTCTTGTTTTCCGTCGGTTTTTTCAATGCTGGAAGCAATGCTCTTACCATCAATATCAGCCAGATAATCAGGCCCACGAATAAAAAAATCTGCCAGAATCTGCCTAAATCAACATATTCATAACCTTGTTCTCCAAACCAGAAGTTGGTTGTCAATCCCAGTCTCTGCATGATACCCATCCATTCGCCAATCATCGAACCGACAACAATAATTAGCAAGGCTATAAAGAGGAAATTTACTCCCAGCTTTTGATACTTGGGTTCATAACCCGAAACAGCCGGCGCGATGTACAAACCGGTAGCCAGCCATGAGGTGGCAATCCAGAAAATCCCCAGTTGTAAATGCCAGGTTCTTGTAACTGAATAGGGCAAAATCTCACCCAGCTTTATGCCATAAAAACCATTTCCTTCCACGCCATAATGTGCTGTGATAATACCAAAAGCAATTTGCGCCAGAATCATTCCGATTACGACCCAGAAATACTTTAAAGTCGCTTTCATGGAAGGCGTCGGATTGATACCTGACAATGGGTCATTTTTGGGTAGAAGTGTTTTGTCAATTTCACCGGGTTTGTTCCAGGCATGATAAAAAGCTATTAGCCCAATACCGATTAAAAGCATGATAATACTAAAGCCGGTCCATATTAACAGACTGGAACTTGGAACATTACCAATTGTTTTATCAGGTGGCCAGTTGTTTGTATATGAGACAGTTTTACCAGGACGGTCGGTAACACATGCCCAGGCTGCCCAGTAAAAGAAAGCATTCATCTCATGCATTCTTTGTGTGCTCTTTACCGTATGAGCTGGGATGGCATAATCTTTCCTTTCTTGAGCCTGCTTTGGGTTATCCATAAATAAGCCCTGATAGTGCTTGCTGTTGTTTTTTATTGCCTGAGCTTCAATATCCGGTACAACAAGGACACCTGTCTTTTTGTTGTAGCCATTGGGACGCAACAAGCTCTGTAGTTCTGCTTTCAACGAAGCTCTGTTTTCAGTACTTAAATGCTTAAAATCAGTACTAAATTTGGCGTTGGACCATTTATTTAAAATAAAAGTTGCTTCACGGTGCAACCAGTCTGCAGACCAATCGGGAGCTACATAAGCGCCATGGCCCCAAACAGTTCCAATCTCTTGTCCTCCAATCGATTGCCAAACATTTTGTCCGTTTTCGATATCCTGTCCGGTAAAAATTACCGTACCATCCTGGGCAACTACTTTTTCGGGAATGGGAGGTTTTTCATTATAAATCTCATGACCGAAAAAACCAAGAACTGAAAAACTTACGACCAACATGACCGCAAGGCCAATCCAAAGTCGTTTTGTACTCATATTCATGACTTTAAATTATTGAGTTGTGATTATAAAATTTTTGTTTTACCAATGGGTTTAGGTGTTTTGACAACCAACACCCTTAATAATTCCGAACTATCATTATACCAGCAATGTGGAATCTTTGCCGGGCTGTCCACATAAGTGTCTTTCCCGACTTCTTTCTTTTCATCCCCGATTTCAACAATACCGGTTCCTTCCAGGACATAAAAGAAAACATCCACAGGCGTGATATGCCGTTTCAATTTCTCTCCCGGTTTTAACGTGATATGTACTGCCTGAACATGCGCATTTTCATGAAATTTTTTGGTTTCAATTCCGTGAACATTCGGACTAACAGCAACCTCATTTATAGTTTTTGCTATCATGTTTATATTATTTATTATTCCCTTTTTCCAGGTTTTGAATCAATGTCTTGATGGTTTGAAAAATAGCTTTCCCACGTCTCTGTAAATCATAACTAAAACCCGAAAGCCCCCACTGATTCACATTCAGCCGAATGCTGCCCATGATGATAAAAGCAATTTGTTCGCTGACCACATCATCTCTGATTTCTTCCGCCAGTTGTCCTTCTTCGATAATACTTATGAAAGTCGCACGTGAACTTTTCATAATACTTGAAAGCTTATTGTAAAGAACCTGATCATTCTTATACAAACCGTCCGATAAAATCGCCACAGCATAGGACGGAGTATCGGCGAAGAGCTCCAGTTGGGTGTCGATCAGTTTTTCTATTTTCTCCAGTGGTTTGAGCTTCAAATCTTTCACACTACTGAAATTAGAGTCCATAATGGCTCCAAGGTAATCCAGCAGTGCACTGAGCACGTCAGTTTTACTTTTAAAATGCCTGTACAGGGCCGACTCCACCACACCAATCTCAGCCGAAAGGTTTTTGATGGTCAGTGCCTGAATGCCGCCCTCGCCTATGAGCTTGATTGCTGCGTTGATAATTTCCGATTGTCTTTTACTAAAATCCATTTTGAAAATGTGAGTGAATATTCACTTACAAAAATAAATAATATTTTTATTACACAAATAAAACTCGACTATTTTTTTTAAATCCAAGTAATCTTCTGTTATAAAGCAATTTAAGAAATAGTATTTTATCTCTATTGTTGTAATCCTTAAAGTTTAAGAGTGATTTTGTGATTAAAAAACGCTAGAACTCATTCACAAAGCATAAAAATTCGTGAATTCTTGGCCTACTTCCATTCCAATTTTAGATTCTCCAAACTTTATTTTAATTTTGTTGGCGAAACCCTTTAAACTATATTTGACAATGCGCAATCAAGAACTTGAATTGGCCTGGGATTTTGTTGAAAAAACCAACAAAAATCTATTCCTTACCGGGAAAGCGGGTACCGGAAAAACAACATTCTTACATCATATCCGTGAAAAATCTTTTAAGCGACTCGTTGTTGTGGCACCAACCGGCGTGGCAGCCATTAATGCGAAAGGCGTGACCATTCATTCCTTTTTTCAAATGCCTTTTGGACCGATATTGCCCGAACAATTTGAAAAAGAAAAAAGTTTTTCACGGAATAAAAATGAGAATTCCCGTTTCAAGCATAAATTCAACAGAAGAAAAATTGACATCATTCGGTCACTGGACCTTTTAATTATTGATGAAATCAGTATGGTCCGGGCGGATTTACTGGACGGTATCGATCAGGTTTTGAGGAAATACCGGGACAAGAAAAAAGCTTTCGGTGGCATCCAGGTTTTGATGATTGGCGATTTACAGCAATTGGCACCAGTGGTCAAAGCTGATGAATGGCAATTGTTATCTCCGCATTACAAGACACCGTTTTTCTTCAGCAGTAAGGCGTTTCAGGAATCTAATGCTTTAGGCATCGAGCTCAAACATATTTACAGACAGGAAAACCAAAAGTTCATAAACATCCTGAATGAAATCAGAAATAACAGACTCTCAGAGCAATCGCTGGAAATATTGAACGCACGGTACGATAAAGATTTCCGACCCGATCCCGATGAAGGGTTTATTACACTGACCACACACAATGCCAGCGCTGACAGTATTAATAACAAAGAACTTACTGAACTCAAAGGGAAAAGCCATTTTTATGACGCGGATGTGAAAGGTGACTTTCCTGAATACTCCTATCCTACTCACGCCAATCTGGAACTAAAAATCGGTGCCCAGGTGATGTTCATTAAAAATGACAGTTCCCCTGAGAAAAGATATTTCAATGGGAAAATCGGGAGAATTACCAGCATAGAAGAAGATCAGGTTGTTGTTCACTGTCCGGGAGATGATGAGGATATATACACCGACCCGGAAACCTGGGAAAATATCAGTTATTCCATCGACGCAAAAACAAAAGAAATCAGCGAGCAAGTAAAGGGCACTTTTACACAACTGCCACTCCGGCTTGCATGGGCCATCACCATCCATAAAAGCCAGGGGCTGACTTTCGAAAAAGCTATTATTGATGCTGCAAGCTCCTTTGCGCACGGTCAGGCTTATGTAGCTTTAAGTCGATGTAAAACACTGGAAGGCATTGTATTAAAAAGCAAACTCAGAAACAGTGCTATCATTCAGGACAAAAAAGTACTTTCATTTACAGAAAAAGTTGAAGATGAACAGCCTGATGGAAAACAACTAAATCAATCTCAAAAGAATTATCAGCTTGAGCTCATTCGCGAATTATTTGATTACAAACCTTTTTTTCCGCTTGTAAACAAATTCAGAAAAGTGGTTGAAGATAGCTCCGGTTCGGTTCAGGGTAACCTTATTGGACCTTTAAAAGATATTAAAGAGAAAGGCATCAAACCTTTGGTTGAAATTGGTGAAAATTTTCAGAAACAGCTCATCCGTTTAAGCAATGGAACAGAAATTCCTGAAAATCAATCGGAAATACAGACAAGGTTTAAGAAAGCCATTCCATATTTTATCAAACATACTGAAGATTTTTTTATAAAACCGCTGAAAGATATCACCTACACAACAGACAACCGGGAATTCAGAAAATTGCTTCAGCAGGCATTAAAAAACCTGGAAGAACAGCTTTCCATCAAACTTTATTGCCTCAAGGAATTAAAAGGCGGATTCAGCACGATGAAATATCTTGAAGCTCGTGCAAAATCTGTTTTACAGGAAATAAAGACCGATTCATCGTCCGCCAAAGAAAAAGCAATCGGTGCACGGCCTGAGTTGTTTGCCATGTTGAAGGAGTTGCGCAATGAGCTTGCGTTAAAAGAAGAGGTCCGGCATTATCAGATTTTCACACAAAAATCTTTACTGGAAATGTGCGACAAATTACCCATACATGAAGAAGACCTCCTTGACATTCATGGCATGGGGAAAACCCGGGTTCAGAAATACGGGGATGAAATTCTTGGTATTATCCGTT
>CAZGZO010000205.1:0-5266 GCA_964529695.1 uncultured Lentimicrobiaceae bacterium
ATTGTTCTAAGTCAGTGTTAAATAGTTTAGTTAAAATTATAATCTCCCAGGTTTTCTCTAAAAAATTGAAGTGCTTTAGTCATATTCTTTTCAACCGTTTTAACAGAGATGGAAAGTTCTTCAGCTATCTCTTTGTATTTCAGGCCTTGGATTCGGTTCATCTTAAATATTTGTCTCCGTCGTTCGGGAAGTTCTTCCATCAGTTCAAAGAAAGCACGGTTGAGTTCTTCATATTTTAAAATTTCTTCCGGGTCAATATCCTGACGAGGCTGATTGAGCGTGTACTGAATGTATTTCTCATTGAGCTTTCCCCGTTTCAATATCTGAAGACTGTTGTGAAAAACTGATTGATAGAGGTATGCTGATATAGAATGTTTGATATTCAGCTTTTTTCTGTCTTTCCATAGCTTGTAAAATAAATCTTGTATTACCTCTTCCGAATCAGGTTCCGATTTTGTAATCGTAATTGAATAGCTTAGCAGGGGTTCATAATGCAGTCTGAATAAGAATTCAAATGATTTGATGTCCCCCTGCCGAATGCTTTTCAATAGTCGTTTTTCAATTGCTTTCAAAATTCCGGAATTTTTTCTTCAAGATATGAAATTTTTGAATATGCCCTTTGATAAATGGGGCCTTATTCCTTTCCTTCCCGCTTCAAAACTCTCTTGAATTTTCTGATAGCAGACTCAATTGACTGGTCAGGTTTAATGATGTTATACTTACCCCAGTAATTCTTATCTGCAAAGGCGCCCATCGACTCAGTGAATATCTCATTCATCTTGAACCTTTCTCTTGGCTTAAATTTCGTTATATCTTGGGTCGACCGATCAGTGATAGCCATTTCAAATGTAGTTGAGTAAGTGGATGCGAACAGCTTTTTCCTCCATTTTACTTTGAATGTAGCCTCACCTTTGGCATAGTTGAAATACCATTTCCCATTCTGCTCTTTATATTTTGCGATATAATCGGCAGATTCTGGTGTCACTCTGACTCCGGCAGGTTTCTTCTGGATAAATAACAATGCAGCTTCAGACGGATTAACCATATCCATGTGGAATTTGGCATAAGCCAGCGCATAGGATTTAACGTCAATGTAAAATGCCCCAGAATATAATGGTGCACCTACTTTACTGATAGGAGTGAACCCAACAACATAAAATACCTTATCACCAATTTTTACCTCATTTTTGAGGGTGAAATGATAGTGATTAATCATTTCGGGGCTCAACAAGACAGTAGGATTTTTAATAATATCCAGAAGTAACGCTGTGGCAGGTCCACCCTGGAGCTTGAAGAGCAGCGTGTCCATTTTCTTGACATTACTACCCATTCTTCCGATTAAAACACGAACATGGTCATCTGTAAGGCCCCTGTAAGGAGATTTGTAAATATTTACAACTGCTTCTGCAAGAGAGACATATGTGTGCCTTTTTTGAATGGACTCACGATAAAACCCCTTCATTTGGTTCGGTACGGATGAGTAATTATTTCTTTCGTTTTCAATCACTCTACGAATTATTTGATCCACAGGCCCTGGTGTGATATAGACCTGGCTTAAAGCGATAGAAGTCGGCTCCATATAAAGGTTGTTGGTTCTGTGCGTCAGCTCTGTCAGTGGTACAGTCAAATCCTTATATCCCAGGTGGGAGATTAAAAGATTCTTTGCCCCGCTATTATTAGCAACCTTTATGATAAATTCGCCGTGATCATTCGAAATAGTAGAGACGTTTTGTCCCTGAACGAAGATACTGGCATAAGATATACGCTCATGTGTGTTGTTGTCAATGAGACGGCCGTGATATTCTGTGTACGAGGCGTCATCATTATTTTGAGCGTGTGAAGGTAAGGCATACAAAGGAGTTGAAAAGGAAACTCCTAAAAGTAGAATGCCGGTGAGGATAAAGGCGAATGCCTTGGAAATCTTGTTTTTCATGGCTCATTTATTTAAAGTGAATAAAACTTTTTTGTTTCTACTCTTAAGATGATTCAGAACGATTTTACCCTACCGTATTTTCAATAATGTTGAAAATTTGCGGGCAACGCAGAGGATAGGCCAAATTCTCTGTTTCATGTGCTGCCTTACCTCTTACTTATTTTGTACTTTTATTTCCTGAAAATTAAAGGAAAACTATGAACCTGTCTCACCTCATTTTAAGCAATTTCAAGAATTATGCGGATGCCGATTTGAACTTTAGTGAGAAGATAAATTGCCTGGTGGGCGGAAATGGTGCCGGGAAAACCAATGTGATGGATGCCATTTATTATCTTTCGTTTTGTAAAAGCTATTTTAATCCGATTGATTCTCAGAATATCAAGCATAATGAGGACTTTTTTGCATTACATGGGTTTTACAATATTCAGAATGAGCATGAAGACAAGGTTAGTTGCATTCAAAAAAGAAGTCATAAAAAGCAATTCCGTTTCAATACAAAAGATTATGATCGGCTGGCGGATCACATAGGTAAGATTCCATTGGTCATGATTTCTCCCTATGATCGTGATCTGATTAATGAAGGCAGCGAAACAAGAAGAAAATATATCGATGGTGTAATTTCTCAATTTGATAAAGTGTATCTGACGGATTTGTTGGAATATAATAAAGCGCTGTTACAGAGGAATATATTGCTGAAGAGTTTTGCGGAACAGCGCTATTTTGATGAGCTGTCGTTGAGCATCTGGGATGAAAAAATGGCAACGGTGGGTGAGAATCTTCATCAGAAAAGAAAAGAGTTTCTGAAAGATTTTAATCCGTTGTTTGAAGAATATTACCGCTTTTTGTCCGGTGGCAGCGAACAGGTAGAAGTAGTGTACTCATCTCAATTGGAAGATGGTAATCTGAGGGACCTTTTAAAAGAAGCACTGCAGCGCGATCGCATGGCGCGTTATTCAACTCAGGGTATTCATAAAGATGACCTGATATTTCTGATTGATGGTTTTCCGGTGAAGAAATTTGGCTCTCAGGGACAGCAAAAGTCTTTTGTGGTGGCCATCAAACTGGCGCAGTTTGAATACACGCGTCAAAAGAAGGGATTCAAACCCATCTTGTTGTTTGATGATATCTTTGATAAGCTTGATGATGAGCGCGTTTCACAGATTGTTGAATTAGTGAGTAAAGAGAATTTTGGTCAGGTTTTTATCACAGATACGCAACATCACCGGATTAAATCTATTTTTGATAAAGTAAAAATCGACCACAAAATATTTTTTGTAGAAAAAGGAACAGTACGCGAAGCAGATGATTAAAAGGAAAAACGAATACAGTCTCAAAGAAGTACTTGATCAATTGGTGAAAGCATACCGATTGGACGGAAAGCTTCTGGAAACCAAGGTTATTAATTCCTGGGAAAAGGTAGTTGGCGGTATCTTTGCCAATCATACAACCCATCTTTCTATCAAAAATCGCATCCTGTATGTAAGCCTTGATTCTGCTGTGTTGAGAAGTGAACTATCTATGGCTCGTTCGAAACTTGTGGATAGTCTCAACAAAGAAGTTGGCGAAAAAGTAATAGAGGACATCATCTTTCGATAACATCCTCTAATACATTCATTTATTTAGTAATTATTTCTAAAGTCTCCCATCTTCCGACTTCCGTCTTCTGACTTCCAACTTCAACCTATCTCGCATAATTTATCGACCGTGTCTCCCGAATCACCGTAATCTTAATCTGTCCGGGATAAGTCATTTCTTCCTGAATTTTTTTGGACAGGTCGAAGGACAAAGCATTTGATTCGTCATCTGAAACTTTATCAGCAGCTACAATAACCCTGAGTTCACGTCCGGCCTGGATGGCGTAAGTTTTTACAACACCAGGGTAGGTGAGGGCCAGCTCTTCAAGTTTCTTAAGCCTCTGAATGTAAGCTTCTACCACTTCTCGACGAGCACCGGGACGAGCCCCGGAAATAGCATCACAAACCTGAACGATAGGAGCAATTAACGTTTCCATCTCAATTTCGTCGTGGTGGGCGCCTATTGCGTTGCAAACATCAGCATGCTCTTTGTATTTTTCAGCAATTTTCATTCCCAGCAAAGCATGTGGCAATTCAGCTTCATTTTCAGCTACTTTACCAATGTCGTGAAGCAAACCTGCGCGTTTAGCCTTTTTAGGGTTCAGACCCAACTCGGCAGCCATGGTAGCACAAAGGTTAGCTACTTCAATAGAGTGTGAAAGCAGGTTTTGTCCGTACGAAGAACGGTAACGCATACGACCTACAAGGCGCACCAGTTCATGATGTAAGTTGTGCAATCCAAGGTCGATAACGGTTCTTTTTCCGGTTTCCATAATCTCCTGATCCACCTCTTTAACGGTTTTTGAAACCACCTCTTCAATACGGGCAGGATGAATACGTCCGTCAGAAACCAATTTCTGAAGTGAAAGTCTGGCTACTTCACGGCGGATGGGGTCAAAACCAGAAAGTAAAATAGCGTCGGGACTGTCGTCTATGATGATTTCTACTCCCGTTAATGCTTCCAACGCCCTGATATTTCTTCCTTCACGACCAATAATACGACCTTTGATGTCTTCGCTGGCAATGTTGAAAACGGTTACCGTATTTTCAATTGTGTGCTCAGCCGAGGTCCGTTGTATGGTTTCAATGATAAGTTTTTTTGCACTCCTTTCAGCCGTAAGTTTCGCTTCATCCATAATCTCACGAATCATAACCATGGCCTCAGTCTTAGCTTCACCTTTCATGTTTTCGATGAGTTGTTCTTTGGCTTCATCGGCCGAAAGCTTGCTAATATTTTCAAGTTGACTGACTTGTTCTTTACGCATTTTTTCTACTTCTTCTTGTTTTTTCTCAAGTGAAGTAAACTGATTGTTCAGATTGTTTTTTTGTTTGTCCAGTTCGTTGTTCTTTCGCTGGAGGTCTTGAAGTCTTTGAGAAACATTGGCTTCTTTTTGTAAAGCCTTGTTTTCCATTCTTTGAATGTTTTTGTTCTTCTCGTCAATAACCTTCTGATGCTCAGATTTTAATTGTAAGAATTTTTCTTTAGCCTGTAGGATTTTCTCTTTCTTAATCACCTCGGCTTGTTCCTTTGCTTTCACAAGGATCGTCTCGCTTTTCTTCAGCAATGACCGCTTCAAAAAGAAGTAGGTCACGACGATACCCAGCCCAAAAGCAACCAGAACAAACAGGCTGGTAAGTATAATGTTTTCCATAATAAAATGTTTTGTGCCGGCAAGCACCAGGGAAAGAAAAAACCCGCATAATCGTGGAGTTAAAGTAAACTCCGGATAGACATGAATAGGGCCGCCTTGATTTTCGG
>CAZGZO010000206.1:0-673 GCA_964529695.1 uncultured Lentimicrobiaceae bacterium
GTCACGAACTGATCAATTGGAGGGGAAATTAAGATTTTGGGTATTATCTGGGGGGAAGCCGGAAAGGCCAAACTGGTGTTTGCATGGTAAATTTGAACTAAAAGAAATTAAACCGGCGCTGTTGGAGTATCAATATTATGCTTTTGATATCAAGGCTAATCCTACCAAGCGGCTCTGTATAAAAAGGAAAGATGGAGAAATACTGATCAATGACAAAGGCAAGCGTCAGCGAGGCAATCGAATAGCAATCACCAAACAGGAAGAATTGCAGAAGTGGTTTGAACGGAAAGCGGATGAAGGAGGCTTCCGGTTATATCCAGGTAAACCTGTGGAGATCAGTCCGGTAATATCAAATTACTTCACCAAAAAGGAACATCAGGGAAAACACGGCGGCGCACAATTTAGAGGCATGCTGGAAGTTGTTGATAAAGAAAGGTTTAAAGAAACCTATAAAAAGGGAATTGGCAGTGCCAAAGGCTTTGGCTATGGCATGTTATTAATAGCCCCCATTTCAAAATAAAAAGGAGAAAATAAAAATGAAACATTTGGAATTACACATTATTCAATCCGTGCCGGTAGCTTGTCTTAATCGTGATGATCTTAATTCGCCCAAAACCGCAATATTCGGCGGGGTACAAAGAGCCAGGGTGTCCAGCCAATCGTGGAAAAGAGC
>CAZGZO010000206.1:683-5247 GCA_964529695.1 uncultured Lentimicrobiaceae bacterium
TTCTTTCGCTATGTGTTGCTCATTATTTGGGAAAACTTGACCCCAAACATGAGGGTAAAGTAAAAACACTCGTGTTTCTTTCGCCATTAGAATATGAAAAATTGACTGATATTTTATTTTCTTTAGAAAAAGATCAAAAAGATAAATTGATGGAAGCCTATTCATTGGTTGATAAAGATAAGCTGGCTAAAGATGACGGCGAGGTTGAGGATGAAGAAGGAAAGGATGAAGAGAAAAAGAAAAAAGGTGACAAAAAAATAACCGTTAAAAAATATGGAGAAGTAATCAGCAAAATATTTAAGACGCCAATAAAAAAGGTATTTAAAATTGATAAGGAAAAGGAAGTGCCATTGGTCAAAGATGCTGCGGACATTGCATTATTTGGCAGAATGGTGGCAAGTGATAATTCTTTAAATGTTGAGGGTGCAGCGATGTTTTCGCATGTATTATCAACACATAAGGTTGATAATGAAATAGATTTTTTTACCGCTGTTGATGATATACCAACCGGTGACGACGCGGGTGCTGGTATGACAGGGACTTTGGAATTTAACTCAGCCACCTATTATCGTTTTGCTGCCCTTAATCTGGATATGCTGGCTGATGAAAGTCATCTGGCCAGTATGAGTAAAGAGGAACGTCAGCAAGTAGTGAGGACATTTGTTGAAGCGACCATCAAAGCAGTACCAACAGCCCGTAAAAACTCTATGAATGGTAACACTCTGCCGGTATATGTTCTTGGTATTGTCAGAGAAAAAGGGCATCCGGTCCAATTGATCAATGCTTTTGAAAAACCGATAAAAACCAATCAGGGGTATGCGGAAGAATCAGTCAGTTTGTTAAAGGGCGAGTATGAAAAATTGAAAACTACCTGGGGATTGGATGCAGCGTTTGAAAAAGCTATTCCTGATGTAGGCATCAAGGAATTTCTCGATGGGGTGGTTTCCCATGTCATCTGAGCAAGCTTATTTGGCGTTGCGATTGGCAGGACCTCTGCAATCCTGGGGATTCGACAGCCAGTACAATCGTCGTAATACTGCCTTGATGCCTACTAAGAGCGGTATTGCCGGGATGTGTTGCGCAGCCATGGGATTTTTAAGAGGGTCGCAGGAAGAAAAAAAATTTCTGGAAGAATATCGCAAACTTAAAATGACAGCCATTGAAATCCCAAGAAAGCTGAATAAGGAACTGTCTTTGAGAAGAATGCAGGATTACCATACAGTGCAAAATACCAGGCGCGCCAATGGCGGGATTAATAATGACTGCGTATTAACTTATCGGC
The DNA here is from genome assembly GCA_964529695.1 of uncultured Lentimicrobiaceae bacterium. Lineage (GTDB taxonomy): Bacteria > Bacteroidota > Bacteroidia > Bacteroidales > F082 > Sulfidibacterium. Next base: position 1,966 of record CAZGZO010000206.1, read on the forward strand.
AATATCTGAATGACGCTTCTTTTGGTGTGATCCTGGCAGGGGACAAATCGATGTTAGGAAAAATTGCCGAAGCATTGAAAAATCCTATTTGGGGAATATGGCTGGGACGTAAAACGTGTATCCCTTCGATGCCTGTCTTTGCCGGGCTGGAAGAAAGGGAAGAAAATGCCTGGCAAGTGTTGATTGGCGATGCCAAAAAGGAAAGTTTTACTATACAAAGAGGTGTTGAACATTTTGCCGAAGGCCGGGATAGCATTTCAGATGTGCCCCTATCTTTTGCATCAGAAAAAAGGGAATTTGCACCAAGAAGAGTGATTGTCGATCAGAAAAAGTAAAAATATTTAGGCTGGAGACTCTACTATGCCGCTATTCGAAATTAAGGAAAAACAACTGAAAAAAGTTACAAGGACAAACTTTCGTTATGAAAAAGAATTGCAAACGTTGGTCGAAAAAAATTTGGAAGAAATATTTAATTGTCGCTTTGTGGCAACCGAGTTTCCGACGGGTAGTATTCACGCGGGGCGCATTGATACCTTGGCGCTGTCAGAAGAAAACAACCCAGTGATCATCGAATATAAAAAAGTGGAGTCCTCCGAGCTTATCAACCAAAGCCTTTATTATTTATCCTGGATTTATGATCATAAGGGTGATTTTGAAATTGCAGTGCAAAGAGCATTTGGAAAACCTGTAGAAATCGACTGGACGGATATTAGGATTATCTGTATCGCACCCAATTATAAGAAATATGACTTACATGCCGTCAAAGTTATGGGCGCCAACATTGAACTTTGGAGTTATCGGTATTTTAAGAATGGCACCATTTATTTTGAGGAGATATTTCAAAAATCCTTGTCCGAAAGCAGCGATTCCGTGGAGGGGAAAAATCCTGTTATGGTCGCTGCCGGAAAAAAAGCTGCTTTGGTCAGACAAAACGCTGTTTATACTTACGAAGAACATCTGCACGGATTATCTAAGAGCATGAAAAATCTTGTGCAAATGATCCGAGAATTCATTACAAAGTTGGATGCTTCAATCGAAGAGGTACCCAAAAAATTTTACATAGCCTACAGAATTTCACAAAACATTGTTTGTGTGGAAACAAGAAGAAAAGGGAAGATATTGCTATATTTGAAACTTGATCCCAAGCAAGTGGAAGTAAAATCGGCTATTTTCCGGGATGTTTCAAAGATTGGTCATTACGGAACAGGTGATGTGGAATTGACAATAAGTTCTGATAAAGATTTTGAAAAAGCAAAACCGATTATCCAACAAGCTTATGAAAATGTTGGAGGATAAAAAGTGAGGGGAAAATGTCTATCTCTTTGCCCGAAATAAGACTTTGCCAACTAGGGTGCTGTACCCCAATTGCTGTAAAGATAAGTAGATTTTGTACTTAATATTATTGTTCTCAGTTGTCTACAAACTGTAGACAACTGAACGGCAGTTAAAATTGAGTTGTCCGGAAAAAACGGACATCTAGTGGGTTTAGAAAAGAGAAATCCGCTACACCTATAGGAGAGCGATAATGACCGAACCTATTCTACCGGCCCTAAAACCCATCCCCATCAAAGATCGGGTTTCCGTTCTTTTTGTGGAAAAAGGAAACTTGGACGTTCTGGATGGAGCTTTTGTGGTGGTGGATAAAAAAGGAGTACGAACGCATATTCCGGTTGGCGGAGTGGCTTGTCTGATGCTCGAGCCTGGTTCCCGTGTATCCCATGCTGCCGTGGTTTTGGCCGCCCGTGTTGGATGCTTGCTTATATGGGTTGGGGACAGCGGCGTTCGCCTGTATGCTTCGGGGCAACCAGGCGGTGCGCGGGCAGACCGTTTACTTTATCAGGCTAAGCTTGCGCTTGATGATGAGGCTCGTCTCAAGGTAGTCAAAAAAATGTATGCCATGCGTTTCAAGGAAGAGCCACCGGCTAAGAGAAGCGTGGAACAGTTACGTGGCATTGAAGGGGTTCGGGTTCGTAAGATTTATGAACTGATGGCAAAGCAGTATAAAGTGGAATGGAAGAGAAGAAATTATGACCATACCCAATGGGGGAGCGGTGATATACCGAATCGTTGTTTGAGTTCGGCTACAGCCTGCCTTTACGGTATTTGCGAGGCCGCGATATTGGCGGCTGGTTACGCACCAGCGGTTGGGTTTATCCATACGGGCAAACCCCAATCTTTTGTCTATGACATTGCCGATGTTTTTAAATTTGATACAGTTGTTCCGGTTGCATTTAGAATCGCTGCAAAGAAACCCGGCAATCCGGAAAGAGAAGTCAGACTGGAATGCAGAGAAGTGTTTCGGCAATCAAGATTATTGAAACAAATTATCCCTACCATTGAAGAAATATTAGCAGCAGGTGGGTTGGCAAAACCTGAAATGCCGGAAGAATCTGTGGAACCGGCTATTCCCAACAAGGAGCAAATAGGCGATGCTGGTCATCGTGGTTGAAAATGTTCCCCAGCGCTTGCGGGGCCGTTTGGCAGTATGGTTGATAGAGGTTAGAGCAGGTGTATATGTGGGTGATGTTTCCCGGCGGGTTCGGGAGATGATCTGGGAACAGGTGGAAATAGGCATAGGAGAAGGAAATGCTGTAATGGCGTGGAGTACGAACACGGAGTCTGGGTTTGATTTTTTAACATTGGGGAAAAACCGACGATTACCTGTTGAAATGGATGGAATCAAATTGGTCTCATTCTTTCCGGAAGATTATTCTCAAGAGAAAACGAAACAAGAACTTATTAAGAATGATTCTTGATAAAAACGGTAGAAATTTACGTTCTTGAAAAGCTTTTAAATTTAAGCGGATATTTGATGTACGTTCCCCACACGGGTGGGGATGAACCGTAATTTTTTCATATTGCCCTCCGTTTGATTTAACGTTCCCCACACGGGTGGGGATGAACCGCATAAATACCGGGCATATGTCTGGCTTGGAAAACGTTCCCCACACGGGTGGGGATGAACCGGTGGTGCAAATTTGTCCAGGGATGCCATTTTGACGTTCCCCACACGGGTGGGGATGAACCGTAACGATGGTGTATTTTGGCAACAGAAATTTTACGTTCCCCACACGGGTGGGGATGAACCGACGTCGCCGAGTTTTGCTATGCGGTGGGGAATACGTTCCCCACACGGGTGGGGATGAACCGACGGACGGGGCGAACCGTTCGATGCTATTCAGACGTTCCCCACACGGGTGGGGATGAACCGTTGTCACGGCATTAATCGCATTGATCGCTGCAACGTTCCCCACACGGGTGGGGATGAACCGTCGGTAACGA
>CAZGZO010000207.1:0-5220 GCA_964529695.1 uncultured Lentimicrobiaceae bacterium
AAAGTTTTCCGCACAGATGAAGTACAGACTTATGCTTTAAACGGTGTGGATATAAATGTAAATGAAGGTGAATTCGTTGCTATTATGGGGCCCTCGGGATGTGGGAAAACGAGTTTGCTGAATATTCTGGGCATGCTGGATAATCCAACCAAGGGCAGCTATAATTTCAACGGTACAGAAGTAGCCAAAATGAAAGAAAAAGACCGTACCCAACTTCGTAAGGGAAATATTGGATTCGTATTCCAGAGTTTCAACCTGATTGATGAAATCAATGTCTTTGAAAATGTAGAAATGCCACTCATTTACCTGAGGATGAAAGCTTCGGAGCGCAAAGAGCGGGTGATGGAGGTGTTGAACAGGATGAAAATCAGTCATCGTGCGAAACATTATCCGCAGCAGCTTTCCGGGGGGCAACAGCAGCGTGTGGCCATCGCCAGGGCTGTAGTTGCCAACCCAAAACTGATTCTCGCCGATGAGCCTACCGGAAATCTGGATTCAAAACACGGAATTGAAGTGATTAATCTTTTGAGTGAACTCAACGAAGAAGGCTCCACCATTGTAATGGTTACTCACTCGGAACGGGATGCAGGCTATGCACACCGCATCATCAACCTGCTTGATGGCAAAGTGCTTATGGAGAAATCGAATGGGAAATTGAATTAACCGGTAGAAAAGTATGAAGGTTGAGGGGTAGGGAGCCCAGAAGATTACCCTATTTATATTTCTGTAATACAACAAATTATCATGATAAAACTTAAAACTATATATAAAGGCATCATCAAATTCCCTGTATCATCGGGATTGAACATTTTGAGCCTTATCATTGCTTTCTCGGGAATTATTACACTAATTCTTTACGTCAACTATCAAAATTCTTTTGACACTTTCAACAAGAATTTCAAAAATATTTACCAGGTAAGGCTTGATCAGACGATGATGTTTATGCCCGCCAAAACTGCCGGATTGATCAAAAAGGATGTCCCGGGAATAGAAAATGTTTCACGATTAAAATTCATCGAGAAACAGGCTACTACGGAAGCACTTAAAAATGAAAACAGAAACTATAAAGTCCAGAATTTATATGCTGATAATTCTATCTTCAGCATATTTACGCTTCCTTTCCTAAACGGAAATAAAACGGATGCTTTGACCCGGCCCAATACAATCGTGCTTACAAAAGCTTTGTCATCAAAATTATTTGACACTAAAAATCCGGTCGGAAAAATTGTTTGGTTAAACGAAGAAAAATATACAGTAACCGGAGTCATTCAGAACATTCCGCAAAACTCCTCTTTTGAGGCAGATTGTATTACTTCTTTTAGCACCCTCACACAAGATCCAAACAGTGCAGCCAATCGCTGGAATGAATGGAGCTATAATATCTTCTGCACAGTCTCTCCAAGAGCCAATATTCATAACCTGGCACAACAAATCAACCAAATTCCGGCTTTACATAAACATTTTGTTGAACAAGCTAAAATGAAAGTCACGCTGAATCCTTTGTCCAGTTTGCACTTTACCAAGACCACATTTAATCAATTCGACAATGTCAGCAGAACGGTGTTGAATATTTTGGTTCTTCTGACCATCATTCTGGCTGCAATGGGAATTATCAACTTTGTTAATCTTTCTGTCTCCCAGGCTGGTGAAAAAGCAAAAAGATACTCCATTATGCGGGTTTTAGGTGCCGGAAGAGGCATCATCATCATTCAAATTCTTCAGGAATCCATACTGATTTCTCTTATTGCACTGGCTTTTGCTTTTGTAGTTCATTCTATTATCTATCAACCCATTCAAAACCTGTTTGATATTCAAGGCCTGGCATTTGGGAACAGAACACCCTGGTATCTTTATTTTATTATTATGGCGGTTGTTTTCGGCATTGTGGCCGGATTCTATCCTGCTTTTGTTATCAGCTCTTCAAATATCCTGAGTTCTTCAAAAGGAAGTTCCAAATTTTTAAAACGAGGACGATATGTAAGAAATACGTTGTTCGTAATGCAGTTTGTTTTTTCTATTGCTTTGCTGATATCCTCTATCGGCATCGCCAAACAGATAAAATACTGGAAGAATTATAACATCGGAATCAAAAAGAAAAATGTCATTTTCGTAAAAACAACACCCAACATTAAAACGCATTACAAAGCCTTTGCCCGTGATATAATGGCGGATTCAAATATTGTTCAGTACACTTATTCGCAATTCAGGCCGGGAAATATTGGAATGTCGTGGGGCAGAGATATTGACGGAAAGTACAGAACATTGTATTGTTGGCCGGTTGACAGGAATTTTCTCAAATTCTTTGATATAAAAATTGTAGAGGGCCGTTTGTTTTCACAAACACCCGGAGCCGATGATAACAAGTTCATTATCAATCAGCAGGGAGTACAGCAGTTTGGCTGGAAAAAACCATTGGGAAAAACAATTGAAGCCGGGAAAACAGATTTTGGGTTCGATGCCGGAGCCATTATCGGGGTCGCTAAGAACTTTAATTTTGCATCATTGGAAGACCCGATACAACCCATGGTTTTCTGGCTCACCAACACGCGGAAAGATTATATTTTATTAAGAATAAAACCCGGACACTATAAACAAGCGATAAGTCATGTGAAACAAGTCTGGAACCAATTTGAACATCAATATACCTTCAGTTACCAGTTTCTTGACGATGCGATGAACAAACTTTACCTGAAAGATGAGCGTATTGCCAGTTTTATCAACTTTGTTTCGCTCTGGACTATCTTGTTGTCGCTTACCGGTTTGCTTGGGATTGTCATCTTCACAACACGATTAAAAACCAAGGAGATTGGTATCCGCAAGGTGAATGGGGCAACGGTTCTTGAAATTATGACGCTGCTCATTAAAGAATTTGCAAAATGGGTTGGTATTGCTTTTGTTCTGGCAACACCTATTGCCTATTATGCGCTGGAGAAGTGGTTACAAAACTTTGCCTATAAAACTTCATTAAGCTGGTGGGTTTTTGTTATGGCCGGATTGGGCATCATGCTCATTGCGATGGGGACTGTGAGCTGGCAGACATTTATTGCTGCTCGAAAGAATCCTGTAGAAGCTTTGCGATATGAATAAAAACCTTGTATAAAAATTGATTTTGAATGATGGTAGAGGCGCAAAATTTTGCGCCTCTATGTTTATATATCAAATCTCATCCAGCGATCTCCGGTTACGAACCTGCATTCTTTTATAAAAAGTGGGATTCATCCCGATAACTTTTTTAAACTGGTTGGAAAGATGCTGAACACTGCTATAGCCTGTTTTCCAGGCAATTTCACTCAACGTAAGTTCATCATAAATCAAAAGTTCCTTGACGCGTTCAATGCGCTGAAGAATAACATATTTCTCAATGGTGGTTCCAACCACGGAAGAAAACAGGTTACTGAGATAGGAATATTCATGTCCCAGCGTTGTTGCGAGATGCTCCGAAAAATTGATATGCCCCTCTGCATCATGGTCATAATGAACCATGTTGATGATCTCGGTTTTGATTTTTTCTATCAGCTGACTTTTTTTGTCATCAATCAGTTCAAAACCTATGGAATTCAGATTTTTATCGAGTTTATCCAGCGTCTCGTTATCAACATTTCCTTCAACTACAGCTTCGCCAAGAACGACTGAAACTGGCTTCAGGTCAAGTTTCTTCAGTTCAGATTTTACCGCCATAATACAGCGGTTGCAAACCATATTTTTGATGAAAAGCTTTTGCGTTTCTATAGATTCCATAGCAGTAAATTTTATAAAAACAAGATAAAAGCGACTGCTTTAAAAGTGTTCAAAATTAACAAAATAAAGAGTATGGCAGATTGATGACAAGATTGATGGAGATTGATGGAGATTGAAAGGATTGAAAAAGGACACGTGGATATAACTTGCCGTTTTAAAAATCTTACGAAACATTAAGCGAAGTAGCAAAACATAAAAACTAACACTGATACTATTCAATCTTCATCAATCTTTTCGATCCTTTCAATCATAAATCAAAACCATCCACATTATAAACTTATCTTCGAACAAGCCACCAAGCTGGATTTTGATATTTTCTTCCTTTCCAGACTTCGAAATGCAATTCGGTATCCCCCTGCAGGTTGGTATGAACAGCGCCCAATGCAGTTCCGGGTTTCACGTCCGTTCCTTGCGTAACAAAGGCTTTATCAAGTCCGGAAAATACTGTGAAATAATTACCATGTTTCACGATTACGGCGATGTTTGTGCTGGTGATGGCCATAACACTCACAACAGTTCCTTCAAAAACAGCATGTGCCACAGAACCTTTGTCTGTCGAAATATTGATGCCATTATTCCTGATTTTTATATTCCTCAAAACAGGATCGGAATGGACACCAAAAGTCTGCGATACAATTCCTTCCTTCACCGGCCAGCGGAGTTTCCCCCGGTTCTTATAAAACATTTGACTCAGCTTCGATTCTCTGACACTTATTTTGGTGGCTTTCCTGGAGTTTTTCCGGGCCAATTCCGTAGCTCTGGCAATAGCAGCCTCAATCTTTTTGTTTAGCAAAGCCGACTCTTTCTCTTTTGCTCTGAGCTGTCTCCTTAACGACCGCTCCCGCGATGAAAGTCTACGCTTTAACCGACTCTTTTTCTTCTGTTCCAACTGCAACAATGAAAGCTGTGAAACTTCCATGTCCAGCGTGTTTTTCTTTTCCTGAATGCGGCCTTCCAAATCCTTCTTTCTTTGCTCCTTTTCTGCTTCAAGCGATTTGATTTTTCCCGCCTCATTCCTGATGTAAGAAGAAATTTCCGACAAATAGCGCATCCGCTGGTAAGCCTGATTGATGTCCCGCGAGGAAAACAAAAAGATGAGGCGCGAATAGCCATTGTCGTTTTTTGAGGCATAATAAGCTATGCGGGCGTATTCGTTTTTCAGGTAATCTAAACGATCATCCAGTTTTTTTACACTCACATTTAAAGAAGAAATGCTGTCGGTCAGAAGGGAAACTTCCCGTTTTAGAGTGGCTGTCAGTTCCCGGCGTCGTCCAATTTTATTATTAATCAAATTCAGGGAATACAGGGTGTTTTTCTTGCTTTTCCCAATTTTGGAGATTAATTTATTCGTGTATTCAATTTCTTTTTCGAGCTGTTGCCGCTTTTTTTTAAGCGCAGTAAGGTTGTCCTGTCCTGCTGCACGGGATACAAGCGCAAAAATCATCAGGAAAAGAAACAGGATCCTGTGCTTGTTTTTGATTA
>CAZGZO010000208.1:0-5188 GCA_964529695.1 uncultured Lentimicrobiaceae bacterium
AAAAGCTGGAAGTATGTGAACCACAAATCATCGCTGGCTGATTCTTATTTTTGCCGGGTCACTGTCAACCCTAAAAACCCTGATATTATTTATGTTATGGGGCGTTCCATTCAACGTTCGGATGATGGTGGCAAGCATTTTTCAGTGTTTAAAGGCTCTCCTGGTGGAGATGATTATCATTTCTTATGGATTAGTCCATCTGACACAACTCATATGATAGTCGCATCCGATCAAGGCACTGCCGTGACAGTTAATAATGGTCAAAGCTGGTCAAGCTGGTACAATCAGCCAACCGGACAGTTTTACCACATTGCTGTGGATAATCGGTTTCCATACAGAATCTACAGCGGACAGCAGGACAATGGTACGGTTGAAATCTTAAGCCGTGGACCATATGGGGTCATCAGCTTAAGGGATTGGCATCCCGTGGGTGGCGATGAAAGAGATTATGATGTACCTAAACCGGGAAGTCCCAACTGGGTATTTGGTAGCGGATTGGGTGGAAGCATATCACGTTTCAACGAAACCACAAGGCAATCTGGAAACATATCACCCTGGCCTATATCCAGTTATGGTGCGCGCCCCACAAGCGTTCGCTACCGTTATACCTGGATTACGCCGTTGGTATTCTCACACATAAAACCATACCCGTTGTATTTTGGCGCTCAATATCTTTTCAGGTCTTATGACAATGGCGATCACTGGAAAATTATCAGTCCCGATCTTTCAGGAATAAAACCCGGAGTGAAGAAAGTAAAAAATCCTGATCTGGCTCAGGCCCGTTCGATTGGTTACGGTGTAATTTATACCATTGCCCCCTCGCCTATTGACCAAAAAGAAATTTGGATTGGAACAGACGATGGTCTGATTCAGCTTACCAAAGATGGTGGTGAACACTGGCAAAATGTAACGCCTCCGGATGTTCCGGTTTGGGCAAGAATTGATGGGATTGCACCTTCACCATTTTCAATCCATACAGCCTATGTTTCAGTAGATTTACACCGGTTGGGCAAATCCAAACCCTTAATTCTCAAAACTAACGATGATGGGAAGACCTGGACAAACATCACCAAAGGTATTCCTTCCGATGAATACATGAATGTCATTAAAGCCGACCCGGTCAAAAAAGGTTTGCTTTACGCCAGCACCAACCGTAGTATTTATGTTTCATTTAACGATGGTGGGCAATGGCAGCCACTTACATTCAATTTTCCGACAACCTGTGTGCGTGATTTGGTCGTTCATAACAACGACTTAATTGCCGGAACTCAAGGTCGTGGCATTTGGATTTTAGATGACCTGGAACCCTTGCGGGAAATGACATCCAAAATTCCGGAACAACCTGTTCATCTTTTCAGTCCGGCACCAGCCTGGCGCATTAGAAATAACGAAAATCATGATACACCCTGGCCTCCCTCAACGGCCCTGGGACAAAATCCTCCGGCAGGAGCTATCATCGATTACTGGTTAAAAGACAATGTACAAGGACTGGTTACTTTAACCGTTAAAGATTCTATCGGAAATGTTATTGCACATTTTTCAAGTCAGGAAGAAGGGAAAAAGTTACCGGCCAACCGATATTTTGAAAAGAAATGGGTAGGGAAAAGCGAACACCTTTCAGGCAAAGCGGGTATGCACCGATTTGTATGGGATATGAGGTATCCACGTCCTTCGGCTCTGGAATATCATTATTCCATTGCAGCAGTTTGGAGAGACGGCACCCCCATTCTTCCACAGGGACCGCTTGTTATGCCAGGACATTACACCATCATACTCAGTGTAAACGGAAAGCAATATTCCAAACAGCTCACCGTGAAAATGGATCCGAGGGTTCATGTGAGTAATAAGGACTTGGCTAAACAGCTTCGGTTTGCTTTGCAAGTAGACGGACTCTTGAACAAATCGGTTGCGTTATATAATGAAATTGGCAGAATGGAAGACAAAGAAAGTCTTTCCGATGCAACAAAAGACTCATTTTCAATCATATTGAGAACCGGTCATCCACATTTGTCATCGGCTATCAGTGGTTTAACCAGTCTGGCAACCAATGTGCAGCGTGCTGATGCAGCTCCCGTTCAAGGTGAAATGAAGGTGTTTTCATATTATAAAAAGCAGATTGACGAACTGACTTCTCAATGGAGTAAAATTGAAAAGTAAATTCCTTTGAAAAGACGTCATGGCGATGAATCCGGAAGGATTGAAGAGGTGTGATATTCACCTTTATTTTTCTTATTTAGTTTCATTATAAATAGCTACCTTTGTAGGAACTAAAAATTAGTACCATGAAAAAGTTTATGCTTACTCTTGGACTTATTTTAATATCGCTCAGTATGGTTTCACAAAATAGTATATATGACTTCACAGTAAAGGATATCAATGGCCACGAATTTCCTTTAAGTCAGCTGAAAGGCAAAAAAGTCATGATTGTAAACGTGGCATCCAAATGTGGTTTTACTCCCCAATACAAACAATTGGAGGCGATTTATAAAAAGTATAAAGATGATGGCTTTGTCATTGTCGGATTTCCAGCCAATAATTTTAGGCACCAGGAACCAGGCACCAATTCGGAAATTAAACAATTCTGTACGTTGAACTACGATGTTACTTTTCCTATTATGTCAAAGATTTCAGTAAAGGGCGACAACAAAGCCCCTATATATAAATGGCTTACAGAAAAGAAGTTAAATGGAAAAAGCAATTCTAAAGTCAGATGGAATTTTCAGAAATATCTTATTGGCAGGGATGGCAAAATCGATTATGTCATCAATCCGTGGATTAAACCAAACAACAAAAAAATTGTCAAATGGATTACTAGTAACTAAAGTTGTATGAATTCAAAAGTATCCGTTTTTTCTTCCCCGGGTTGAAACCTGGGGCTACTGATACCGTTCTGAGTTGCCCGGGGTTTTAACCCCGGTGTAAAGGGAACAACCCTGAACATGCTCTGTCTTTACCCTATTTTTTTAGAACATCCCTTTTACCAGTCCCCCGCTGTGAGAGATTGTCTGACCTGTGACATGACGGGAATGTGGCGATAACAACCAGGCGGATAGTGAAGCCAAATCTTCAGGATTTCCCATCTCCCCTACCGGGATATCTTTTTCAAGTATACTTTTTGCTTCGTCAAAAGAAATGCCTTCCAATTCACTTTTTTTCCGGAAAATACGATCCATAGCCGCTGTGCTGTGATACCCAGGTGCCATAAGGTTAACAGTAATTCCCTGAGGTGCCACTTCAGCTGACAGAGTTTTGGCAAATCCCATGATGGCAGATCGCAAAGCATTGCTCAATATCAGATTTGGAATGGGTTGTTTTACAGAAATGCTCTCCAGAAACAGAATCCGACCGTAATTATTTTTTTGCATCATGGGCAAAAGTCTTTTTACCAAAGCAATTTTCCAGCGAACGATGGTCCGCCAGCCTTCATCCCATTGCTCCATATTGATTTCACTAAATCCGCCGGCAGGTGGTCCACCGGAATTCACAAAAATACCGGAAAGCTTTTTGTCTTTATAATAATCTTCTATCTGTTGAAGGGTTGCATCCAGCGACAAATCTGCGGAAAGTATATCAATTTGATTCGGAAATTCATTTTTCAGTGCTTCCAGCTTCTCAGCGGTACGACTTACAGCCAATACATTAGCACCTTCAGCAGCCAATGCCTGTGATACAGCTCTTCCAAAACCACTTCCGGCACCGCCCACAAAAAAATATTGATCTTTTATCTTTAAGTCCATTTTATTGCAATTATTCTAATCCCGAAGCCAGCACATCAACAACATGGGCTACTTTAATGGGGAGTTTGTGTTTTTTGATGTAACCATACTGATGCATCAGGCAGGAAGAATCCGTGGAGACAATGTACTCAGCTCCTGTTTCCAGAGCATGTTGTACTTTTTGCTCAGCCATGGCGGTGGAAATCGGTTCCATTTTTATGGCAAACGTCCCACCAAAACCGCAACAAGTATGTGTTTCTTCCATTTCAATCAACTCCAGTCCTTTTACATTTCTGAGCAGTGTTCTCGGTTCGTCTTTCAGATTATATTCCCTCAGTGCAGCACATGAATCGTGATAGGTAACCTTATGTTCGAATACCGAACCAAAATCCGTTTTCTGAAGGACATTCACCAAAAAGTCAGTTATTTCAAAGATATTATCTTTCAAAGCTTTATATTCCAAATGATGCGCTGTATTATGAAACAGCTCCTGGTATGAGTTTCTGACATATCCGATGCAACTGGCAGAAGGACCGACCACGGGGCGATCATTGGAAAAATCATTTAATAATTTAATGCCCAACTTTTTGGCATCATCCCAAAATCCACTGTTAAAGGCCATTTGGCCACAGCAAGTTTGGTTTGGATTATAATGAACCTTCACACCTGCCTTCTCAAGTAATTTTACCATATTGAAGGCCGTTTCTGGATATATCTGATCAATAAAACACGGAATAAACAAATCTACATCAGTGATTTTCATACACTTAGTTTTTAACTCAAAAACTTATTTTTCCATTACTAATTTAAAACATCCGGTGCTTTCCAAATCTTTCCAATAATTAGGATACGATTTAATCACAACATCCGGATCTTCTACTTTTACTTCATCATAAAGCAAAGCCAGTGGCGCAAGACACATGGCAATTCGATGATCTTTATAACTATCGAAAACAAGGGGCTGAGAAGTTTTCTTTCCCGGAACTAACTCGTAACCATTCCCCTTTTCCACAATCTGGGCTCCAATCTTTCCCAACTCGTTTTGCATACTCTCAATCCGGTCAGATTCTTTAACGCGGAGATGTTCTATTCCTTTAAAAAATCCTTTCACCCCAAGGGCAGCACAAGTTGTCATCACGGAAGGCACGATGTCCGGGGCATCCGAAAAATCAAATTTAATTTCAGAGGATACTTTCCCGGAATGGGTGAGCACCACCCCTTCTTCCGAAAATTCAGTTTTCACACCCAGTTTTTCAAAAACATCAACCAGGAACCGGTCGCCCTGGGAGCTTTTATCTTGAAGTCCCGGTAGAGAAATCTTAGCATCAGGCAGAAAAGAAACCATCTGATACCAGAAAGCAGCCGAGCTCCAATCAGCTTCTACCGACAATTTCCTGACAAAATAATGGCCATGCTGAACTTGAATTTCATTGTCTCTATAATCAACATCCACCAGAAAATCTTTCATCAAT
>CAZGZO010000209.1:0-3640 GCA_964529695.1 uncultured Lentimicrobiaceae bacterium
CCAATCCCAAATGTCTGTTACCATGAGAAAAATGACATTATTTTATTAAGGAGGGAGCCGCTTGCTAAATTAGGTTTATGAAACTTTGTTCATTTTTTTTATCATAAAACGAGGTTGTTTTTCTATTAAACCACCTTTTGAGATTGCATATAACCGCGTTGCGAGCAAAACAATTCCCAACACGAAAAGGATTAATAAATGCTCAAGCTGTGGTATTATGTTTTGCCAGGTTCCACCCATTAGATATAACTTTCTCATCGCTTCCATCATGGGCGTTGTAGGTATCAGAGCTGCCAGCGCCCGTAAAAACACTGGCATTGAGGACATGGGCCAGGAATATCCTGATAGCAAAAAGAGTGGATAGGTCGAAAAAGCCAGAATAACCAAACTGTGTTTCTGACGTTTGATAAAGGTTCCTATCCACATTCCCAGCAAAAGAATAGTTGACAGAAATAAAATACTAACAACAAAACTCGGAATCATTGCGCCTCTCACCGGAAGATTAAAAACCGGAAAAACAACAAGGGTGAAGAAGATAATATATGCAATGTACAAAACCAGGTAATAGGCAGGCTTACCAATCATATAGCTGTAAATTCCTTTTGAATCGTTGTTCAGCAAACCATATTCTCTGTCCTTGCTAACACTTTCAGTTATGCCAATCAAAAGTGTTTGTTGTAATATGATGAAAAACAATGCCGGCAATAGAAATCCCCCATAACTATTTGTAGTATTGTATATTGGGTCAATATTGATTTTTAAAGGATTTATCATTTTCGATGCAATACCTGAGGTAATCCCCTGTTTTTCATAATACTTTAATCGGATACCGGAACCCGCCTGAAGCATCACTTTATTCACCGCCATATTCAGCTCGTTGGAAGGCAGAAATCTCGTATTATTCAAATAAAGTGCTACCTGGGTTTCCTTCTTTTTCAACAGATCTTTTTCAAAATCTTTGGGAAAAACAACAAATCCCAGTATATCTAATTTTTTAAGTTCCTGAATTCCTTCATGATAATTGGCAAGATGCTCTGTGAGATGAATCTTTGGACTGGCAGATAACTTTCTTGTCAATTCACGGCTTGTAAAAGTGTTGTCGTTATCCACCACACCAAATCGAATATTATTGATGTCCTTGTGCAGATAGATGGAACCCAGAAAAAACGCATAAAGAATTGGAGCTATAATAACCGTAAGGAAAATGCTGTGGTCCTGAATTACCCGCTGCAACTCCCTTTTTATCAGATGAATTATTCTTATTTCTGAATTCATTTTATGCTTTTTTAAGTGTTAATTCCGGCTGACCGGCTTTTTTAAACTTTACCTTTAGAGCAACGTATGTTGTTATAACTCCCGTTAATGCAAAAGCACTCAATGCCAGAAACTCAGTATTTGCATAAGCCAGTGGTGCCCCCATTTCGAAGAGTTTAAAAAATGCGTGTAAGAAGTAAGTATACGGGATGAATTTGGCCCACAAAGAATCCAAAAATGGCATCCCCAGGATGGGAAAGGTAAAACCGCTGAAAATAAAAGCCGGAGAATTATAGAAAAGTGCAATATCCAGCGCGACGATTTCTTCCGAAACCAGTGAGGATAGCATCATTCCTAATGAAGCATTGGCCAGGCTAAAGAAAAAGAATAGCAAAAATGTATCTCCCAACTGATGTTGATAAGGAATTCCAAACAACTTGAAAACAGTCCCTGTAAACATGGCCAACACCATCCCTATTAGGGTATATACCAAAAGTTTACCCGCAATCACATGAAAGAATTTGTAATCAGCGGTTTCCAACATTTGTTGTTCTCGTCCGGCACTTAGTTCTTTATTGATGGAACGAGCTCCAAGGAAAAATACAATCATCTGAAGCAAGACAGTCAGTAATCCGGGGACGAGATAATAGAGGTAATTATATTCTGTATTAAACAACGGTTTGGAATTTACCGCAATAGGCAATGCCAGACGCCTTGCCTGTGCCGGTGTTAACCCCTGCGCAGTTAGTCTTCTCACCAGAACTCCTCCCGATACCGTTTCCAGCAGCTCATAAGCATTCCGCTTCAGAACATTTCCGTATATGATATTAGTGGAATTGGTCATTACTTTCACCCCGGAGCTTTTACCTTTCAGCATGTCTTTTTCCATCCCTTTGGGAAAATAATAAACTGCCTTTTCAGGATGAGTCAGGAAGAAATCCTTGAGTTGACCCTGCGATTGTAAAGAAGTTGTTACTTTGGTTTCTGGTGAAGCATTCAAATAGTTAATGATAGTTCTCGATAAATCTGAATGGTCCTGATCCAGAACAGCCACAGGAATCTTACGCAAAGCTCCTGCTGTATAAATTCCTGCCAGCAGCAGAAACACTACAAGCGGAATCCAGAAGACCAGCATACGAGAGGACGAACTGTGAACGATCAATCGCCACTCTCGGCTTGCAACCTTGATATACGCAGGTTTTTTCATAATCAAAAGAATTAAAGACTTAATTGTAAAGTCATTCCGGGCCGCAAACCGGCGATGGGTTTCACTGGTGTCAATCTGACTTCAAAAGTTTTTAGATCAAAGTCACCTTTTTCATGGGTGGGAACCCAGGTCGCAAAATCGGCCATAGGTGCCAGATAAGAAACCTTAAATTGAAATGCTTTTTCACCCAGTCCTGGGACCTTTCCGGTAAAAACTTTTCCCTTTCGAAACGTGTTAAGCTGATTTTCCTTTACATTAACAATAGCATAAATTTTATTGAGGCGAACCAGGGTCAGTACAGGATAACCAGCTTTCATCACTTCACCTTCCGCTCCTATCTTTTCACTGATTTCTCCTGAAACAGGCGCCACAATTCTAAGTTGTTTATAATAAGCTTCTGCTTCCTGGTAAACACCTTTTGCTGCTTCAAGTTTCCCGGCTACCATTTTCAATTCCTCAGGTGTTGCACCATTTTTAGCCATTTTGTAATTAGATTCAGCTGCTTCCATCTGGTTTTTGGCTGCCGTATGTTTAAATTCTATTTTGTCCATTTCCTGTTTGGAGATAATACTATCAGCGTACAAAACCTGGTACCTGTGATAAGTTTTGTCAGCAAATTCATATTGACTTTTTGCCATCAGATATTCGTTTCTGGCAGCATTTATCAATTCTTTTCTGACTCCCTTTTGCACCTTCTTCATCAAAGAAGCTGTAGCTTCCTGAACACCTTGTGCCTGAGCAAGTTTTGCATTCATGATATTCCCTTCAAGTGTAGCCAGGAGCTGGCCTTTTTTCACAGAATCTCCCAGACCAACATAAATACTGTCAACTCTGCCGGGGATTTCAGAGGAAACATCAACGGTCGGAGCTTCAAATGTTCCTACTATGATCTTTTTTCCTGAATTTTCATGTTGCGAAACCATCCAAACCAGAGCTATTACAACTACCACGACGGGGATGGATAAAGCGATGATGTTGCTTTTATTTTTCATATCCTTTATTTTAATTTAATGGTTAACGATTTAAGATTTGAACAGCCTTTTCTGGTTGTCCTGTAGCGAAATACACCTCGGAAAGTGCTATATCGTAATCATAGAGTGCCTGAAGGCTTTCCGTTTGTTCCTTTTCGTCAAGCAGACGGGAATCAATGACATCAATAGACTTGGAAAGCCCTTCCTG
>CAZGZO010000209.1:3740-5185 GCA_964529695.1 uncultured Lentimicrobiaceae bacterium
TTTTGTTTTACCATCATCGCTTTTTGATCGATAATTTTGAAAATAGGCTGGTGCAATGTTGCTTCTTCTTTTAGCTCGGGAAGATTAAAAGGAACTGTTATAAACTTCAGATTGTCAGGCAAAACAAAGTTGAAATTTCCCTTAGTGCCCATATTTGTTTGTAAAGCCATCTGAGCCAGGGAGAGCTTATTTTTATCATCGGAAAGTGCCAGTTCAGCATTCGCTACTGCAACTTTGGCACGTAACAAATCCTGATCGGGTATCACTCCGGTTTTCAATGCTTTCTCGGCTTGATTTTCATGCTTTTGCATTCCTGAAAGCACATGCTGTCGGGTTTTGATAACTGCTTTCAACAGCACAACGCCATAATAACTTTTTATCGTTTTTCTAATAGTCTCATTTTTGACCTGTTGCAATTGTGCTTTAGCTGTTTCCAAACCAGCTTTCGCATACCTTACCCCTGCTCTGATCTTACCTCCCATAAACAAAGGCTGAAGGGCAGTCACATTAAGATCCGGATAGTGTTGTTGATCAATCGCTATATTATAGAGTGGCATTTGACCCAGGCCTTGCAAAATCGTGGACATAGCAGCCAATGTTGCAGGAGGCAATAAACCACTTTGAGCAATTGCAGTAGCGTATTTCTGCATATTGTGCTGCACAGATTCTTTTACTTGTCCCATGTTTATTTCAGGATTCTTACTTAAATAAGTATAACCTCCGGTTGCGTTTAAAGACGGAAGGTAATTGCCACGGGCAACTTTTTCCTCTTCTTCTTTCTGCATAACGACTTCCCGGTATTGCCTGATTTTTGGATTATTACTCAGAGCACTGTCAACCGCTGCCTGCAAGCTCAACGGGACACTGTGTTCCTGACCAAACAGCAAAGGTTGAGTAGCAAACAGTAAAGACAGCAAAACTGCTAACATTTTAACTCTTGCTGCCGCGTTTTTAAATTTATTCATGACAATGGTTTAATTTGAATTTTAACGGCTGTCATAGAATCAAAATTCATACCAAAATTAATTTTTTGAATTATTAATGTTTTTTAGTCAGTTTTCAAAAATAAATCTGACAAGAAAATAAGATATCACATTAAAAAGATGTTAATCAAATATTTAATAGAAAATAATGATGATTATCAGAAGAAAAATGAATCAACAATTCAATCGAAAAAAATATTTATATAAAATATAATACTGTCAATTTGTCCTATTATCGTTTAATGGTCATATTCTAATAAAAAATTTTAGGCTGCCATCCCTTTTACGATAATATTAATTAAATCGTCAAAATAGGGATTGAGCTCATCATATTTTTCTTGCAAAAAGAAAGGGATTTCTAAACCTTTGAGCACCATGATAAAAACATCAAGCAGAATATCTCTTTTATCTCCCTGATCAGCAAAAGCACCCTCCTCAACGCCTTGTTTGATAATACTTTTC
>CAZGZO010000210.1:0-5184 GCA_964529695.1 uncultured Lentimicrobiaceae bacterium
GAAAAAAGAAAACCTCACACTTTCGCATGAGGTTTTTGCTTTGCGGAAGGTAAGGAACATGAACCGTTTCCTGCTCTCCCGTATATCTGCGGATAAACTCAACGGCATATCTTAAGTCCACCGATTAGTCCACCTTTTATTCTGCAGTGTTTTGCATTTAAAAGAACTCATTTGCTCTATAAAATTACAACAAAGTCCCCAAAAATCAGTCATTTCTTTCTAATTTTTTACTAAATCATGCTTAGAACGTTCATTACCATGCAGATCTAAAATGAATCACTTATATTTGTAATAACTAACAATAAAAAAACCTTAACAATGTCCTATGAATTATCCGCCATTGAATGGGAAATTCATCCCAGGCAAGTTAAAAAAGCGCTTTCCGAATTAAACCAGGTCTTCAGCTCGGAAAATACTAACAACGAAAACCAATCCCAAAACGAAGACCGTCAAACGCTCTATGTTGTTCTCGAGCGATTTAAAAACCTTTTCATCAAAGAATTTTACAGGGTCCGCACCTCCATCCTTGAGCATAAAATAGAAGACGCTGAACATGTCTTTGCAAGGTATGTCGAAACCAACTATGAGGGGCTCCTCGTATTAAAAAACAGGCTGCCGAATGCCCCGCCCGAAAAGAAGAAGTCGCGGAAATATAAGAACAATGTTTCTTTTCAAGAAGCCACCAAGCTAATCAACGATCAGCTCCAGACCTTGTTTGTACACCCTTTGATGTACCTCATGGAATCTGAATGCAAAAATGAGCTGATAGTCGCGCATTTGATGGAAACTCCAACGGAGATCTTCCTGAATGCTATTAGCAGCAACAAAGTTGGAATCATTTTGCATAACAGTTATGTAGCCGAGGAATACAAGCCCATTTATTCCACACAGGTCAACAAGCTTTTTACATTGGAATACAATGGCCACAGTATAGAGGCCCGCTACAATGAATATCTCCAAGGCGTTTTTTTGGAATTCCAATCCTTCGTGGAATCAACCCTTGAAAATTCTCCGGGCTACATGAATAAGATGCGGTTTTTAAACAGGCTTAAAGAAAAGATATCATCAGTCCAAAGATTCTATTACAAAACTCCCGAATCTTCTGATTGCAACTTCTCCCTGTTTAAATATTCCCGAAAAGATGCATGCGATAACCTACGACTCAGACTCTATGATCATAAGATATTAAAGGATTTTCAACTGTTTCAAAAAGCACTGACGCCTTTGACCGAAGTACAGAAAATCTACATTATGCGTTCCCTCCAGTTCGTCAAATCACAACTGAATTTGGTTAAGATTTGCAGGAAAGAACTCGACAACTTAGACCCGCAAAATCAGGAAAAGTTAAACCAGCTTGCTTTGCGGTTTGACAATGGTCCGGAACCCGCTGAAAAGCTACAATGGCGTGGAAATATAAACCAATTGATAACCTTTTTCTACGACGCCTCAACGCAGATTCTGATTGGGGGAAAGCCCATTCTGAATGCCACGAAAAAGCAAATAGTCCGCCTTTTGACTAGGAATTTCCTGCAAAAAGACGGGGACCCGATCAACGCGACGACAATCAATACCATTTTCACTCCTTCCAAAGAGCTGAAAAGACCACCACTTTACAAGCGTATCATCATCCCGACTGTATAAAAAGGGTCCTGTAAGACCATTTTAGACCCTTTTGACCTGAATTTCTTCTATATTCTTGTTGCGTAAAATGAGTAACCCGATAAAAATTTACGCAAATGGAAGTAATCACAATTCAAAGCGAGGCTTTTCAAAGAATCATCGATAAACTTGATGGGATAAGCCGGAAACTGGATTCCCAAAAACCACAACAGGCATTAAAAGACACATGGCTGGATATTCAGGAAGCCTGTTTTATTCTTAAAGTCTCTAAACGTACCCTGCAATACTATCGGAAAGACGGGGTGTTGCCTTACAGCAAGATAGACGGCAAAATATATTTCAAAGCCGCCGACATCCAAAAACATTTGGAAAGAAATTACAGGAAAATAAGGAGGTAATTCAATGGAAAATCAGGGCGATGAACCCCAAAAGATAACGGCTCAGGCCATCATCGACCATGCCCTGGAGCTCATACAGGATATCTACGCACCCCATGATAAAATCCTTAACCTGCTGGCTGAAAAAGTCGAGGAAATCGATTTTCAGAGGCTGGCCGGGGCGAAAGCGGGAGAGGAGGTACCTATCTGGAAACTCAACGTCATTGCCGTAGATGAGATCCTCCGCCTGGCGCAGTACTATCACTGGGGGATCTGTAAAAACAGGGATTTTATCTATCTGTACAATGGGGCCTACTGGTTCAACCTCGATAGCGATCGCTTCATGACTTTTCTGGGCGAGGTTTCCCACAAACTGGGAATCCCGGAGTTGCGATCGCGTCACTATGAATTCCGAAAGAAACTCCTGGCGCAGTTTCATGCTGTGGCCAACATGCCACCGCCACTAAAGGATTCGGAAAGCTCGTTGATCAATCTGATCAACGGGACGCTCGAAATTGGCCCCGATGGTACCAAACTAAGGGGTTTCGACAAAAGCGATTTCCTTACTTACCAGCTGCCGTTTTCCTATGACCCTGAAGCCGAAGCCCCTGTTTTTCAAAACTACCTAAGGACCGTTTTACCGTACCAGGAATTGAGGGACATACTCGCAGAATACATCGGCTACGTTTTCATTCCAAACCACAAGCTGAAGCTTGAAAAAACCATACTCTTATTTGGCACCGGTGCCAACGGCAAAAGCGTTTTCTTCGATGTCATCAATGCCCTGCTGGGAAGAGAAAACGTCTCTACCTATTCCCTGCAGAATCTCACCGACAAGCCGGGCTACTACCGGGCGATGATCGCCACCAAACTGGTAAACTATGCTTCTGAAATCAATCACAAACTGGATCCTACTCTGTTCAAACAACTCGTTTCCGGGGAACCGGTAGAAGCCAGGTTGCCTTATGGCCAGCCGTTCATCATGGAAAATTACGCCCGGCTGATTTTCAACACCAATGAATTACCCAAGGACGTGGAACATACCAACGCCTATTTCAGGCGCTTTCTCATCATCCCTTTTGATGTCATCATCCCTGAATCCATCCAGGACAAGACCCTGGCCAATAAGATCATCGCAAAAGAACTTCCCGGAGTCTTAAACTGGGTCTTGGAAGGCATGAAACGCCTGACCAAAAACAAAGACTTCACCTTTAGTGAAATTGTGAGCAACCAGATAAGGACCTACAAAAACGAATCGGATACGGCCTGGTTATTCCTGGAGGAGATAGGGTATATCCCGGATACAAGTAATTTCAAGCCCCTTCGTGAACTGTACAGTCAATACAAGTCATTTTGCTCGGAAAACAATTACAGGGCATACAGCAACCGTAGCTTCATGAAACAATTGCGCTCCTATCATTTTGAAACCAAAAGATTAAACAGCGGGAATGTTGTGTTTTGCAAAATCGACCCCTCAAAATATATTTAATTCAGAGCTGCACTTGCTACACTTCCTGCACGGTTCGTAAAATAATAGCAAGGTAAAAATCCCAGAAAAGTGAAGCTGGTGTAGATAGTGAAGCTAAAACAAAAGATAATTTCATGCCCCCTGTCACATTTAGATACCATCTCGAAAAATACGACGGCAAAAACAGCCGTTATACCTGTCCGTCCTGTCACAAGCCCCACCAGTTTACCCGGTACATTGATGAGGAAACAGGGGAGTACCTTGCTGACAATGTAGGCATTTGCAATCGGATCACCAGCTGCGGATACCACTACACCCCGAAAGACTATTTCCGGGACAACAAAACCTTTTCCTCCAATACCCAATACCAAATACCCGGAACTCGAAACCTAAAGGCCGATGACTTCACTATGCCTCGCGCTCTGAGCCCTATGCCAGTTCATCCAAAACCTATACCCAATAACCTACAACCTAAACCAAGTCTCCCGGACTTCATTTCTCACGAAATCTTTGAAAAGACCCTCGGCCATTATCATGAAAATAATTTCATTCAATACCTCAAAACCATTTTCGACGAACAAACCGTCTCTCACCTAATCAACATTTACAAAATAGGCACTTCAAGCCATTTTGGAGGTGGCACTACAATTTTCTGGCAGATTGACACAGAAGGTAACATACGCACCGGAAAACTCATCAAATATGATCCCAGGACTGGTAAACGCATCAAAAAACCTTTTGTCGCTACAAACTGGGTCCACATCCTCCAGTACAAAGACAAGTTTGACCTCCACCAGTGCCTTTTCGGTGAGCTCCTCCTGGCCGAGGACCCCACCTCCCCGGTGGCGCTGGTAGAAAGTGAAAAAACAGCCGTCATCGCCCAGGGGAAAATCCCGGATTACCTCTGGCTGGCTACCGGCAGCCTCAACGAGTTTAAACCTTCAAAACTAGAGATCCTTAAAAATCGTATCGTGGTAGCTTTCCCTGATTTAGGCGCCTATGACTTCTGGAAGAAAAAAGCCGGTGAATTGAGCTTTCATATTGCAGTCTCAGATTTCCTGGAACAAAATGCTACAGAAAAGCAAAGGAAACAGGGGTTGGATATTGCAGACTTCTTTAAATAGACCTGTTTTATTTTCATATTTAAATTATTTTGACTTGGAAATTTAACAAAATTTAACATATATAATTTTTATTTAACATATTTTATAGAATATCTTTGAAAAACCAACAATGAAAGAATGCTATTTTTTAAAATTACCTCGCTGTTTTCAAAAAATTCAATTAACAGAAAATCCTTAAAATTCTCATTTTGCTTAAGGGTTTTTCGTTTGAGCAGTTTGACTAAAGTAGAATCTGATTTCCATTTCTTTAAGTTAGTTTCTTTAGATAATTTTCACCATTCTTACCTGACTAATACTAATAAGTATTCATACAAGCATATAAGTTGTTACACAACAAAAAGTATATTTTCGATAGATATGAATAAGATCATTTGTACGTATCTGCCTCCATGGGTTTATCTAACTTTCTTTCGTTTCTGAATCAATTTTAATCCCAAAAACCACATGAAAACAAGACGCTTAATAAAAGACAACCCAAGAGAAGTCCTCAAACTTTTACTTAAAAGAATAAATTGTAATTATAGTGAAGAAGTCTATTCTGAAATGAAAGGACACCCTGATTTTCCAAGTTTTCTTTCTTTTAATTATATTTTGA
>CAZGZO010000211.1:0-5149 GCA_964529695.1 uncultured Lentimicrobiaceae bacterium
TGGCCGCTTCCACATAGGACTTTAAAACCGGACGTAAATCCGGATCAAGGGAATAAAGAGATCCGAAAAGCAGAATGTCGGAACTGTTGAAATCGGGTAGGGGAGCCAACCGGCGTTCTTTGGGGTAGCTTTTTAAAAAAGTATAAGTTGGCTTTTTATTTTCGTCTAATACCGCGATAGCCAATACTGTTTTACTGTCTTTGTAACGGGTTATCAGATTTGTGGATGCCTGATTTTCCTTAAGAAAGTCCACGATGAGGTTCCCGGTTTCGTCATCTCCAAGCTCCGTAATTAGCGATACCGGAATTCCTGCCCGGCAGAGCGACACGGTTGCGTTGAGCATGGAACCGCCCGGTTTAGCTGCTACCTTATCAAGATTTTCTATAATAATATCCAGCAAGGATTCTCCCAGTGTATAGACCATAAGCTTTGTTTATTGTAAGTTGGCAATCCATTCTACATTCCAAATGGAGGAATCAATCCAGATGTTTGACCAAAGCACCCCATTTTTTATCCACTTTAAAATTGTGTTTTAAGAAATAATTGCCCAATAAGTAATGCGCTTTAATGGTTGCCACTCCTTTTGTTGCCATCCGGGTAAAGAAATCGTTTACCATAGCCGACCCAATACCTTTTCCTTGCAACGGGTTTGTTACGGCAGTACCGTCTAACAAAATGATGTTATTTTCCAATTCTCTGTAACAGATGCCTCCGATTACGCGCTCAAACTTATCAACCACAACAAAATGTTTGTCCATTTTTGATGGAGTTTTCGGATAATTTTCTTCATAAAACACCTGGTACAATTTCCCAACTTCTGTTGCGTCCATGGGTTCTCTCATAATATATTCAAGACCACTTTTATCGGTTAATGTGGTTTGAATGGAAATTTGTTCATTATTCTTATTATCCACTATTTTAACAATGTCCATTACCTGATAACGCTTCATTTTAGGGAAAACCATTCGGCTAAACACCCTTCGGTCTATCGGATTTTTCAATGTTGCCTGAAGATCCGATAGCTCCAGCAATTGAATTGTTTCTGTTTCGGGATTTTCCTCGATCTTATCCAGCAAAATATCAAAAGCATTTTTCACCTCTTCTCCCAATTCACTGAAATAAGTATGGCTGAAGAAATAATACCGGTCAATCTCAGCATATTGATATATTTTAAATAAATCGAAGATTTCAAACAACGTTTGTTCCCGGGCAATTTTAGTAGCATCAGGGTTCACATTCAGCCATTTATTGTATTGGGCGATGGCACTGTGAATTTTTAAAACATAGTAATGCCTGTCCTTTTGCTCCAGAATAAATTCATCAATAGATTCTTCCAGGGGCAGTTGTTGGAAAAAGTTATCTTTTTGGCCGGGAATGAATTTTTTCCACTGGGTTAATAAATGAAACGTTTCTTCCTGTCCTAAGCTTTCCAACATGGCTTTATAAATCCAGTTTAGTTTTAACTCACCGCCTGCCCATGGGTAAAGGGCTATAATTTTTTGATAAAAATTCCGAATCATGGGAATTATGAGCTCACTGATATTATGATATTTTGAGTAGCCGGCAAGAGAAATTATGGAAGCACTTTCTTTAAATTCAAGCTCCGGAACCATGATGTTTAAAGGAGATATAGCTCCGGGGATAATTCTTCTGCCGCTCATTTTCCAGGTTCGGAAAATTACAGCAAACGATCGGATAAACAACTGATGCCAGGCGTAAGGTTCATGATTTTCTGCCCATTGATGTATTTCGGCCATTTGCCTGATTTTTTCCCAGACACTTAACCCTCCCTGATACTGACTCGAACGGATTCCTTTTCGGGAATTACTCAAACCCAAAGAGGACAAAACCGGCGTATCAAATGGATAATCAGACAAAAAGGCATTCCAGTAAAGGTCATCCTCGTCTCTTTTTTGTTTTTCCTTCCGGGTGATCACCACGTGCAGGTCGTAATGTTTGTTGTTGCTCGAATTAACCGTAATTCTGAAGTGCCGGAAATCACTATACGACTGGAGTCGTGTGACCCACAAACCTTCTTTGTTTATTTTATTTACCGTAAACGTACTTTGACCGTAAATTAAACGAATGGTGGCCTCCAGAAATACCGTTTCGGTAATAATGCGTGAAAGTCTCTTCCTCTGATCGATGGGGATACCGTATTCAAAAACAATAATTTCATCCCAATTTACATCCGGGGTCTCTTTCCGGATATCCTTAATATACTCATCGTAATGAAGGTATAATTTATGAAGTAGTTTTTTCGCTTTATTGGACAGGTAAGTATCTTTCGGATGTAAAATCCAGGCAGCAAATTCAGCCCGGATGGATTTATAATAATTCGGATTTTGCTTTCCAAAATTATAGAGTAGATCAAGAATATCGGAAAATTGTTTTCGGGTGGCTCCTTTGGCAGGCCATTTCATGTTTTCTCTATACGCATGCATCCGCTGCCTGAAGAATTCCAGTTGTTTTTTCCCAATACCGCTTTCTGCGATAGTGTGTATCGAATTGTCGTCTAAAAATGTTTTGCCCGACTGAATAAATACGGGCAATACTTCCTGGAAATCGGGGTTCGGATCGTGAATCAACAGACTTTGATAGGCCAATGTCCTGATTTCCAAATCTACATGACAAGACAACGCTTCCAGCCTTTGACCTATGGTACGGGCCATTCGTTGTTCTGAATCGGAAAGCTGGTCTCCGAGAAGCCGGATGGCTTTTTTTTGCGTTTCCCCCTCCGAAAACAAGGCGTCTGTCATTAACTGATGAATGAACAACAAAAGACTGTTGCTTACCGTTGGGATGGATGAAACAGGATCGGAAATTTTAATGGTTTTCAAACAATCGGGAAAACAAATATGTCCGGAATATTCTCTAAGAGGCAAATCCCAGCCTTCTTTAACAGGACTAAAATTTATAAATTCGCTGTTCCCCAACCATAAAATGGGTTGACGAGCCAATCGTCCCAAATTGATTTGTTTCGAATGTACTTCATACGATAAATCCCCAATGATAATCTTATTGCCCTTTCCTTTTTTAAAAAGCAATTTGGTTTGCTTTACCTGATTGATAAAATAGGGCGCCTTATAAATAATATCATTTTCCAGAATTCCCAAATCCCGGTAAAACCACAGCGGAATTAAAACGGTAAAAGAGCCTACGTTGTACTTCGTTTTATCGGATTTGTATAGTTTACGAATCGTGGTTTGGAAGTTTTTTTCAATTACTTTCCTGTTAAAGGAACCTTTTGGGGTCAACTCTTTTTTCTCCAGAGAAAAATCACGGGATAACACGGTGAAGTTTACAACTCGTTCATAGGGAGCCACTCCAACATTGGCTGCCTGAACAATTTGGTGGTAATACTTTATTAAATTTTCTTCTGATTTCTGCGATTTAACTACGGTATGGTCCTCATCAGGAACGATCAACAGTACATTAAAAGGCCGGGCATCACCTACTAAAAAAGCATGCTTTACACCCGGCACACCGATAAATTTTTGTTCAATGGTCCGGGGAGCAATGGTTTGTCCCTTGTTGTTCTTGTAAATATCTTTTACCCGGTCAACAATAGTAAAATGCCCTTCGGGGGAAATCGTAAAGATATCGCCTGTCGACAACCAATAATTTTTATCCGGATTCGGATTGGGGTAAGGAATCGTACCTTCCGGTGGTGCATCCTCAAGGTAACGGGCAATATAATGGCCACTGATTTCAAGTTCTCCATTTTCTTTTAATCGTGTATAAACACCCGGTAAAGGTTTTCCAGTCGAATCATCATGATAATCTCCTGGCGGAGTCATCGTAATACCTCCGGTTGCTTCTGTCATTCCAAAACCACTGGATAGGGAAATACCCTGTGCCTGAAAAAAATGAAAAACTTTGGGGCTCAGGTATCCTGCTGCAGACAACCCCCAACTAAGCCGTTTCCCCACGACTTCTTTCCGTAAAATTTCAATCCGTAAGTCGGGGTTGGAGACCTTCTCTATTTTCTGCATGGCTTTCATATGCAGCTGCATCCACCGGATGGGGACACTGATAAACCCTGTAGGCTGAATCAGCGAAAATAAACGCAACAAGGTTTCAGACGATGAATTCCCTACAAAAACATAGGTTCCATGCCAGTATATCGCTCCCATGAGCTCCAGATACCTGCCAAACGTATGAAACAAAGGCAAAAAACTCAGAAACGTTTCGTTTCCTGTATCCGGTAATGCGGCATGGCGTGCAAATCGTTTGGAAATTAAATTGTAATAGGAAAAAGAAACGCCTTTGGGAATCCCGGTACTTCCCGAGGTGAACATCGTGGTCGCC
Organism: uncultured Lentimicrobiaceae bacterium; assembly: GCA_964529695.1. GTDB lineage: Bacteria > Bacteroidota > Bacteroidia > Bacteroidales > F082 > Sulfidibacterium. Next base: position 4,312 of record CAZGZO010000211.1, read on the forward strand.
ACCCGGTTTAAAGGAGGGATCTTGTGTCGTGCAAGCAGGTCATCCACCTCACGGTAATTTCTGCTTTTTGCATGTTTCTGCAGACTTTCAACACGATCAATATCAACCGGCTGAGTAGCTAAAATCTGAAATTTTAATTTCGTTTGCTCCTGAACCTTTAACAGCTTCTTTACCCGGTCTGCGGTATCGGTTACCACAAGGTTAATCTGTAAGTCACGGAAAATATTGGATAAAATTTCCTCCGTAAAATGAATGTTAAGCGGCGTATCAAAAATACCAAACATGAGGCATGCCAGGTCGCTTGTTGCACTGTCCACAGTGTTATCCGAGTAAATAGCCACCCTGGGATTGCGGGAAAGTTTGTAAAAGGTAGCCGCTATTTCCTTTGCATATTGAAAAATCTGACGGTAGGTGTAATTCTCCTTCTTCCCCTCCATCATGTTCATGAACAAGGTTTTATTGGGGTGCTCTTCCACCCGGTTTAGCATCATGTCTTTTAAACCGTAATCGGTTTGCTGTAAGATCTCAAAGACCAAATCAGCCCATTGGAATCTCTTTTCAGCACCGGACAGTTTTTGTAAGAACTCTTTTCGGGATGTAGATTCTAAAAAGCGTATTAAATCTTCACGATTTAATTTCTGCTTCGAATGCATGAAACGAATCATTTGCTGCAACAACAAATCAACATCCCCTTCAAAAGCCTCATCAGAAACAAATGAAATTTGCTGCAACAAATCCTGCAAATCTGACTTTGATTTAATTTCACTACCCGGCATAAGCTTATCTTCTACGATTGAAAAGCTAAATTAGAAAAGTTTTCAAACCATAAAACCGGAAT
>CAZGZO010000212.1:0-5116 GCA_964529695.1 uncultured Lentimicrobiaceae bacterium
AGGTGCATTTCATCCGTTATCCTATGAACGGTGAAGCAAGTCAGCATATTACCCTGGGAGTTTATAATATTAAAACTGGAAAAACAACCTATCTCGATACAGACTCAGGACATTTTGGAGGTCTGAACCATTATCTTACTTGTGTTACCTGGGGTCCGGAAGGGAAATATATCTACACGGGTATATTGAATCGTGACCAAAATCATCTCTGGATGAACAAGTACGATGCTTCCACTGGAAAGTTCGTAAAAACTTTATTCCAGGAGCAAAATCCGAAATATGTGCAGCCATTATATCCACTTTATTTCAATCCTGAGAATCCAAATGAATTTATCTATAACAGCCGTCGCGACGGATGGCGCCATTTGTATCTATACAATACCGATGGTAAGTTGATTAAGAAACTTACTCATGGCAAATGGGAGGTAACGAAAGTGCTTGGGTATTATGGTAAAGACAAGGTTTATTTCATTTCCACCAAAGAAAGTCCGATTCAGCAAAATATTTATTCTGTTGACCTGAAGAATTCTAAAGTAGAAAGACTTTCCCCGGATCATGGCACGCATCATGCGCTGGTAAGCAAGGATGGTCGCTATATTCTTGACCATTTCAGTAATACGGATGTGAGTGGCAAATACGTGCTGGATAACAGCAGGGGAAAAGTTGTAAGGACTTTGCTTGGCGACAATCATCCGCTGAAAGGTTTTGATTTGGGCAAAATGTCCATCTTCACTTTGAAGTCCAAAATTGATGGTGATCCTTTGTATTGCAGGATGATTAAACCCGTTAATTTCGACAGTACCAAAAAATACCCGGTCATTGTTTATGTTTACGGAGGCCCAGGTGTACAGTTGATTACGGATTCATGGCTGGGAGGTGCCGGACTGTTTTTGAATTATCTGGCCGACCACGGATATTTGATTTTTACACTCGATAATCATGGTTCGGAAAACCGGGGCAGAGCTTTTGAGCAGGTGATTTTCAGACATCTCGGCACTGAAGAAATGAAAGATCAATTGGTTGGTGTCAATTATCTGAAAACATTGCCTTACGTGGATACCACGAGAATGGGTGTTGATGGCTGGAGTTATGGTGGCTTTATGACGATGTCATTGTTCCTGCGTCATCCCGGTTATTTTAAAGTAGCAGTTGCCGGCGGTCCGGTCATTGACTGGAAATATTACGAAGTGATGTATGGCGAACGTTATATGGATACACCGAAGCAAAATCCAAAAGGTTTCAAACAAGCCAGTCTCTTGAATTATGTTCAAAACATGCACGGTCATCTGTTGATGATGCATGGAACGATGGATCCAATTGTGATGTGGCAGAACGGTTTGCTGTTCATCAAAAAAGCCATTGATGAGGACAAATTGGTTGACTATTTTGTTTATCCCGGCCAACCTCACAACGTCCATGGCAAAGACAGGATTCAGTTGATGCGGAAAATCAAGACTTATTTTGATGATTATTTGAAATAGGGGATTTAAATTTTTCAGATTACCGTTTTACCAGGTAATTGAAAGAAGAAGGGCAAGTAGAGACGCAAAATTTTGCGTCTCTACAGTTTTTCAAGAATGTCCGCCAGCCACAATACGCAAAATTTTAATATTCAGAACCAGCCAGCGCCAAGCTTGCCAAAGCCAGAATCTGCGCCAGTAAAGTGTGGTTTTTGTGGGCATAGGTGGATAGGATTCTTCGGAATATGCAATGGTTCTTCTTTCTTCTGTATGATTCATTTCTTTGATTTTTTGAGTTTGATAAAAATTTGTTATTCAGGCAATAACCACCAAAACGGATAGCCTTTGGCCTTATGCAGGAACATGTAATGCATGAACCATTTCAGCCAGTGACCAGCCAGTCCGGCTTCTCCGACGGTATAACCCAGGTCGCGGCCATAAAGTGGGTGTTTATCCCAGTCCTGAACGATGGGAAAGACAGTCATGGTTGCTGCACTGCCTTTAAAGTGCCCAAATCCGGCAGAAACAATACAGGCAGCGCCCATCTTTGACATAGAAGCTTTGTGCTTCATTACCGGTTTTCCGTTTTTTATCCAGTCAATAATGTTTTGTGCAACCACTTTTCCCATAACTCCTGATGGCATTCCTGTTCGAGGTGGTGCCGGGAAAATTCCTGTTCCATTGGGACTGAACATGGGTTTTGAGATGGGATGTGGCGGAGCAAAAGCGATACCGGGAGCAAAAATGTTGGGATAAGCCGGATTTTGATAAATCGAAGGCCAGTCAGCGGCTTTCCACTCTTCAAAAGGCTTTTTAGTATAATCGGCATCTACTTTCATGAAACCATTGGGTGCAAATAGCACATTGGTTATTTCTTCACCTTTTTTGTCGAAAGCTTTGATGCCAGGTCCGGTAAAGGCTGGAATGAGCATGGCAAAGTCAAAGGTTTCCTCGTGCTCTGTGCCGTCAAGTAATTCGTAAAATAACTTCCCTTTTTCCACTTTTTTAACGCCAGCACGTTTTATCCACTTGATGTTTCGCTCTTTCAAAAAGGATTCGGCAAAAGTTTTGGTGGAAGTAATATAGCCGCTTCGTTTCACATAAGCACCTCCCATTCCGAAGTCGCCGACCTCATATTCATTGGAGAGCCAGATAAATTCAGCCAGGTTTTCCAGTTTGCGACGTGCTATTTCGTAATAAACATTCAAAATATACTCAAACGCAGCGCCTTGACAAGTAGCCCCGGGATGTCCGGTTCCGATTATAAATTTCTGATTTTCACCTTTTTCCATTTTAGAGATAGACTCCTGAAGTTTTTCCCAGGCTTCCGAAGCATGCGTGAACGAGCAAACGGAAACCGAGTTTCCTCCAGGTCCGAGACCGGGTGTTTTCTCAAAAGCCAGCCTTGGTCCGGTTGCATTGATTAGGAAATTATAATCCACATTTTCAGTCTGGCCTTCTTTATCCTGGCCAGTGTATTCGATAGATACAAATCCTTTCCCGGAGTTTTGATCCCCTTCGGGGTGAATGGAAACCGCTTTAGCCTGTTTAAAAATGATGTTTTGTCTTTTGTAACGCTTTTCCAGCTCGAAACGGATTTGTTCGGGAGTCATGCGGCCCACACCCACCCATATGTTGGACGGGACCCATTGGTAGTATTTCGTTGGCGCAACTACGACCACTTCGTGCTTTCGCCCCAGTTTCTTTTTCAGCCAGGCAGAGGCGGTATGACCCGCAATTCCCGCGCCGAGGACAACAATTTTCGCCATGCTAATAAATATTTAGGATTGAGAATACCGCAAATATAACATAAATATAATGTGTTTTTATTTAATTAATTGCTGTTTTTAATAAAAATTATGTTTTTAATCATAATTTAAGAAAGGTCTGTTTGAGGATTAAAAATGACTGGTTTTAAGAATAATTTAGAATAATTTGTTTTGGAAAAATTTAATTTTGCAAGAGTGTGGGACATTTGCGGGGACGGAAATGAATTGCATTATTAACCTGAAAAATTAAAAATTATGCCAGTAATCACTATGGAAGGGCCCTTCCTTCCCAATGAGAAAAAAGAAGCGCTTGCTAAGGGGTTTACAAAATTAGCCAGCGAAATTACCGATATCCCGAGAGAAGCTTTTGTCGTTTTTATTAAAGAGAATGCCTATGAAAATATGGCTCAGGGGGATTTGATGATTTCTGAAAAACTGAAACTTCAAAACGAACAAAAATAAGGAGGTTGCAATCATGTTATTAGAAGGAAAAGTTGCCCTGGTGACGGGTGCAAGCCGGGGAATTGGTGCCGCAACGGCTGTTAAACTCGCAGAATACGGTGCTTCAGTGGCTGTGAATTACAACCAAAGTGAAGAAAAGGCTGCTGAAGTGGTAGCAGCCATCAAAAAGATTAATGGGCGTGCTATCGCTGTAAAAGCTAACGTTTTTGACCAAAGCGCATCAGAAAAAATGGTCCGGGAAGTAGAAAACGAGTTTGGAAAAATCGACATTGTGGTGTTGAATGCCGGTGCTAATTTTAAGACAGCGCCTTTTATGGAACAAACGTGGGAAGATTTTGAAAAAAAGATCCTGCATGAGGTAGAAGGTAGCTTCTGGACTTTGAAAGCAGCACTTCCGTCGATGATTGAACGAAAATCAGGTTCTGTGATTATCGTTTCCAGTGGTTTATCCAGAAGACCAAACACGGGATTTTCAGCACATTCGACGGCCAAATCTGCGCTGGATGCGTTTGCAAAGTCACTGGCTTTTGAAATGGGTCCCATGGGAATCCGCGTGAACGTAGTTGCCCCGGGTTTAACCCTGACCGATGCGACCCGTTTTATGCCGGAAGAAAGAAAAAAGATGTCAGCAAACATGACGCCGCTCAGAAGAGTTGGACTGCCGGAAGATATTGCCGGCGCTGTGTTGTTTTATGCTTCCGATGAGACCAAATTCATCACCGGGAATTATTTACCTGTGAATGGTGGGCAGATGATGCTGTAAGTTTTTTAATCTTCCAAATGCCCATATTTCCCGCTGGAAAATTCGCGGAAAGCGTGATCAATTTCGTTATAAGTGTTCATTACAAACGGGCCATAAGCGGCGATTGGTTCATCAATGGGTGTGCCACTCATCAAAAGTAATTTGGTTTCTTCTGTGGCATGCAGGCTGATTTCTGAGCCTTCATTTTTAAAAAGAACCAATTGGTTGACGTTGGCCGGCTGTCCGTTGATTTCTGCTGAGCCTTCAATTACCAGGAAACTGGTGTTGTCTCTTTCAGGAAGTTCAAAATCTTCTATTGCTCCTTCTTTCAGATGGAAAACAAACAGCTGAACATTAGTGAAAGTCTTGGCTCCACCTTTAATGCCTTTGTAGTTCCCGCCATAAACTTTAACCTTTCCCATTTCTTCCGGAAGGGTATAAGTACCCATTTTGTCGCCTATCAAAGTCTGATATTTCGGACTGGCCGATTTATCCTTAGCCGGTAAATTAACCCAGAGCTGAACCATTTGAAAATCACCACCCTGACGGTTAAATTCTTCTTCGTAATACTCTTTGTGGAGTACACCGGAAGCAGCAGTCATCCACTGTACATCCCCTTCGTTAATAACTCCTGCGTGACCCGCACTGTCGTGGTGAGCGACTTTCCCATGAAAAGCAAAAGT
>CAZGZO010000213.1:0-5086 GCA_964529695.1 uncultured Lentimicrobiaceae bacterium
CCCAAAGAAATCATCGCCATGGAAGCGAAGCGTTGTTTAAACGAAACTTCCTTTGCCACTGAAATATAATAATTATAAGCCGCTATAATTAAGAGGGTTATAACCAGCATCAGTGCCATTGCTATCTTTGCAGACGAAAACACAAAATAAGGAAAGACCAGCAAAATAACGGTAACGAGATAAGCTACTCCCGTATAAATGGCTGCCGTAACCGGATTTACATCCTCTTTTTCTTCCTCTTCCTGAGAGGCAAGATACCCGGATGAAGCCATAGACAAAGCTGCTGCAATTCCCATAATCAGGCCGGTAACACCAATTACAAGATTATCATTAAAGGCAAAACTCAATCCCACCAATGTTCCTGTAAGCTCTACCAAAGCATCATTCAATCCCAGAACAATAGCTCCGACATAAAGCAGCCTTTTGTCATTTAAAATGCCTATCAATTCCTTTTCATGCGCTTCTTCATCATCATGAATTTTACCCACTTCAGGATGCTTTTGTGCTGCTTTTTGATAAAAAATTTGTGCATCTGCCTCACCACTTTCCATCAATTTCAAAGCAAAGCTTAATCCAAAAATTCGTGCAAGCCAGACATACCACCAGATCTTTCGTTTGCTGGGTTTCACTTTCTTACCTGTAATTTTCTCCCAAATATGATAGTGTCTGAGCTCATCATCTCCAATAGTTCTTAGTATTTTGCTGTTCTTTTCATCCGTACTAAAATCAGCAAGACGCTGATAAACAAAATGTTCTGTTATTTCAGCCTTCTGCTGTTCGATAAACATACTGTTAGTAGAAGTTGCCATTGCTTCTTATTATTTCAACACAAATTAAGATTAAATATTTAATTACCAGCAGATTCATTTTCTTTACCACCACAATAATCTTTGTTGGTAAAATAAGCCAGTTTTTCCAGTTTGCTAATCATGTCATATCGTTCGATATAAACGTTGGAAGGAACCTTTAAGTGGGCTGAAGTAAAGTTTAAAATTCCTTTGATTCCGGCATCAACAATTTCTTTGGTGATTTCATGAGCCACATCAGAAGGAACAGCCAAAACACATAGTTCAATTTTTTCCTTTTTCAGGATTTCCTTCATCCGGGAAATATGATAGCAATTAACATCTTTAAACTGAGGAGCATCCCCCTGAAGACGGAAAGTGGCAGCTACCTGCAACTTTGTCCTTGTATGATTAAAATACTCAGCAACGGCCCTTCCCAGATCGCCTATTCCAATAAAAGCTACTTTCTGATTATAAGTACAATCAATCGCTTCACCAATTTTCTCGATAAGCTGACGGACATCATAACCTTTATGAATATCGCCGGAAAACCCTATCAACATCAAGTCACGACGCACATGCGCTGCATTAATCTTCATCAGATGTGCCAGTCGGTGCGAATGGATATATGGTTTTTCTTCTATGGGAAAATTAAGTAACATTCTCCTGTATAAACTTAATCTTTCAACGGTGTTGGCAGGTAAATTTTTAATCATCTCTTCCTTGGTAATATTTGAATTCTACAATATAAATCAAGAAACATCTATCAAAATTTTGACAGTTCATTATCAGTATTTTGACAGTCTCTTAACGTATCACCCACTTTTGTTTTCTAAAACCCGTTCAAAAATACGAAATACCGCCAAACCAGCGATAAATTTTCCGAAGCTACATTTTCTATTTATGATTAATTTTTCTTTCTTTTTTTTGGCAATGGCTCATTTCTTACTTTTACCGTTATTTATATTCAACGATTCCATTTTTATCTATGAATAAACGTCTTGTATATTTTAGCATTCTTATCTTTACTTCCACCCTGCTGTTTTCACAGAACTGGAATCCTGATGCCGGGTTGATAAAGCCTTATCCCACTAAAGTCAATGCTAGTTCAGGCACAAATATTCAATACATTACAGACGGGAACCCGCATAAATACTGGGAATCGGGCAATCCATTACCTTTTCATTATCTCACTTATTCTGGTTTCAATTTTTTATTGAATGAAATAAACTTTTCATCAACACCACCGAAAACGGAAATACGAGAAGCATTTGACGGAAACGCCAATACAAAAGCAGAAATGGTTTCCGGAATGTTGACGGTATTATTAAACAAACCGACAAAGTTTAAAATCATAACAATCAAAGCTTCGGTATCTGACAGTTTACAAGTTCTGGTAACAGATGTTCAAAATCAAACAGAAAGGTTTTTGTACACGTCTTCCGAGAATTTTCAACTGAAAAATTTTAAGATTTTCTTGGCGGGAAAGATCAAAAGCATACAGCTTATATGTCCGGATAGCTTTGGCCTTTTTGAACTGGGCGCATTGCACGGATTCCCAACGGAATCAGTCACATTTGACTATGGCCAAATTCGAAAAATTGGTTGGATTAGCAGCCGGCATCTGAATTTGAAAGCAGTGACTCATATTGAAGTACTGGCCAGCAAAGACAAAATACATTGGCAAAAGATTTTGATGTTAAATCCTGTCGCCATTCCTTTTCTTAAAATTCCTTTGAAGAAAACGGTAGAAGCACGTTATTTAAAAGTTGTTTTCACATTGCCTTTAAAAAACTATATCAAAGCAAAACTTTGGGAGTTTGATGTTTATGGACCTTTTGGCCCTTATGGAAAGCCACCAGACGCCAAACCATCGGCGCTTTCATGGTCAAAAGCTTTCGGTTTGAACACAATCTGGGGTTGGGGTTACAGTATTTATTCCAATCTCTTGAAAAAAGGTCAGGGTCCGTCAATGTTCAGAAAAGTTTGCAAGCATATAAGAACCTATCATCCATTGGATTGGGATATGAAAAATGCACAGAATCTTCCCAATTTTGCTCAAATGGCTGCCGGGAAAGGAACGCCCTCCAAATCTTGGCTAAACTGGGATCGTGAATACAAAGACTGGACAAAATTTGGGTTCACAATCGACGTTGCACTTACTTTCAAAGAAGATAATTTTCCTGATTCCCTCTGGCAAAAGCCATTCGCTGAAGCGAAGGAATTCGGAAAACGATTTGCTACTCATTTTTGCAATCAAACAGGGTTAGTCAGTGAAATTGAAATAGGAAACGAACCTTGGAATTATCCTCCTAAAAAATATCGTCAAATCCTGCTGGGGATGAGTGAGGGCATTAAATCAGTTTCTGGTGTTACAGTGCTTCCCTGCGCTGTTCAGGCTTATGATCCGGACCTGGATGACAACAACTATATTTCAAATTACATAGGTTCCAAACAGGCGCAGTTTCTGGATGGATTAAATACACACCTGTACTCTTATGTTTTCAAGGAAAATGGAATTCGGGTGGCTGTAAATCCTGAAGATCGCCGTTCTCAGGTTTGGTCCATGGCCAATTTGGCACGTTTCCGCAATGCCAATATGCCCGGAAAACCAATCTATGTCACAGAATTTGGATATGACAGCAAAGGTGGCGGTGAAAATTGTACCCATTCCGAGTGCGTTTCCGAACTGGAACAAGCCATCTACGGAGCTCGCATGGCCCTGATTTTATGGCGACTTGGGGCACGTCAACTCGACTGGTATTTCTTCTCCAACGTTCCGTATAAATCTTTCCTTCACAACCGTTCCGGACTCACCGGGTCCATTAAATCGGGGTTCAAACCCAAACTTTCTTTTACTGTTTTTCAAAATTTACTTCAGAAAATAGGGCCTTATCATTTTGAAAAAGTGCTGGAAGAAAACAACCGGGTTTATGCATATTTATTGAAAAATCCCAGTTCAGGAAAAGAGATGATTATTGCCTGGAGACCAACATCGCGATATCATAAGGTGGAAGAATGGGTAAATATACCTTTTGATAAGAAAATCAGTTCCGTAAATCAAATTATCAATGAAACGAACATCCCATTTAAACAGGGAAAAGGAATTCTTTCAATAAAATTAAGTGGAATACCATCTTTGGTCAAATTAATACCTTAAAATTTTATTTATTTTCATACGTTTCTTTATTTTTGTATGCTCAAAAACTTTATGTTTTCGAACGAAGGAGCATCCGCATCATTGAGAAATGTTCTGTGAAGCACCATTTTTCTTTATGTATTTTTCTTTGGCTTATTCACAAAAATATCAAAACATGAAAAAACATTATTTTCAGACTTTTCTTTTCGTTTTGTTGGCTTTAAGTATGTGGCAATGCACACCGCAAAAGCAGGAAAAGAAAACAACCGCCAACCTTATTGAAAAACCCAATCTCACCTTAAAAAGCGATCTGATGACCCCTGAAGCTTTATGGTCATTCGGACGTTTAAGTGACATTCAGCTTTCTCCGGATCACAAAACCTTGCTCTTTGGTGTAAGTTATTACAGCATCAAGCAAAACAAAGGCAACCGTGAGTTGTATCGCATCGACGTGGATGGCAAAAATTTGAAACAACTGACATTTACTCCGGGAAGCGAACAGAATGCCGTTTGGAGACCGGACGGTAAAAAAATTGATTATCTTTCACCACAAAGTGGTTCCATGCAAATTTGGGAAATGAATCCCGATGGAACTGACCCGGTTCAGATTTCCCATGTAAAAGGCGGAATCACCGGTTTTAAATTTGCACCGGATCAAAAGAAAATTTTGTTTACGGCAGAAGTTCCAAGACCAAAAACAGACAGCATTGTTTATCGTGGACTTCCCAAAACCACAGCAAGAATCATGACAGATTTGATGTACCGCCACTGGGATACTTGGGTTGACTCTTACAGCCATGTATTCGTTGCAAATTACGGCAACGGGACCATCAGCAATGTTACTGATATCATGAAAGGTGAGCCTTATTACAGCAGTCCATTGAAACCATTCGGTGGTCTGGAACAAATTAACTGGTCACCTGATTCGAAAATTATTGCATATACCTGCAAAAAATTAAAAGGTTTAGCCTACACACTTTCCACAAATTCGGATATTTACTTCTACAATGTGGATACTAAAAAGACTACAGATATGACCCAAGGCATGATGGGTTATGATATCAATCATTACTTTTCTCCTGACGGAAAATATCTGGCATGGGAGAGCATGAAAACGTATGGTTATGAATCAGATAATAATCGTCTGTTTGTGATGAACCTG
>CAZGZO010000214.1:0-5068 GCA_964529695.1 uncultured Lentimicrobiaceae bacterium
TAAGTAAACTGAAAAAACCATTAAGAAAATGGGCGTTAAGAATAAAAAAGCATTTAGTAGAAACAGGATAAAGATGAGGGTCAGAAAAAGTGTGATCGGCACTGCCGAAAGACCACGGATGAGCGTCTTTAGAAGCAACAAACAAATTTATGTTCAGTTGATCGACGATGCAGCACAGGCAACTCTCGTTTCTGCAACATCAAGAGATAAAAGCTTTGAAGGAGATAAGGTTACTAAACTTGAGCAAGCTAAAAAAGTAGGTAACTTAATCGCTACCCGGGCTAAAGAGGCCGGAATAGAAACGGTTGTTTTCGACAGAAACGGCTATTTGTATCATGGAAGGGTTAAATCACTCGCAGAAGGTGCCAGAGAGGGAGGACTAAAATTTTAAGAGATTATGTCAAACGCAAACGTAAACAAAATTAAATCCAGCGAAATCGAATTTAAAGATCGGCTGGTAAGCATTCAGAGAGTCACTAAAGTTACCAAGGGTGGTAGAACTTTTAGTTTTTCTGCCATTGTCGTTGTCGGTAACGAAAATGGCGTGGTTGGTTATGGTCTTGGAAAAGCTAAAGAGGTAACATCCGCCATTGCTAAAGGAATTGATGATGCAAAGAAACATTTGATAAGGGTGCCAATCTTAAAAGGAACCGTTCCTCACCAAGTGCTTGGAAAATACAGTGGAGCAAGGGTTTACATCCAGTCTGCTGCACCTGGTACGGGTGTAATCGCTGGTGGTGCTATGCGTGCTGTTCTTGAAAGCGTCGGAGTTACGGATGTGTTGGCTAAATCCAAAGGTTCATCAAATCCCCACTCTGTTGTTAAGGCTACCATTGATGCTTTGAGTAAACTTCAGGATCCTTATACCGTGGCTCAGGTTCGTGGTATTGAGTTGGATAAAGTTTTTAACGGATAGGAGATTATCGAGATGAAAAAATACAGGATTACACAAGTTAGAAGCGCCATTAACAGACCGGCCCGTCAGAAAAAAACCCTGGAAGCTTTAGGGTTGAAAAAACTGAACAATCCCAAAGAAGTGGAAGGTACTCCTCAGATTTTGGGAATGATCGATAAAGTGAAGCATTTATTAAAGGTTGAAGAACTTTAAAATAATAAGAAACAATGGATTTAAGTAATCTAAAACCGGCTGAAGGTTCAGTAAAGAACAAAAAAAGAATTGGCAGAGGCCAGGGTTCAGGACGTGGTGGTACATCCACAAGAGGACATAAAGGTGCTCAGTCAAGATCCGGTAATAAACAAAAGCTCGGCTTTGAAGGTGGTCAGATGCCTTTATTCCGCCGTGTACCAAAATTTGGATTTAAAAATATTAACCGGAAAGAATATCAAGGCGTAAATTTGGATACCTTGCAGAAATTAGCTGATGAAAAGAAACTCCAAGCTATCGACAAAGAGGTACTCGTTGCAAACAACTTGGTATCAAAAAAAGATTTGGTGAAGATCTTAGGTAGGGGAGAATTAAAAGCTAAACTGGAAGTAAGTGCAAACGCTTTTACCAAATCAGCAAAGGAAGCAATTGAAGCTAATGGAGGCAATGCCATAATAATTTAAGAGCGGATGAAAAAGTTTATCGAAACATTAAGAAATATTTATAAGATTGAAGAGCTGAGAAAGAGGATTCTCTACACACTGGGAATCATCTTGATTTATCGTTTAGGATCTTATGTGGTCCTTCCCGGTGTTGATCCTAACATGCTTACCAATCTGCAAAATCAGAGCAGCTCAGGCCTGATGGGCCTGCTGAATATGTTTTCAGGTGGTGCTTTTGCACATGCTTCTATTTTTGCTTTGGGTATTATGCCTTATATTTCTGCTTCGATTGTCATCCAGCTTCTGGGTATGGCTATTCCTTACTTTCAAAGACTTCAACGTGAAGGTGAAAGTGGACAACGAAAAATCAACCAGATTACCCGGTACCTTACTGTTGCTATCGTAGCTTTTCAGGCTCCTGCATACATCGCAAACATGGTTTCACAGGTTCCGGCCGAAGCTATTACTCCATTTAGTGCAGCTGTAACACATCCTCCTTTATATTTCTGGGTGTCATCAACTGTCATCCTGATTTCAGGAACGTTGTTTGTGATGTGGCTCGGCGAAAAAATTACCGATAAGGGAATCGGAAACGGTATATCACTCATCATTATGATTGGTATTATTGCCCGTCTCCCCTCAGCCCTGGCTCAGGAATTTGTTTCCCGTATCGTTGAAACAAACGGAGGTATGGTTTACTTCCTCGTGGAATTGGTAATCTTGGTACTGGTTATTTTGTTTACAATTTTATTGGTTACAGGAACAAGAAAAGTGCCGATTCAGTATGCAAAACGTATCGTTGGAAACAAACAGTATGGCGGAGTTCGTCAGTACTTGCCGTTGAGAGTGAATGCTGCAGGTGTTATGCCAATTATCTTTGCTCAGGCTATTATGTTCCTGCCTTTGACATTGGTTGGATTTGCAAGTAATTCACCAAGCTTAAGTGGGTTTGCTTCAGCAATGACAGACTTCAACGGATTCTGGTATAACTTTACGTTCTTTATACTGATTATATTATTTACTTATTTCTATACAGCTATTACTATTAATCCAAGCCAGATGGCTGATGACCTGAAGAAGAACGGCGGATTTATTCCTGGCGTTAAACCAGGACGTAAAACCTCTGAATATCTGGATAACATTTTGTCTAGAATTACATTGCCCGGCTCTATTTTCCTGGGTTTAATTGCAATTCTACCACTGTTTGCAAGGCTAATTGGTGTTAACAGCGCTTTTGCAGCTTTCTACGGTGGTACTTCATTGCTTATCCTTGTAGAAGTAGTGCTGGATACATTACGGCAGGTTGAAAGTTATCTGTTGATGCGTCACTACGATGGACTTACTAAATCCGGAAGGATAAAAGGTAGATCTGCTTTTGGTGCCGGTATCTAATTGAAATATTGAATGATATATATAAAGACAGACGAAGAAATAGAATTACAAAGACTTAGTTCTTTACTTGTTGGCTCAACTTTAGCCGAAGTGGCTAGAAATATAAAACCAGGTGTAAAAACCATCGAACTGGACCGGATTGCTGAAGAGTTTATCAGAGATCATGGTGCAGAACCCGGGTTTAAAGGTTATGGCGGATTTCCGGCAAGCTTATGTACTTCTGTGAATGATGCTGTTGTTCATGGAATTCCGGGAGACTTGGAACTGAAAGATGGAGATATTATCTCCGTGGATTGTGGTACGATTATGAATGGTTTTTATGGCGATTCAGCATATACTTTTCCGGTTGGAGAAGTTGACGAAGAAGTACTTCTTTTGTTGGAGCGTACAAAACAGTCACTTTATCTTGGCATTGAACAGGCAGTAGCTGGAAAGCGGGTTCACGACATCGGATATGCCATTCAGAATTATGTTGAAAGTTTTGGATACGGTGTAGTGAGAGATTTGGTAGGACACGGAGTTGGAAGAAATATGCATGAAGATCCCGAAGTGCCCAATTATGGAAGACGTGGAACCGGAGTAAAGCTGAAACCTGGCATGTGTATTGCTATAGAACCGATGATTAACCTCGGTGGAAAGGAAGTTTTTCAGGAAAACGATGGCTGGACAATACGCACTGTTGACGGTAAACCTTCAGCTCACTTCGAACACGATGTGGCTATAAGGAACGGTAAAGCAGATATTTTGTCAAGTTTTGAAGAAATTGAAAAAGTTCTGAATAAAAAATAGTTTTTATGGCAAAACAACAGTCAATTGAACAAGATGGAACGGTTATAGAATCGTTGGGAAACGCAATGTTTAGAGTTGAACTGGAAAACGGACATGTGATTACAGCTCATATTTCAGGTAAAATGAGAATGCATTACATTAAGATTTTACCAGGAGACAAAGTGAAGTTAGCTATGTCCCCCTATGATTTAACAAAAGGAAGAATAACATTTAGATATAAATAGTTGGAAAGATGAAAATACGTGCATCAATTAAGAAAAGAACCCCTGAAGATAAATTAGTACGTCGGAAAGGGAAGTTGTATATCATTAACAAAAAGAATCCAAAGTACAAACAAAAACAAGGTTGATTACTTGTTGAATTAATAAATATTTGAATTATGGCAAGAATTGCTGGAGTTGATATACCGCAAAATAAAAGAGGTGAAGTTTCTTTGACTTACATCTACGGGATCGGACGGAGCACCGCACAGAAAATTTTAACGGAAGCCGGAATCGACTGGGACAAAAAAGTCAAAGACTGGAGCGATGACGAACAAAATGCCGTTCGTACAGTGATTGGTGATAATTACAAGGTCGAAGGTGTACTGCGCTCTGAAACCCAGATGAATATTAAACGTTTGATGGATATCGGTTCCTACCGTGGAATCCGTCATCGTATTGGTCTGCCGTTGCGGGGTCAGAAAACCAAAAACAATGCACGTACCCGGAAGGGCCGTAAGAAAACTGTTGCCAATAAGAAAAAGGCTACTAAGTAAGAAATAACAGATTTTATATTTCAGGAAATATAACGAAAATGGCAAAAAGGACCAGAAGTACAAAAAAAAGAGTAGTAAAAATTGAGCCTTCAGGTAAGGCTTTTATTCAGGCTACTTTCAATAACATTATTATTTCGCTGACCAACGATTCAGGACAGGTCATTTCTTGGTCTTCTTCTGGAAAGATGGGATTTAAGGGTTCCAAGAAAAATACACCTTATGCAGCGCAGATGTCAGCTCAGGATTGTGCTAAAGTAGCATATGATTTGGGTTTGCGTAAAGTAAAAGTGTATGTTAAAGGACCTGGAGCAGGACGCGAATCGGCTATCCGGACACTGCATTCCTCAGGAATTGAAGTAACTGAAATTGTTGACGTTACACCAATTCCTCACAATGGTTGCCGTCCACCCAAAAGAAGAAGAGTTTAATAAAGCGGAGTTTAACAGACAAATTATTTTATTATGGCAAGATATATTGGCCCTAAAACTAAGATTGCACGCAAATTCGGCGAACCAATTTATGGCGCTGATAAAGTCCTGGAGAAGAGAAGTACTCCTCCAGGTCAGCATGGCCAAAACAGAA
>CAZGZO010000215.1:0-5053 GCA_964529695.1 uncultured Lentimicrobiaceae bacterium
AATTTATCATCTCAAGTGCCACACTATTAAAAAGTTTGCAAAAAATTAGCGGGGTTATGAGCTCGAGTAATACGTTGCCCATCCTTGAAGATTTTTTGTTTGAATTATCAGAAGATAAAAAACTTAAAATGACTGCCTCAGATTTGGAAACCACAATTTCGGTAGTTTCTCAGGTTGATATGGCAGAGGACCCTGGAAAAATTGCTATTCCTGCTAAAATGCTTCTGGAAATCATGAAAACATTCCCTGACATTCCTGTAACAATCTCAGTAAAAATGGATTCTCAGGAAATTGAATTACTGGCAGGTGAAGGAAAATACAAACTGATAGGCCATCCAAGTGATGAGTTCCCGCAGATACCGGTTATGAACGATACAGAAAAATTGAAACTGGATGCTTCGTTGCTTGTAAATGCTTTCGATAAAACACTTTTTGCTACAGGAAATGACGAGTTAAGACCGGTTCTTTCGGGAGTTTTTTGTGAGATGAAAGAAAATCAATTGAATTTTGTTTCCACAGATGCACATAAATTGGTGCGTTACACGCGACACGATATAAAACCGGAAAAGGAGCTTGCTTTTATTCTTCCTAAAAAGCCACTCAACCATTTGAAAAATATTATGCCGGATGATCCGGAACAGGAAGTAGTGATGGAATACAACGAAACCAATGCGATGATCTTGTTTGAAGACATTTCTTTGATTTGTCGTCTGATTGACGGGAAATATCCTAATTACGAAGCCGTTATCCCTTCACAGAATCCATTTAAATTGGTTGTTAACCGCAAGAATCTGCTGAATGCACTCCGCCGTGTGGCAATTTTCGGAAGCAAATCAACCCATCAGGTAAGGTTTAAGATCTCTGGTCAGGAATTGGTATTGACCGCTGAAGATATTGATTATTCAAGCGAAGCAAAAGAACGTTTAAGCTGCAGTTATGAAGGCGATGATATAGAAATTGGCTTCAATTCAAAATTCATGCAGGAAATCCTAAACACGCTCGAATCGGAAAATATTGATGTTCAGTTGTCTGCACCGAATCGTGCCGGAATCATTGTCCCGGACACAAATGATGCTGAAGCAGAAGACATGCTTATGTTGATAATGCCTGTGATGCTCACAAAATAAAATCTTCTGAATTAAAATTTAGAAAGGCTGTTCGTTTTGGCGAACGGCCTTTTTTGATATACAACGCATGATTCAAGAAATACTATAGGGGTATCTTGGGTGATGAAACAAAAATCAAGGTTTACTTTCGTAAAATGCTATAAGCACATCTGGCAACTGCTACCGGCTCTTCCTGATGCTTTTGAAACAACTTTACATCAACCAAAATGATTCTTTTCCCTGATTTTACAAGGACGCCCGTTCCATAAATATCTTCTTCTTTTGCACCATGAAGATAATCGATGCGCATATCAACCGTATTGATTTGGTCGTTTAGATGAGCCAAACTGAAAGCTACAATACCACCCAGCGTATCTGCAATACTTGCTAAAATACCGCCGTGCCACAGCCCTCTTCTAAAATCGCCGACAAATGCCTTCTGGAATGGAACCCTTACTTCAACGTGTCCTTCCTCAATACTTTCCAAAACCACACCAAGTAATTTATTAACCGGCATCGCATTGAGCATCCCATCTTTGATTAGGGCAAGCCGTTGGACTTTGTCTTCAGTTGTCTCTTTCATATTCAATTGATTTGTTGTCAAAGAAAATACAAAGTTCGAAATATTCTTTAATTAAGTCATCTTCCAAACTATTATAAAGATAATTTTTGAGTTTTTAAATATTATTAAACCTTGGGATAAGATGTTCTTTTTGTACATTTGACCTTTAAAGAAAGTAACTAATCCCACTTATCGAATGAATTTCAAAAATCTCCGGCTGGTCAAACGGTCTCGGCAAGAAGGTAATATGTTCTCCCTGCTTATACCCAGTTGGAACAATCTTCCATATCTAAAGACGTGTATTAAAAGTATTCGGGCGAATTCCCGATTCCAACACCAAATCATTGTAGTGATTAATGAAGGTAACGATGGTACCCTTGATTGGGTTCAGTCGGAACAGGATATTGATTACGTTTATTCGGAAAATAATTTGGGAATTTGTTATAGCCTGAACGTTAGCAGGCAAATTATTGAAACAGATTACATTGTGTATATCAATGATGATATGTATTTGCTTCCTGATTGGGATAAAGCATTTCATGATGAAATTACCAGTCTGTCTCATAATGAATTCATGCTGTCCTCAACAATGATAGAACCTATAGACACCAACAATCCCTGTGTCATCGTGAAAGATTTTGGAAATTCACTTGAATCCTTTAAAGAAAGAGAACTTCTTGCTTCATTTAAAGATTTTCCCAAAGCTGACTGGTCAGGTAGCACCTGGCCCCCTATGCTCATACCAACCGTTCTTTGGGACCTTGTCGGAGGTATGAGTGCCGAATTTTCACCCGGAATGTATTCCGATCCCGACTTTTCTATGAAACTTTGGGAGGCTGGCGTGAGATACTTTAAAGGGATAAGTGCCAGCAGAGTATATCATTTTGGCTCAAAGTCTACCGAAAGGATTAAAAAAAACCGCGGGAAATACATGTTTCTTCGGAAATACGGAATAACTTCGCACAGTTTTACCCGATTCTATTTACGGCAGGGGAAAAATTTTAGTGGTTCTCTTGCAGAGACTAAAATTCCGGTATTTAATAGGTTAATGAACAAACTAGAGCTTTTAAAGTTTGATTTTTTTAGATAGTTGATTATTAATCAAGTAATTCTATGAAAGAAACGATATACGACTTTGATAAATCCATACCAAGAGAAAATACAGCATGTGTTAAATATGATTTAAGAAAAGAGACTTTTGGTAAAAAAGACGTTATTCCCATGTGGGTGGCGGATATGGACTTCGAAACACCAAATTTCATTACCAATGCTCTTGAGGAGCGGGTTTCAAACCCAATTTACGGTTACACATTTATGTCTGAAGCTTATTACGATGCTGTTATAAACTGGGTAAAAAAAAGACATTCCTGGGACATTAAGAAAGAATGGATCAGTTTCACACCAGGCGTTGTCCCAGGTGTAAACTTTGCTATTCATGCTTTTACACAGGAGGGGGATGGCATTATTATCCAACCGCCTGTTTATTTTCCCTTTGCCAACTCTATCAAAGAAAACAATCGAAAAGTAATTGAAAACCAGTTGATTTTAAAGGACGGGCAATATTCTATTGATTTCAATGACTTAGAAAGCAAAGCAAAGGAAGCAAAGATGATTTTGTTATCAAGTCCGCACAATCCTGTGGGAAGGTGCTGGAGTCCTGAAGAGCTAAAAACGCTAGGTGAAATTTGCGTTAGAAATAACGTAATCATCATTTCTGATGAAATTCATAATGACTTGATAATCCCAGGTTATCACCATATCCCCACGGCTATTTTATCTGAAGAAATTGCTGAAATGACGGTTACTTTCATTGCTCCCAGTAAAACTTTTAATATTGCTGGTTTATCTACGTCTTCAGCTATTATTCAAAATCAGGATTTGAGAGAAAAGTTTGTGAAATTTTTAAATCAGATACATGTTTCTCATGGAAATCTTTTTGGGTATGCTGCTACCACAGCAGCTTATCAAAACGGAGCGTCCTGGGTTGATCAACTCATGCAATATGTAAAGGGAAATTTTGATTATCTGTCATCATTTATAAAGTCGGAATTACCTGAACTGGATGTTATTGATATGGAAGCTACATACCTGGCTTGGATTGATTTTAGAAAAATGGGCATGACCGACAAAGAAATCAGAAGGAAACTTATCTTTGAAGGAAATTTAGGGCTAAGTCCGGGAGCTATATTTGGTCCGGGTGGCCAGGGATTTCAGCGAATGAATCTGGCAGCTCCCAGAAAAACTATCGAAATAGCGTGCAATAATCTGAAAGAAGCTTTCAGATAAAAATTATAATTGATAAAATGGCAGAAAAAGATTCGAATTCAGGAATGGGCTTGCTGAAAAATGTACTCATAGGGCTTGCAGTAATATTAGGTATTTTATTCATCTTCCCGCTCTTCCTCTCAAGCCATGTTGTTATAAGTGCATCGGAAGAAATTCAGGCTCCGGCAAAAACCGTTTTTAGTGAAATCAATAACCTTCATAATCAAAAGCTTTGGTATCCTTTTAAAAACGACTCTGTCACACCGGATTCCATTCCGGAACCGTCACAAGGTGTTGGAGCCACACGATACTGGGTAAAAGGTGATAGCATTTTACGGAAGCTTGTTATTGAGAAAAGTAAGCCGAACAGTTACCTGGAAGCTACACTTTGGTTTGGAAAGAAACAAGGAGCTATACAAGAATGGCATCTTTCCGGAAACGGGACCAAGACTTATGTTAAATGGAAGTTTCAGGTCTTGAATCTTCATTATCCTTTCGGAAGGTGGCTTGGAATTGTTATAAGAAATTCTATGAAACCTGCTCTGAAAACAGGACTCAAACGGTTAAAGAAAGTCGCTGAATCTGAGTAGAAACCTCACGACAAATAAGCTGAGATAATCAATATTAAACTTCGTAAGTACTACCCTGTTTGCTTACAAGTGTTTCAGGAAAAATGTCACGTGCTTCTTCCAGCAAATGTGACAAATTAGGAAATCTTGCAGAGAAATGGCCAAGAAGTAATTTCTCGGCTCCAGACATTTTAGCAATATTAGCGGCCTGAGCTGCAGTAGCATGCATTTTTTCCATCGCTTTCTGAGATGTAGCAGAATCAAAAGTAGCTTCGTGATAAAGCAAATTCACATTTTTCAGATGTGAAACAATGCTTTTATCATACAATGTATCAGAACAGTAAGCAAAAGACCTGGGCGGACGGCCGTCCACAGTAATATCTTCATTTTTAAAGATTTTCCCCTCTTCAGAAATGTAATCTGCGCCTTTTTTTATTTTACGCATCTCCGCAATTTTTGGCCTGTATTGAGCAACAAAATCTTTGTCCAGTCTTTTTTCCCAATTTTCTTTTTCCTGAAACCGAAAACCCCAGGTTGGGACACTGTGCTGC
>CAZGZO010000216.1:0-5015 GCA_964529695.1 uncultured Lentimicrobiaceae bacterium
TGGCATAGCATCCGCCTTCAAAATTAAAGATACCTTCATCATCCCAGCCGTGCTCATCATCTCCTATGAGTGCCCGATTGGGATCGGTGGAAAGGGTTGTTTTTCCTGTACCGGAAAGTCCGAAGAAAATGGCGGTGTCACCATCCTTACCTACATTGGCAGAACAATGCATAGCGGCAATTCCTTTCAACGGCAGATAGTAATTCATGATGGAGAAAATACCTTTTTTCATTTCTCCTCCATACCAGGTCCCTCCGATAACGGCTTTCCCTTCTGCCAGGTTAAACGCAACAAATACTTCTGAATTCAGTGGCTTTCCGTTGGCTTGTTTCATGTTTTTCCAATCGTTGTTCACGGTCTTTGAGGCATTCAGAACAACAAAATCAGGTGTGAAATTTTCCAGTTCTTCCTCAGCAGGACGGATAAACATATTTCTCACAAAATGAGCCTGCCAGGCGACCTCAACAATAAACCGGACTTTCATCCGTGTGTTTTCATTGGCACCTGCATAACCGTCAATCACAAACAAGCGTTTGCCACTAAGTTCATCTGTACCAATGTGATACATTTTTTCCCAAACTTCTTTATCAATCGGTTTGTTGTCTGAAGATTTAGCCTGATCCGACCACCAAACATTTTCTTTTGTAAAGTCATCATAAACAATGTACTTATCCTTAGGGGAACGACCGGTAAATCGTCCGGTCATCACATTCAATGCGCCGAGTTCGGTTTTCTGAGCTTTCTCAAAACCATTCAGACCCGCATGGGTTTCTTCCTCATAAAGCTCATCGTAAGAAGGGTTGTAAACAATTTCATTAACGTTGTTAATGCCATAGCTGTTTAAGTCAGCTTTAATCTTTCCAATGCTTTTGTCCATAACGTAATAGATTCTGTAACGTGTTTAATTTTTTTCAGGGTGTAAAAATATAAATTTAAATCGATTGCGTAAAATTATGAGTTAATTTTATTAACCTTTATAAAAACGTCTGGGACAGTGTGGATTTGTAATTGGAAAACGACATAAATACGATGATGAGGCTGTTGTCGTGGAAAAATCTTAGATCAAAAGGTTGAAGGGTAAAAAGGTGAAAAGGTTAGAGGGTGGAAAATATCGAATATGGATTGACGAATTTGAGATTTTGGAAAAACTCAGACCATTCGAGGACAATTTTCCGGGGAGATTTCTAAATTCGTTGCTACAAACCCAAAAGTTTAGATCCTAATTGGACAAACATATTTCTTAATTTGATAATTCAAAATCAACATAAAAATGCCAACAAATTACATTTTTCACAGTGCCAGTTATGACAGGGAATTATTCAGAAAAGAAGAGATTTGCCTGAATGATAATGGTATTGATTATCAGGCAGACATCAAAGAGAGCCAGGCACAAGCGCCACTGGCCGATTATTTTGAGGCTGAAATTCGGGTTAGCGAGAAGGATTTTAAAAAGGCAGAACGATTGTTGAAGGATCTTTTTGAAAAGTTCTCTTAATTTTTTAATAATTCTATGCATCAGTAGTGGTATATTATTGAAAATTCGGAATTCGTGGCCAATATTAACCCGTAACGTGAATTGACAACTAATTAATAGGGATTAATACTTTATTGCACAGAATTAGAATAGACGATACCCTTGAGTATCGAAAATATCTCGATAAATCAGAAGCAGTTTTCAAAAAATACAAGGGTACGTATTTATCTGTTGACAATGAACCACTGGTTCTTGAAGGAAAATGGGATTATACAAGGACAGTTTTGATTAAATTTGAAAACAAAAAAGATTTTGAGGACTGGTATCATTCCGATGATTATCAGGATATTTAAAATTCCGGTTAAAAGGAGCTTATTGGGGATACAATACTTGAGATAAATAAATACGCTCACTTATAGGAATTTCAAATCAGAGAGAGACAAAGTAACACGCTAAAAATAAGCATATAACGTTATTCCTTAATGAAACATGAAAAGATGAAGATTGTCGATTTATCTAAACCCATCCGGTACAACAAGGAAGATCCCTGGTTTATGAGAATCAAAATCAAGCATAAACCTCATCAAAAAGCAAAGTGGTTTATCCGAATTATGGGTTTACCCTTTAAGTTATATCCGAAAGATTTTATTGGCTGGGCAGATGATACGATTCAGAAAATGGGTGTTCATGCCGCAACCCATATAGATGCTCCATGGCACTATGCTCCGAAAACAAACGGCAAGAAATCCAAAACAATCGATGAAATGCCGTTGGAATTGTGTTTTGGTGATGGTTTAGTTATTGATATGAAGCATAAAGCTGATTTTGACCCGATTACCATAGCCGATATTGAAGGTTTTTTGACAAAAAACAAACTGAATCTGAAGCCGGGCATGATTGTTTTAGTAAAAACCGGAAGAGACAAATTTAACGGAACCAAAGATTTTCATAAGGTTGGAACCGGAATGAGCGCAGAGGCCACAAAATGGCTGATTGACAAAGGAATAAAAGTCATGGGTATTGATTCCTGGGGATGGGATTTACCATTACCTTACATGATGCAAAAAGCAAAAGAGACCGGTAACAAAGAATTCTTTTGGGAAGCGCATTTGGTGGGGCAACACGCAGAATATTACCATATGGAACAACTGGTAAATTTGGATGCGCTGCCGTACGAGGGTTTCAAAGTTGCTGTTTTTCCTCTGAAAATTGTGGGGGCTTCAGCAGCTCCAGCACGCGTGGTGGCCATCTTTGATAAATAAAGATTGTTCCTTCTAAAAAAGATGGTCATTTCTTTGCTTGTCCAAAAATTATATTTTGTCATTCTGATTGGAACGTAGTGGAGAGAAGAATCTCTTTTTAAAAATTATATCCTTCACTTCGTTCAGGAGGACAATTCTTTTCCACCACCAGCATACTCGCAACATGTGAGGTGCCGCATTTATTTTCTTTACCGCAGCTCTACCGAAGCCGGAAATGCAGCCGGGATGGAAGCGGCAGCCCGGAGACGCAAAAGCATGTGAAGCTGCGGCGGGCAGAGCGACACGGGAGCTCCTGAAGGCCGCTTAGCTGAACTGCCTTTTGCGGCGAGGACTATAGCGTACAGCCCGTTAAGCTGCCCTAGAAAAAACCACGAATAAGCTTGTTAATCAAGGAGTTTATCCTTTGTAAATCATGTAAAAGGTCATGGAAGTCAGCGTAATAAGCGTGGCGAAACCGTAATAGATGAGCGCGTATTTGAATTTGTTGCGGTCGGAGTGCGACTTGGAGGTGAAGATTTTTCCGATTTGTGCCAGCACCACGGCAAACAGCATGACGCTGAAGTGCTCGACCGACCAGAAACGCAAGGACATGATGTGACCGACTTCGGCAGCCGAATTCATTTGATAGCGGTTGGCGGGCATCATCAGGTACAAAGTAATTCCCAGAATAAGTCCCAGGTAAAGCAGTACAATAAACGAATTTTCGAGATAGACGAAATTGCGGGTATATATGCTGTCTCGCTTTATGGTGCCGCGAATCAGCAGAAAGGTCAGCACGAGAGACACAAGCATAAACAGCGCGCTTGTCCAGATGTGAATATTGAGGATTACTGAGTACATTTTTTTAAGATTGTTCAAAAGTAAACATTTGCTCGTATTCAGGATTATTTATTTTGGTGTTGTTTAAAACGAAGTGGGCTTCAATTAAATATTCATCTAAGAATCAGGTAATAAATAGATCTTTCATCACTGTTATCCGAGGAGAATAAAATTTATGAGTTGCCAGAAAAAAAACAGAACACTTGATATTCAGAAAAGTGAAGTTTTGGGCTAAAGCCCTGATCTTGGATTAATTATTAACCCAGGTATTACTTGCCTGACGGCAGTCAGGAATGCCTGGGTTAATAAAACCCAAGCATAGAAAGGACTTTTGTCCATAATTGAAAGTTTTCCTGACACGATTGGTTTTTTGTTTTTTTTTAACCTAAAGAGGCATCACACAAAAAATTACTTATTCGTACCTTTGTCGAAAAGTATTTTCTTATGAGTCAAAATGGACAAGACAACTTAGACATATTTCCTTTAATCAGAAAGAGGTGGAGCCCGAGAGCTTTTAGCACGCAGGCAGTGGAGGAACACAAGGTTTTGAGCCTGATTGAGGCTGCAAGGTGGTCACCTTCAGCAAGTAACGAGCAACCCTGGCGGTTTATTATCGGTCAAAAAGGCGACGAAAAATATCAAAAAATTTACGAGGCGCTGGACGACTGGAACAAGGAATGGGTGAACGAAGTCCCTCCGGTTTTGGTTTTGAACCTGGCAAAAAAGCACCAGGAACACAATGGAAAAATCAACCCGACGGCACAATATGATTTGGGACAGGCCGTTTTTGCCATGGTTTTGGAAGCTTTTCATCTGGGCATGATTGCACACGAGATGAGCGGATTTGACCACAGAAAAGTGATTGAGTTGTTTTCCATTTCGGACGAATATGAACCGGTTTCGGTAACAGTTTTTGGTTACCATGGAGATGACAAGCAACTCAACGCAGCATTTTACAGGCGTGAACACAGGGAACGGGTGCGGAAACCTATTGAAGATTTGCTTTTTTAAAATGAAAAACAATTAAATTCATCATTATCATGAATACAACCGGCCACTTTAGAAAAGTGAATCTATTTGCGGTGTTGGTAGCCTTTACCTTTACGCTGACGTCCTGTGGATTCAGTCATTCGAGCCATAGTTCGGAAGCCGAGCCAAGTGATAAAGAGCCCAGTCATGTTGCCCCGAATTTTAATGCGGATTCGGCTTATGCGTATGTGGCCAAACAGGTTTCCTTCGGCCCTCGGGTTCCTGGGACCAAAGCTCATCAGGAATGTGAGGACTGGATGGTCCAGAAACTAAAACAGTGGAGCGATACGGTAATTGTCCAGCAGTTTCAGGCCCGGACTTATGATGGGGTGATGCGGAAAGGACAGAATATCATTGCTTCTTTTTCGCCCAACAACCCCAATCGCGTTTTGTTGCTGGCACACTGGGATTCAAGGCCTTTTGCTGATCAC
>CAZGZO010000217.1:0-5006 GCA_964529695.1 uncultured Lentimicrobiaceae bacterium
GCCCCGGAAGGGCCCAATATTACGGTATATTAACGTGTTGAGCATGTATTCAGGATATTTGTACCCGACTGTTGTGGTTTTTTTTGAAACCCTCTTCCGAGCGAATGCTGTACCCTGAAGAATTAAAAGTGCAATTAATACAAAAAAGAACGAAAGGTTTTGTCTAAAATGAATGTTGTTTTGATGAATTTTGTTTTGCATAATTTAAAATTTTGTTTTTCAAACTAAAAAATCTTCAAAGTTGTACCTTTGAGTCATCAGACAAAGTAATTGAAATCGTTTTGCTACCTCTTGGATTGGAAAGCGTGATGTAGGTCCTTTTTACTGTGGTTCCATTGCTTTGGTTTTGCCCTTTGGCAAGGTCTAGAAGAACAAAGTTTTTATGCAATGTCAGTGAACCCTGTTTCAGGTTTTCTAAAAGGAGGTCCCTGTTGGTTAATCTTATTCTGGCCGGACTAAAATCAGATGCCTTTAAAACCTTAACTTGAACAAGTGTTTTATGGCTACCTCTTTGATATTCAACCTGTATAAAATAATCTCCTGAAAACAATGCGGCAATAATTAGAACCGCAACTGCTACATGATATGGAGAGGAAAAGAAAAGAATGATTTTCTTTGTTTTGATTGCTTTCCTGATCGACTTGTAGAGTTCTTGTGATGGCCTGGGGTATAAATTTTCATACAGATATTCTTTTTCCCAGCAATCGCCAATCCATTTTTTTAATAGGTCGGCATTGGAAGGATCAATCAGCGCCTTAAAAAATCTATTTCCCTCTTCCGGACTGGCTGATTGCTCCAGGTAACGTTGAAATAAAGTATATAAACGATAGGTTTTCATACAATATCATATATTCATAAAGAAGTGTTCTCTTCTGATTAAAAGACTCAAGGGAACAAAAAAAGGGCTAGCGTGATATAAGAAATTATTTTATTGACCAATTCCCTCAAGAGATTGCTGTTGAACTAAACATCAGGAACAGGATACTAAAAACAAGAATCACAGTGTTCTTTCAAAAAAACCCGGATATTGTGAAGCGCAGCTTTCATATGGTTTTTAATTGTATAAATGCTAAGCCCCATTTGACTGGCGATATCCTCATGTTTCATTCCCTCCTGTCGGCTCAGCACAAATACTTTCCTTTGTTGTGGAGGTAATTGCAACAGGGCTTCTTCTAAAAAATGTTCGTACTCGTGGGATACCGCACTATCTTCTGTGAAATTCCCGCTTTTCTTTTCTTTTTGGGCTATTTCCTGTAAAAAAAGCCGTTGGCGTGCCAACCGGTTTAAGAACTTATAGGATTGATTTCGAACCAGCGTTTTAAACCACGCCTCGAAATTCAATATTTCCGGGAGCTCTTCACGGTGCATCCATATCCTAATAAAAATCTCCTGGGTAACTTCTTCGGCCAGTAACTCGGACCGGGTCAGAAATAAAGCAAAGGAATAAACCCGCTGATGGTATTTATCATAGAGTCTGCGAAAAGCGGCTATCCTGGAGCTGCCTTAATCCATCATTTTGACAGGGGGATAAAGTATTGCTGTAATGAATAAAAGAAACAACTGAAAAAGTGTGGGATTAAATGCTCAATGACAGAAAGTTATAATCCATATGCCAATGCAGTAGCAGAAAGGGTCAATGGCATACTCAAACAAGAATTTTTGTTGGAAGATTACAATATGAATACAGCTATGATGCGGGGGCTAGTTAAGGAAAGCATTGAAAAATACAATGCGATCCGGCCCCATTTATCCTGTGAAATGCTTACCCCAAACCAAATGTATAAACAAGAAAATGTGATAATTAATACGTATAGAAAAAATAAGCATCAACCCGATCGGGTTGACGCTTATCATAATTAATTTATCATTGTCTAATCCTGTAACGCTTTTTTAGGACTAGTCAATCAATAAATTTGTAAACCAAAATCAGGACGAGTCAGTCGGACATGAGCCGGAGGAACGTCGGAGTTAGGTGGGAGTTATGCAAGAGGTGGAACCCCACTCTCGCAATTTTATAACTTGTGAGGGAAAACTACAATATTTTTAAGCAAACCCAATCGTCTTCTCAGAAAGGTACCGGAATCTTCAAGCGCTTTTAATATTTAAAGGAACGAAACCCAGAGCCAGCGAAATTACCAACGCAACGATTGTGCCTGTCAGGCCGGGTTTTACTGTCATCAGGTAAATAATTCCGAATAACAAGGTTGTCCTTATTTGAATCGAAAACAGGAGCGATTTATCTGCTAAAGATGATTTTAGTTTTGGCCCCATCATGTTTTCGCTGGCAAGCGTCTTTTTTATGTTTTTTATTTTCCGGCTGGTAATGCTCCCACTGAAGGCTCCCATCA
Source organism: uncultured Lentimicrobiaceae bacterium (assembly GCA_964529695.1). Taxonomy (GTDB): domain Bacteria; phylum Bacteroidota; class Bacteroidia; order Bacteroidales; family F082; genus Sulfidibacterium. Next base: position 2,349 of record CAZGZO010000217.1, read on the forward strand.
GAATAAATCCAACGAAGCCGGCACTTGCCCAGGCTACTCCGTTCCAAACCGCAATCATCATATAAAGTCCGGGGACTAAAATCAGCAATAATGCAATAGATCCAATCATGTTTAACTTTGAATAACCCGTAACTGATTTCAAAACGGTTTCAAAATCATCCGTCCTGCGGAAATTTATTACATGCAGCCATTCGACAGCCATGGCTCCGCAAAGCACTATAACAGCACTGACGTGTATAAAGAGTGATAACTTATATAACATAATCTTTTTTTTGTGATAAAATATCAGAATGCAATGTCAGGAATTTCTGAACCTGACGATTTTTAATTTGCTATTATACGAAAGTATTTGGCAGAATTCTTAACCGGGAAGTTTTTTAATATCAAATTTTACAATACATCCATATTTGCAACAAGGGTAGGAAGAGAGCACGCTTAGCATGCACACCAGTACCCAATTGGATGGAGAAAAGCTGCATGAAAGTACCAAGACATTCTATACCGTTTCATACATTATATTTGTAATCAAATAAATACATAAAAAACTGAAAATATCATATAATGGAAACAAATGAAATTCTCAGAAAACAGTTGTTTGAGGTTATTGACAATCAAATTAACGCGAATGATCCGCCTGAAACAGGCCAAACACTGAATCGCCTCTTAGGGCTTGGATTTAGTGAATTTGAATCCAAACAGCTTATAGGACAATGTCTTGTCCTCGAAATATTTGAAGCTGCTAAACATGGCAAAGGTTATAACAACAAAAGATATGTTCGTAATCTGAAAAAACTACCGAAGGAGCCCTTTGAATAGTCTGAATAAAAACGTTACAAATTCATTCCAGCTGAATCACTGGCTCATTTTTGCAAATCTTTAAATTGTCTTTTTCCGCTTCAACATCAAAAAGATAAGCGCCAGGAAAAGCAACATCTCTCCTAATGCAATAGCCCAGTTTGAAAAAGAGATATAATCCTGCATTTCCCGTAGAATAAACTGGGGAAACGGATTAGGAATCAGATTTGTGATGGCTTCCCTTGGGAAAAACGGTACCAGTTTTGCATAAATCGGGGGTAGCGGCGCATTGGCAAATATTGCTGTAATGATAGGCTCGATAATAACCGTGTACATGGCCAGGAAAATAATCACAACACCAGTCCGCCTGATGAGCATGGCAATGAACATGGCAAACACCAGGAAAGCGAAAATATTGAAGAAAAAGGCCAGCAGATATTGCGTATCGCTGAAAATCACCGAAAGACTCCGGTCATGTGAATAAATGAGTCCGGTTACAAGGCCAATCGCAAAAACCAGCAAAGTATTGACTAAGCTGAGCACAAAAATCATCGACAGCTTGGAAAGCATGAATTCAAACCGTGTCAGACCGTCGATAATGTTTTGGCGCAAAGTTTTATACGAAATTTCATTGGTAATGGAAAGAATTACAATAAAGGCTAGTATTAACTTCAGTTTTGAAGCGACATAAGCCAAATTTTGCCACACATAAGGAAAATGGTAAATCGGCAAAATAGTAGGATCGATATCATGAAACTGAACCCCTTTGTGTTTTAGATATTCGAGAAACAGCATACCGCTGGAACATACCACCAGCACAATCAAAAAATAGAGACCTGTTAGCACCTGAAAGGCACGATATCTGCGCAGTTTAACCCATTCTATAGTAAATAATCTGATCATGATGTTTGTGATAAGATTTCCAAAAATTGTTCTTCGAGATTCTTTTTTGCCGTCATCAAATGTGAAACCACCAATCCATTGGATACCAGGAAGGAATTTAAATCAAGGGCCGTTTTACCTTGGCTCAAATGAACGATTACTTTTCCGTTTCTAACCTTGTAATCAGTGATGTATTCATACTTGTCGACCAGTTGCACCAGGCGGTCCTGGTTGGGAGATGAAATTTCGACCATTTCTTTATTCGACAATGCTTCATCCACACTTCCGGTATAAACGTTCTTCCCCTTATTCAACACTGCAAAATGTGTACACACTTTCTGAACTTCATCTAAAAGATGGCTTGCCAGAATAATGGTTTTTCCTTCACCCGAAATTTTAAAAATGAGGTCTCTTACATTTGCAATCCCTTGCGGATCGAGTCCGTTGGTAGGCTCATCCAAGACCAGCACATAAGGATCAGAAAGTAAGGCTGCACCAATGGCCAGCCGCTGTTTCATACCCAGAGAATAATTCTGGAATTTATCATCTTTACGGTCAGCCAGGTTCACTGTTTCCAGCACCTCATCAATTTTACTGTAAGGTGCATTTTTGATGCGCGCTGCAATACGAAGATTATCCTTTGCAGAAAGGTAGGGGTAAAACGCAGGACCTTCGAGGATGGCCCCTATCTTCTTCCTTGCTTCACTCCCCGGAGCTTTTCCAAACCAGGAAAAATCTCCTTTGGTTTTTCGAACTACATCAAGCACAATGCCCAGCGTGGTTGTCTTACCGCTACCATTAGGGCCAAGTAAACCAAAGACTGTCCCCGCTTCCACTTTCAGCGAAAGATTCTGCACGGCCTTTAACTTTCCGTAGTTTTTGTACAGATTATTTATCTCGAGTATGGTTTCCATCTTTAGATTTCGATTTAGACTTCGATTTTGATTTAGATTTGTTATTATGATGTTTGGGGTTAGCGTT
>CAZGZO010000218.1:0-4961 GCA_964529695.1 uncultured Lentimicrobiaceae bacterium
AGGATCAGTGAAGTTCACCAATATGAGCCCAACGGTGATAGCTATGACCGTTGTTAAAATATATAATCCCAGTGTTTTAAGCCCGATTCTTGAAAGTCTGGAGATATCTGTCAGGCTGCTTACACCGCTGATTAATGATACGATAATCAATGGAACGGCAATCAGTTTCAGTAGGTTAATGAAGATAGTTCCGAAAGGTTTGATGTAGAAGTCTGTAAACTGGATCCAATGCATCTGAACGGCCATCAGTCCCCAAAGAACACCCAGGGCCATACCGATAAGAATCTTCCAGTGAAAAGCAATTTGTTGTTTTTTCATGTCGTAACAGGTAAATTTTAAAAACGGGAGAAGCCCTGAAAAGATCAAAATTAGTAAATTTGTTTATTATTGAAATTTTAAGATAACTAAACATGGCAAAGCCTAAAAAGATTGGAATTTTAACAGCTGGTGGTGATTGCCCGGGGCTAAATGCGGCCATTAGAGGCGTTGGTAAAACAGCAATTTTAAACTACGGAATGGAAGTGGTGGGTATCTCTTCGGGATATCTGGGACTTCTGGAAAAGGATTATATTCCACTGGATGAATCCTCAGTATCAGGGATTTTGACACTTGGAGGAACTATTCTGGGTACTTCCCGGGAGAAGCCTTTTAAGAAACATCATCAGGTGGCCAATGAAAAGCCGGAAAAAATAAAACGGAATTACCTCGAAGCCGGATTTGACGCGATAGTGTGTATTGGCGGAAACGGAACGATGAAAACAGCTGCTTTGCTGGCAGAACAGGGCCTGAATATCATCGGCATTCCTAAAACCATTGATAACGATGTTTGGGGGACTGATCAGACTTTCGGGTTTGATTCTGCCTTGCTTATTGCTACGGATGCCATTGACAGGTTGCATTCCACAGCCAACTCCCACAAGCGCATCATGGTGATAGAAGTGATGGGGCATCATGCCGGTTGGCTGGCTTTGTACGCAGGTGTTGCCGGTGGCGGTGATGTAATCCTGATTCCTGAATTAGGCTACGATATGAAATCCGTGAACAGATATCTGAAAAAAAGAATGAAATCAGGGAAACCTTACTCGATTGTTGTGGTTGCAGAAGGTATTAAGAAGCCTGGAAAAACTTCGGCAGCGGCTCACATTGCCAATAAAATTGAAGATGGTATCGGCGTAGAAACTAGAAATACTATTTTAGGCTATATCCAGCGTGGTGGGAGCCCGTCACCCATGGATCGTGTTCTTGCTTCAAGATATGGTGCCCGTGCCGTGGATCTCATTGCCAATGAAGACTACGGGAAAATGGTGATGAAGGATGGTGATGATATCAATGATATTCCATTAAGTGAAGTGGGCGGAAAATTGAATCTGGTACCTCCAGAACATCCTTTGATTCAGCGTGCAAAAGGTTTTGGCGTTAGCTTTGGTGAACCTAAAGAGAAAGAGGAATAATAAAGTTTAGTTTCCTTATTTAAAATGAAGTATTTCTAGCACTTGCAGGATTCTCCTTTTTGCTTGGGCGGGCATTTAACTGTTCCGTAGGAACAAAAAACACAGCAATCGCCTTTTTTAGGTTTTAAAAGCTGCCCGCAATTTGTGCATTCATAAAAATACTGACATGCATTCTCAGGCATGGTTTCTTCCTTGCTAAACCCGCAATGCGGACAGGTTATCACTGATTGGAGTTGTATTTCAGTTGCCATTTTTCAGTATAATTATTCGAGATTTTTGGCTTTATTCCAATAACTGTCCATCTCGTCCAGATTCATTTCTTCAATGGACTTTCCGTCTTTTTGTGATTCCGTTTCGATAAAACGGAATCGCCTGTAAAACTTTCGGTTGGTGCGTTCTAATGCATCGTCGGGATTGATGCCGACATAACGTGCATAGTTGGTTAAAGCAAAAAGCAAGTCGCCGAATTCATCTTCGATGCGATCATGCGAGCCATTATTTTCTATTTCGTCTTTCAACTCCTCAAGTTCTTCCATCACTTTATCCCAAACCTGGCCATGGTTTTTCCATTGAAAGCCGACGCCTTTTACTTTTTCCTGCATGCGGTATGCTTTCAGCAAGGAAGGCAAAGATTCAGGGACGCCGGAAAGCACCGATTTCTTACCTTCTTTCAGTTTGAGTTTCTCCCAGTTTTCAGCAACTTCATCGGCACTGGCTGCATTTACATCCCCGTAAATGTGCGGATGGCGGTAAACCAGTTTTTCGGAAATGCCTTCTAACACATCTTTAATGTCAAAAGCTTTCTGTTCCGAACCAATTTTCGCATAAAAAACCATGTGCATCATCAAGTCGCCAAGTTCTTCCTTGATATCATCCATATCCTTATCAAGAATAGCATCTGAGAGTTCATAAACTTCTTCCAATGTTAAATAGCGAAGACTTTCGAGTGTTTGTTTTTTGTCCCAGGGACAACCCGTTCGCAAGTCATCCATTATATCCAGCAGGCGCCCGAAAGCCGCTATCTTTTCTTCCCGCGTGGCGCCGTAGGTTTTGTCGTTATTTTTCACATCCAAAAATTTTTACAAAAATAGGACTAATCCTGTTCGCCGGTAGAATGGATCGAAAAAGGGTTTTATTTTGCGATTGATTCAGGCAAGCCAATGGATTTTATGGCTTCTTCTTTTGATAGCTTTCTGATATGAATACTTTGGATAACCAATTATTAGTGACATAACAGCCTCGTGGTCAGCTGGTATTTTAAAAAATCTCTTCAGTTTTTGCATCCGGTTTATAGCAGGTGGAATGATGCCTATCATGGTTGTTCCCAAACCCATCGAATGTGCCGCAAGCATAGCATACGTTGCATAAATCAGCGAGTTATTTGTATGTTCTTCGGCTCCGATTTGCGCATGAAATATCAAAAGTGCCGGCGCATTTCGTGTGATACGATCACCATTTTCCAATTTGTAATTTCCCATCTTTAAAATAGGATACAGATGGTTTTTTACCGTGTTAAAAGTTTCGGGTTTATTCCTGTGTTGAATCAAAAAAGAAGTCATAGGGCTCTCCATCCAATGGACTAGATTGTCCAGAAATTCAACAAAATAGGGAAGCGATTCTTCAATTTTTGCCCGGTTGTTGATGACGGTGATATTCATTTTTTCAGGTGATGCCCCGTTAGGTGCAAAGGCGATGGAATCCAATATTTTATTCATCTCTTCATCCGGAATAGGTTTGCTTTTGAAATTGCGGACAGAGCGCCTGTTGGAAAGAAAATTGATAAAATCTTTATAGTGGACTGAATGTTCCGGCAGGTCGAAGAAATCATTTTCATAGGAAAGGCTGTCAACTTGGATGGCCTCTGGTTTACATATTGCCATGCATTGGCCGCAGGCCAGGCAGATCGATTCCCTTTCGGGGATAATGTAAACTTCGTTTTTTTCGTTGATGCCATAAATGTGGCAAGGGCAGACTTCGTAACACAATCTGCATTGTGTGCAAGCCTCCTTATTGATAAAATTTTCCATGGCTTACGTTTTCTTCGAAGTTACGCATTATTAGGAAGATAATCAAGGATTTTCCTTGCTTAAGCTTCAAAAAAAGCGCCTCCAAGAGGAGACGCTCTAACTTCATTACATTTGAGTTTATTTTAGACAGATTCAACGGTCGCCTTCCGGATAGGGCAATCTGCCTTTCCAGTCTACGGCTATCTTCAGGGGTTCTTTACCCAACACGCGCGTTGTATCTTTTTCATAAGTCATCCATTTTTCATCGGTCTGCCATAGCTTTTCAAGGGCGGGATGACCATAACTATGGGTAAATCTCACATTTCTGATCTGGTATCCGGGAGTGCCACTCAACAGAAGGGTGTGCTCTTCAGGAGATTGGTTGTAAAGATACTGATGCACAAAGCGATAACGAATTACCGGCTCTTCCGTCGCAGCGGTATCATAAACGTCAAAGCTACCAATAACATAGCCTCCGGTTACGTTGGGTATTGTATCTGCATTTGGAATCTCCGGTGTTTCCATCTTCCATGTTAAATCGGGTAACTTGACCACTTTTCCTTCGGGATAGGTAAAGTGAACGTCGTGATAGGAGATGGAATTCCAGGATGGTTCCACAAACTCCGTGTTAATGGTGACCCAGGTACATTGCGGGACTTTCTTCTTTGTAAAATCCCAATCCACTGTCAGCTCATGGCGTGGCTGCGCCTCCGTGATTTTTGGCGTTCCGTCTTTCCAATCGAGCCAGGTTCTGTAAGTGAGGATATCAACATCAGTACCAACACGATAGTGAAGGTCAGTAGCTGATACTTTCGATTTCTGATGAATCTGGTACGAACCAGTCACTATAACGCTGTTCTTCCCAGGTGTGGTTGACCGCGATAGCGTGACAATGTGTTTAATAAAGGGATGAGGTGTTCCATAGTTAAAATACCAGCCATTCCCAGCGTTTGGGCCGCCAGGATTGGGATTGGTATAATTGTCGTAATTATAAGCCTGTACATCACCACCATTATCTGTATCTGAATCCGTTACTCGTATCTGGCTGGGATCGGAAGTAAGAGCTCCTGTGTTTTTAATGTCATCTCCCCATCCGGTAATCGCATGGCCTCCATACGCCCCCGTGTTTGAGGGCCAGCTAATGCTGATGCCCACCATATCACAAGTGCGTAAATAATTGCCGATATCCATGGCGCCATTCGTATTTGCCCAGGGTACTTTGGTTTTATTCCCATACACAGTAACTACCGTATAAGGATTTGTAGTCCATGTGTTGTTTGGTGATGCCAGCCACCACTGAAGTGCAGCGTCAATCCACCCACCATTGGCTGTTCCATAGTGGGTATCCATTTCACTAAAGATATTATCTGCACGTGCCTGTAAAGTTGTTCCGGTACCATATCCTGCACCAGCCAGCATATTTGAAGCAGCGTGCATCCAGCAGGAATTATCGCCTGCCGGCACCGGCAATGGTTTGTCTGAATCCGCCGGTGGGTTCATTTTC
>CAZGZO010000219.1:0-4956 GCA_964529695.1 uncultured Lentimicrobiaceae bacterium
TTTGTATTTAATTTCCAGTACTTCATCTTTAAAGCGCTTTCCATGACAGGATTCACATTTCAAGTAAATATCGGCCATGAACTGCATTTCCACTTTGATAACACCTTCACCTTCGCATTGCTCGCAGCGACCCCCGGGGATATTAAAAGAAAAGTAACCGGGTTTATAGCCGCGGAGCTTAGCCAGCGATTGATTTGCAAATAGTTGCCTGATATCATCAAAAGCTTTTAAATAAGTTGCTGGATTGGAACGTGAAGAACGACCAATAGGATTCTGATCAATGTATTCTACAGACTGAACTCTTCTCAATTCACCTTCCAACGTGCTTGCATGACTGTCAGAATTTACTTCCGAACCCAAATGCCTTTTTAATGAAGCATATAAAATGTCCCGAACCAAAGTAGATTTTCCGGATCCGCTTACTCCGGTAACGACTGTCAATGTGTTTAATGGGAATTTTACACTGATATTCTTTAAGTTATGGTGAAAAGCATCTTTCACCGTGATGAAATCTTTCCAATTTCTTCTGTGTGCCGGAAGTTCAATAGTTTTCCTTCCCGTAAGATAAAGAGCAGTGTAGCTTATATCATTGTTTTTCAGTTCGTCATAACGGCCTTGGAAAACCAGTTCTCCGCCATGTTCTCCTGAATCGGGTCCAATGTCTATAATTTCATCGGCTATTTTGATGATTTCTTCTTCATGTTCCACCACAATAACAGTATTTCCTAAATCACGCAGGGATTGCAAAACATTTATCAGGCGGTGTGTATCTCGTGGATGAAGTCCGATACTTGGCTCATCAAGAATGTACATCGAACCTACCAGTGAGCTTCCCAGTGATGTCGCAAGATTGATGCGTTGCGATTCACCACCCGACAAGCTGTTCGACTGACGATTTAGCGTCAGATAACCAAGGCCTACATCATTTAAGAATTGCAAGCGGTTGGTGATTTCTATCAAAAGACGTTTGGCAACCTTAGAATCATGTTCATTGAACTTAAGATTCTTAAAGAATTCCAGTGCTTCGTTCAGTTGCATTTCTACGAGCTGGGAAATGGTTTTGCCTCCCACCTTTACATAATTGGCATCTTTTCTGAGCCGGGTGCCTTTACATTCAGGACAGGTTGTTTTTCCACGGTAACGCGAAAGCATGACCCGGTACTGGATTTTATATGCTTGTTCTTCAACCGATTCGAAAAACCGGTTGATGCCTCCAAAATATTCGTTGCCGTTCCAAAGTAGTTCTTTTTGTTCTGTTGTAAGCTCAAAATAAGGTTTGTGAATGGGAAAGTCGAATTTATAGGCATTACGGATAAGTTCTTCCTTCCATTCGCCCATCTTTTCACCTTTCCAGCAAGCCACTGCCCCTTCATAAACCGAAAGCTTTGGATTCGGAATCACCAGCTTCTCGTCAATACCGATGATGGTCCCAAATCCTTCGCAGGTTTTACAGGCTCCGAAAGGATTGTTAAAAGTGAAAAGATTTACCGATGGTTCTTCAAACTGAATACCATCCAATTCAAATTTATTGGAGAATTCCCTGTTTTTTTTCTTACCATCCAGCGTATAAGAAACTTTCAAATAACCTTTTCCTTCATAAAAAGCAGTTTGCACCGAGTCGTCGATGCGCGCTTTTAAATCAGGGTCATCCTCATCAATTGAAATTCTGTCAATAATAAGGTAGCAATTATTGGGCTTGGTTTCTTCACCAATTTCATCTAACAGGGGCTCAATTTTGTAAACCTTCCCATGGCTCATGATTCTACTAAAGCCTTGCTGTAGAAGTATTTGTAGATGTTGTTTTAAACTTCTTCCGTTTGTTATCTCCAACGGAGCGAAAATCATCACATCGGTTTCTAATGGAAGAGAAAGAATAAATTCTGTTACATCAGAAACAAAATGCCGCTTCACCTCCTGTCCCGACAACGGAGAAATCGTTTTCCCAACACGGGCAAACAAGAGTTTGATGTATTCATAAACTTCAGTAGAAGTGCCAACTGTGGAGCGAGGGTTCCTGGTCTTGACTTTTTGTTCAATAGCGATGGCTGGAGCAATTCCCAGGATGGCATCCACATCCGGTTTATCCATCCTTCCTAAAAATTGACGAGCATAAGAACTCATGCTCTCAACGTAACGCCTCTGACCATCAGCATATAATGTATCAAAAGCCAGTGAAGACTTTCCCGAGCCTGATAATCCTGTTATAACTACCAGTTTTTTCCTCGGAATTGCAACACTGAGGTTCTTTAAATTGTTAACTCGCGACTTAACAACAACTATATAATCTTTTGGGTTAATTCCCTTAATATCTATCATTTTTGAAAAAAATTGGGCACAAAATTATAAATAAATTTGGCTATTTCCTTTTATCTCCTATATTTGCAGGAGTAAAAAATAATTTTCAACCTTAGAAACAGGAGGGTGCCTATAGAGTAAACGCTTACTTTTTTCTTTTAAAAAATTTTTCTCCTATGAAAAAAGAAGTTATCAGTGAGCAGAAACTCATTAGGGATTTTCTTGATGGCGATCCGTCAAGTTTACAGATTCTTATCGAGCGACATCAAAGCCGAATATATTCCTACATTTTTGTGATGGTCAAGGACAAACAACTGGCTGATGATATTTTTCAGGACACTTTTGTTAAAGTTATTAACACGTTAAAATCAGGAGCCTATTCTGATGAGGGGAAATTCATTCAATGGGTTATGCGAATCGCGCATAATCTTGTGATTGACCACTTCAGGAAAGCAAAAAAAGTAACTTTTGCAGAGCCGAAATTGCCTTCACAAGATATTATCAGTAACCTGAAAGTTAGTGATCCCAGCTTTGAAGAAGAGCTTGTAACAAAACAAATTCATGAAGATATCAGGGTTTTGATAGAATACTTGCCTGAAGAACAAAAAGAAGTGCTTTATCTTCGTTGCTACAGTGGTTTAAGCTTTAAAGAAATTGCTGAGCAAACAGATGTTAGCATCAATACTGCCTTGGGAAGAATGCGTTATGCTTTGATTAACCTGAGAAAGATTATTGAGAAAAACAATATCGTTTTGACGAACTAATTACGGTAAGGAAGTATTTTTACAACAGCCATAAAAAATACTTAAATCTAAATTTTACATCTTATTTGATTGTAATTTTAAAAAGGAAATTTGAAATTTCTCTTTTTACGGCGTTTGTTTTGCCCCTGAAGTAAAAAATTTTCACATTTTAATATGTTGATTAATAATGATCTATTTGAATTGGACTGAGCTTTTTAAAAAAGTAATAATTTCAGATAATAAACTATTCATTTTTGCGTTAAAGATTCGTAGTTCAAGGGATTCTAAATTTAACATATTTGCCAGTGCAAAATTTTTACACTTCACACAAGTTTCAACGTAATTCTAAAAGCACATTTCCAGGAGGCAAGGAAATGAAAGAGTTAAAGCCATCAGGTTCGGTAGTAAGAAATTTGGTGGCTTATGCAAGCGCACTCCGAATGGTCAAAACCAATTCTCTGGGAAACGTTGCTCTTATTTTAAACTAATTCGTGATACGTTGAGTAACCTGCATGAGTAAGAATCTGATGCAGGAAGATGATAAAGTACATCTATCATTTCGTCATTCTTTATGGTTGAAATTTAATGGTTTAGTGTGCTTTAATATTTAATTGTTCCTTCATTCCGTAGAAAAGGAAGGGCTTTTCTTTTAGTTTTATTTTCTAAACCTTTTACTTTTGTACCAAAACATCTATGACCAAAAAAGAGCGATTTGAAGGGATAATTGAGTATTTCAAGAAAAATAAACCATTTGCTCAAACCGAGCTTCATTACAATACTCCTTACGAGTTGATTGTTGCAGTTGTTTTATCTGCTCAGTGCACAGATAAGCGTGTAAATATTATTACACAAGATTTTTTCAAAGCTTTTCCGGATGTGAATCATCTTGCGGAAGCCGAGGTTCATGAAATATTCGGGTTGATTAAGAGCTGTTCTTATCCAAATAACAAAGCCAAACACTTATCAGGCCTGGCTAAAATGCTTATCAGTGATTTTGATGGAAAAGTGCCTTCGGAGATTCAGGAGCTTCAGAAATTACCCGGTGTCGGCCGGAAAACTGCCAATGTAATTGCTTCTGTCGTATTTAACAAACCAGCAATGGCTGTGGATACACATGTTTTTAGAGTTAGTGAAAGACTTGGGCTGACCACAAATTCCAAAACACCTCTGGAAACTGAGAAGCAGTTGGTGAAACATATTCCGGAAGAACTCATTCCCTTGGCACATCACTGGCTTATTCTGCATGGACGTTATATTTGTATAGCCCGGAAACCTAAGTGTGGAGAATGTGGGCTTACAACCTGGTGCAAGTATTACCAGAAGTTGGAACCCGCTGAACAATAAACCTGAAGGAATTTTTCCACGCAAAAGTTTTCGGTTGCTTTGCTTTTAATTTAACAGGGTTGAAGGCTGCCAAATAATTGTATATTTGTATGTAAAAATTTAACCATGGATAAATTAAAAATAGGCGATCAAGCTCCTGATTTTAAGTTGCTTGACCAAAATAATAATGAAGTCACTTTAAAAGGCCTGAAAGGAAAAAAGGTTATCATATATTTTTACCCCAAAGACGATACACCCGGATGTACTAGCGAGGCTTGTAATTTCCGTGATAACTATCAATATTGGATGGATAAGGGGTATACTATTATTGGAATTAGTCCTGACAGTATCACATCACATCAGAAGTTTATTGAAAAATACGAACTTCCTTTTTCTTTATTGGCCGATCCGGAAAAAGAGGTTATCAAAGCTTTTGGTGCCTGGGGACCTAAAAAACTTTATGGCAGGGAATATGAAGGATTGATTCGTTCCACCTTTGTCCTGAATGAAGATGGGAAAATTGAAGAAATTTTCGGAAAAGTGAAAACAAAAGAACATACAGAACAAATCATTAAGAAATTAAAACTGGATTAAC
>CAZGZO010000220.1:0-3637 GCA_964529695.1 uncultured Lentimicrobiaceae bacterium
GTTCTGATATGGTCCATGGCCTGGTAGAGATTGGCCAATTCCGGTTTCTCATCAAAAAGATCCAGTTGCTGACTACCGCCCACCAAATGACTAAAACGCACGCCGATGAGCCGGATCAACATTCTTCTTTTATACACATTTTCAAAAAGTTCTAAAGCTTCTTTTATCAAAATATGATCAAAAGAGGTATAAGAAATTCGTCTTTGCAGGTTGTGGGTGTCGAAATTGGAATACCTGATTTTTACTGTGATACAACCTGTAAGCTTCTGCTGTTGCCGCATCTCAAAAGCAATTTTTTCCACCATCCCGATAAGGATATTTCGGAGCTGGTTAACGTCTGTCGTGTCCCGGTCGAAGGTGCGTTCGGTACCGATGGATTTACGTTCCGAATACTGAACGACCGGCGTCAAATCGATGCCGTTGGCCTTTTTCCAGATTACAATGCCGTTTTTCCCCAATACCTGTCCCAACAGTTCCGGGGGCATCATACTGAGTGTCTGAATGTTGGCGATGCCCATGGAGCGCAGTAAATGATAACTTTTAGGTCCGAGCATGGGAATCTTTTTTATGGAAAGCGGTGAAAGAAAAGGCCTTACGTTTTCCGGCGGGACATACAATTCCCCGTTTGGTTTGGCTTCACCGGTGGCAATTTTCGAGACTGTTTTATTAGGAGATAAACCGAAAGAAATAGGTAATCCCGTTTCTTTAATAATCTTCTCACGGAGTTCGTGCGACCATTTCAAGCTGCCATAAAAGCGATCCATGCCGGTAATGTCAAGATAATGCTCATCTACGGAAGATTTTTCATAAACCGGGGCCTTTTCAGCGATGATTTCCGTGACCATCCGGGAATGCCGGCTGTACAAATCCATGTCGCCGCGAATGAAGATAGCATCGCCGCACAACTGCTTTGCCATCCGTGCAGGCATAGCCGAGTGAATCCCGAATTTCCTCGCTTCGTAGCTGCAGCTGGCCACCACACCGCGGTCAGAAAGCCCGCCGACAATCACCGGTTTCCCGATAAGTGACGGATTCACCAGCCGTTCCACCGATACAAAAAAAGTATCCAAATCGAGATGTACTATCGTCCGCTCATTCATTTTATTCAAAAATTTTAGTTAAATACTTGACATTTCGAAATATTTATGTACTTTTGATTAAAAATTAGTCAAATATTTGACTACAATATAATCATTTTATAACAAGAATTGTAAAAAATGATGTTAAAAACGAGTAATTTTTTAATCTGTAAAGTCCAATTTTGGAGTGTTTTACCACAAAGGACACCAAGGATTTGCACTAAGGCGCACTAAGGTTTTTTCCTTTGTGTTCTTTCGTGCTTCATTTTTCTCAAAAGGGGATAGATTAAAAGGGAAAACCAATAATTATGAATAGGGAAAAAGTTTTTAAAACAGTTTTGGATAGTTCTTATAAAGTTCATACAGCGTTGGGACCCGGCTTACTTGAAAGTGCTTATGAAGAATGCCTCTATTATGAGCTTGAACAGTTAGGATTAAAGGTAAGAAAACAAATGCCACTGCCACTTGTTTATAAAGAGGTGAAACTTGATACAGGTTACAGGGTTGATTTATTGGTGGAGGATCAAGTGATTGTGGAGATAAAATCTATTGATGCCTTGGCAGATATACATTTGGCGCAAATACTCACTTATTTGAGGCTTTCGGAATGCAGGTTGGGTCTATTGGTGAACTTTAATGTAAAACATCTGAAAGAGGGCATTAAAAGAGTGATTTTATAATCCTTCGTGTTCTTTGTGATGCACTTCGTGTCCCTTCGTGGTAAAAAAGAAAATAATAACAATAAAATAAATCATTATGTTCTTCAAAGAAAACATCAAATTATTAAGGAAGCGTAAAGGGCGCACTCAGGATGAGGTTGCCTTTTCCCTTGAAATGAAACGTTCTACTTTGAGCGGCTACGAAAACGGTGTGGCTCAGCCTAATATGAATGCGTTAATGCAATTCTCCGAATATTATGGTGTTGCCATCGATACCTTGGTCAAGGTGGATTTGTCATCGCTTTCCGAAAGCCAGTTATCACAATTGGAGCGGGGTTACGACATCTACGTTAAAGGAAGCAACCTGCGGGTGTTAGCTACCACTGTTGATCAGGACAATGAAGAAAATATTGAATTGGTGAATGAAAAAGCCAAAGCAGGCTATGCTGCCGGTTATGCCGATCCTGATTATATTAAGGTACTACCGACGTTTAAGCTTCCGTTCTTATCAAAACAGAAAAAGTACCGGACTTTTCAAATCAGTGGAGATTCCATGTTGCCTATCAAAGATGGTTCATATGTCACCGGTGAGTTTGTCCAGGACTGGAATTTTGTCAGGAGCCACCATGCTTACATTGTGATTACCAAAGAAGATGGTGTTGTGTTTAAGGTGCTGGAAAACAAGGTGAAAGAATCCGGAAAATTTATCCTGCACTCTTTAAATCCGTTGTATCTTCCTTATGAAATGGCTGTAACGGAGATCGTGGAAATCTGGAAGTTTGTCAATTATATCAGTTCGGAGATGCCGGAGGCTAACAAAGAGAAAGATCAGCTAATGCAGGAAGTGAACCAGCTGAAAGAGCAGGTGAAGGCCATTCAGATGAAGTTGAATTTGTAGGTTGTTCTGAATCTGTTTTGAATGAAATACGCCATCATCGATCTTGAGACTACCGGTTTGAGTCCAAAAAATGAGAAGGTTACAGAAATTGCCGTCTTTATTCATGACGGAAAACAAATTGTTGACGAATATGCCACCTTACTCAATCCGGAAAGAAAAATTCCATACCGGATTACACAAATAACAGGTATTACCAATCAAATGGTGGAACCTGCCCCCAAATTTTATGAGGTTGCTAAAAAGATTGTTGAAATTACCAGTGATACCGTATTTGTCGGACATAATGTGCGCTTTGATTACGGATTTCTCCGCGAGGAATTTTTAAGATTGGGTTACAATTATGAGCGTGAAACCATCGACACGGTAAAACTAAGCCGCAAACTGATTCCCGGACAACCTTCGTACAGCCTGGGAAAGTTATGTCGTAATCTTGGAATTAATAATCATTCAAGACACCGCGCTGAAGGAGACGCCCTGGCCACCACAAAACTTTTCGAGTTACTGCTTTCGGTGGATGGCGAGCTTTCTGTGAAAGACAGCAAAAAAGCTGGTTTCGAAGTAAACAAAGATTTAACAGAAGGACTCCCTGAAAAAACCGGTGTATATTATTTTTATGATAAATCTGATGAACTGATTTATGTTGGGAAATCTGTAAATATCAGGGAGCGGGTTCTTTCGCATCTGAATAATAATCAGGATCATAAAGAGCAGGAAATGAAAAATCAGCTGACCAGAGTGGGCTATGAAGTGACCGGTAGTGAGTTGGTAGCATTGTTGCTGGAATCGGCTGAAATCAAGAAAAATCAGCCATTGTACAATCGGGCACAGCGGCGAACTTATTACAATTACGGATTGTATTCGTATGAAGATGAAAAGGGTTATCTCAATTTGAAACTTGCCCGAATTATTGGCGGAAGTGTGCCTCTTTACACTTATAGCTCATCCATGGAAGGAAAGGAACATCTGCATCAGATTACAAGCCAATTTGAGCTTTGCCAGAA
>CAZGZO010000220.1:3737-4953 GCA_964529695.1 uncultured Lentimicrobiaceae bacterium
AAATACTGATTTTCAGACCTACTTATCTTTCGAGGTGATATTCTTTTTGTATAAAAATCACCAGACTTGTCCCCTCATTATGAACCTCTTGCAGCCAGCTAATCAATCCTGTAAGGCCCTTATTCCATAACTCAAGGTTAGCATAAGACTGATTCAACAATTTTTTTCCTTCTTCAGTTAAGGGTACCGGAATATTGTCCTTTTTATTAAGCTTGATTACATCAAAAAGCTGACTGTAATTAGTCATGTCTCTGAGTGCGCTATACATGAGGTTGGATTGTACATAGTATTTTTTTAAGGTTTGATCATAATCCATTATCCGGTCGGAAACAGCTTTATTCCTGATAAGGCGTAACTCGCCGCTATTCTTTAATTGCTGGATTGTCCGGTCGTTAGAAACAAAAACCTCCAGTCCCATATTTTTGGACCATAACAGGAAGGCTTTATTGGAATTCTTTATGACTCCTGGCGATGCTAATTCAGTTAAGGCACTATCCAGACCTGAACGGATACGTCTTAACTGAGTTAATGTTCTGTTTGACTTGAGTGTATCTGATTTAAGGTCCTCTACGATAGAAGTAATAAAATCCTTTTCCCGTTGGTGTTCTTGCAATTTTCCACGCCAGTTTTCTGCTATAAATCCACAAAAGACTGCAAGAAAAAGCATTAAAAATTCAAAAAAATAGTGTCCTATCTTTTTACTATGTCCCTTTTGGAAGAGAGGCAGAATTGGTTTCTTGTTTTGCGATTCTTCTGTTTTGATTTCAGGGCTGGAATTGTCTTCTTTAAGCCTTTTACCCGGATTACTGTTGTTTTGGTTGTCTTCCAGATTATCCTGGTTTTTATCCCCATGATTGTTTTCGTCTTCCATAACACTTCATGTATAAAAAGTTAGAAGAGTATTTAATTAGTTATTTCTTCAGGTTTCAGAAGTAAAGTTACAAATAAAAGAATGCCAGGTGATTATTGAATAAAAAATAAAAGTAACCATTTCCGGCTCGACTTTTGATTGCTATTTAAAAGTAGCACATCCAGTTTTTCAAAGCGATTTGTTCTTAGGAAGAAATTTCTATAATTAAAAAAATAGCTTTTAAAAAAGAAAAAAATTGTATTTTTGCGCCCTCTTTGGAGAGTTGGCAGAGTGGTCGAATGCGGCGGTCTTGAAAACCGTTGATCTTCACGGATCCGGGGGTTCGAATCCCTCACTCTCCGCAAA
>CAZGZO010000221.1:0-4927 GCA_964529695.1 uncultured Lentimicrobiaceae bacterium
AAAATACAGGCAAATCTTTAAGTATGCGAAGATAGGGAGAATTTATCAATCTCATAGCATCCTTTTCTGTGGTTATGATCACCTTGTTTTTCGTAAACTGATCCTCGTAAGTTTTGGCGATGAATTCAACATCTTTTTTGGTATAAAAATGATGATCAGGAAAATCAAGTGATATCATTTCGCGACAACGATAACGTAAATGATCTTTTAAAGGATAGGAATTAGCTACACCTGAAAATAAAACAATAACAGAATATTTTTTGTCACTACTATTCCTTTCAAAATTGTGTAATGATACCATTTTCTCGTAATGCAAATAAGAAAAAAACAGCTTTTGATGGCCGTCAATTTTCAATTTTTTACGAATGTGTTTCCTAATAATCGGAGAAAGGGTTGGCTCTGTTTTGGAAACGACAATGATGTCTGCTCTTTTTGCTGCACTTTTCACATCACGAAGCCCTCCGGCAGGGAAAAGATAATCATCTGCATATAGCTTACGGTAATCGGTGAGGAGAATTGAAATACCTGGTTTTACATATCGGTGTTGCATGGCATCGTCCATCACTATCACATCAAGCTTCTCATCTTCAGCCATCAGTTTTTGGATGCCTTGACGACGATTTGCATCCACTGCTATGGTTATATGTTTTCCAAATTTTCCAACATATTGCGTGGGTTCATCGCCAATTTGTACGGAATCTGATTCAGAAGTAGCTTTAATATAACCTTTGGTTTTCCTTCCATAACCTCTCGAAAGGATAGCCAAATTCAATTTTTCCATAAGGAACAGCCTGACAAGGTATTCTGTGTGAGGAGTCTTTCCACTACCACCCAGGCTCAGATTTCCTACACTAATAACAGGCATAGAATAAGATTTGACAGGCAAAATACCTATATTAAACAATAGGTGTCTTAATCTGATTCCTATCCCAATAATCCAACTAAGCGGAAGCAGTATTATTCGCAACATTTAAAAGAGTGTGTATAAATTTTCGATTCTGCTATGAATTAAATTTTGCTAATTTTATAAAACTTTTTTGATATATAAAAACGAATAAACTTTAAATTTATTTTAATTACATTGAGTCTATAGGAAAATGAGGATAAAAAATATTACTAATTATCTGGAACAAATCGCCCCATCGGGTTTACAGGAGTCTTATGATAATTCAGGTTTATTGATTGGTAATCAGGAGAATGAAGTAAATAAAGTACTTATTTCATTGGACGTTACTCACGACGTTTTAGAGGAAGCAATAAAAAACAAGTGTAACCTTATTATTTCCCATCATCCATTGATTTTTAAAGGAATAAAACGGCTTAACGGAGGGAATTTTGTTGAGGATCTGGTAATTAAAGCTATAAAAAATGATATTTCCATCTTTGCCATCCACACCAACCTGGATAATGTTTCACAGGGGGTAAATGGCGCCTTAGCAAAGAAAATAGGGTTGAAAAATACACGCGTTTTATCTGCCAAAACAGGCGAACTGAATAAACTGGTTGTTTTTTGTCCACAAACTCACGCAGAAGAAGTGAGGAACAGTATGCTGGAAGCAGGTGCCGGCCACATCGGAAATTACAGTCACTGCAGCTTTAATGCTGTAGGAAAAGGTAGTTTTAAAGCCGGAGAAGGTGCCAATCCCTTTGTTGGAGAAATAGAAAAAATCCATTTTGAAAATGAGGTAAGAATTGAAACTATTCTGCCAAAAAGAATGATTTCCAGAGTTATGGATGCCATGCTGGCCGTTCATCCTTATGAAGAAGTTGCTTATGATATCTATCCACTGGCCAATACAAGTGAAAATATTGGTTCCGGAATGATTGGGAACCTTGATGAAGAAACGGACACAGAAGAATTTCTGAAGACAATCAAAGAGACATTAAAAGCATCCCACTTCAGACACGGCCCGTTTCATGAAGGAAGGAAAGTTAAAAAGGTAGCCATTTGTGGTGGTAGCGGTAGTTTTTTAATGGAAGCAGCCTATCGACAAAACGCCGATTTATTTATCACCGGGGACCTGAAATACCATGATTTTTTTGAATACAATGGCAAAATGACTTTGGTTGATGCCGGACATTATGAAACGGAGCAATTTACGAAAGAATTATTATTTGATTTATTAACGAAAAAATTTCCTAATTTTGCACTCCAAATTTCAGGCATAAATACGAATCCTGTTTCGTTTTTTTAGATGTGAAACTAAATACATTATGGCAAAGGAAAATAATACCACCCAGGTCGAAGGTGAAGTAAGCGTGGAAAAAAAGCTGATTTCCCTGTATAACCTACAACAAATCGATTCTCAAATTGACAAAATAAAAATAATCAGAGGCGAGTTACCTCTTGAAGTAGAGGACCTTGAAGACGAAATTGAAGGTTTAGTCACACGGGTTTCCAATCTTCAGGAAGAGAAAAACCGTTTCGAACACTTTGTCGTTGAAAAAGAAAGCGCTATCAAAGAGAGCAAATCTCTTATCAAGAAATATGAAGAACAGCAGATGAATGTTCGCAACAACCGCGAATATGATTCTTTAAGCAAAGAAGTTGAATTTCAGAATCTTGAAATTCAATTATCTGAAAAGAAGATGAAAGAAGCTAAAATTCAGATTGAGAACCTGGTAACTGAAATTGAAAATACTCAGGAAAAGATGACAGCTCGTCAGCAAGATCTCGAAGCTAAAAAATCTGAATTGAGCGGCATTGTAGCCGAAACAGAAAAAGAAGAAAAAGAGTTAGCCCGGTTGTCAAAAGACAATGAGCAGTTTATTCAGGACCGGTTGCTTACAGCTTACAAAAGAATCAGAAAGAATTTCCGTAACGGACTTGCTGTTGTTAAGATTGAACGTGATGCCTGTGGTGGTTGCTTCAACAAAATCCCACCCCAGCACCAGATGGATATCAAACTTCACAAAAAAATTATCGCCTGCGAATATTGCGGTAGAATTTTGGTCGACGAAGATATTGTAAACAGAACCAAAGAACAGTAAATCAAGAGGTTCTATTCCTAATTTAAAAATTAAGCCGTTCAGCAATTTTTTGCATAACGGCTTTTTTTGTTTCATCTAAACCAAAAACAACTGGATCTGTGATTTTGAAATATTGAACCAATTGTTCTAAAATTTCTTTTCTAACAGTGATTAAAACCGGCAGGTTTCTTTGCAACAAATTGTAAAACAAAGGATACCAAACCTTATGATTGAGTTCAAATTTCCCGATTTCATCTATAACAAAAACGCATCTTTCTTGCAACTTGGCTTTGGCAATAATGTCTTCTCCCCAACGAATGGTCTCCGGGTTAAAATAAAACCTTCCAACCTTTTCAAATCCTTGAGTTTCTTCATCACAACATAAAAGTCTTTGATGACAGCTCTGAATATCAACTATATCGAACTTCACCCTAACATCATCTTTCCATTTACCTTCAGCATAAAACCCGGCAGTTTTAATTCCCGCCTGCTTCAATTCAAATAATATTCCTTTCAGGAATGTTGATTTTCCTTCGCCCTGGTTTCCGGTTATTATGAATACGTTGCTCTTTTCCATCCATACAAAGCTAAAAAAATGTGCATCATGGATTGAAATGAAATGCTAAATCGGAATTCCATTATTGATACTATAAAAATTGAAAACCCATGAACCACAATAATTCTAAAAATAATTGGATTTTTAACCCACCCCTGCACCCCTCCCGAGAGGGGATTTGTTCAAGGTTCGATAAAAATTCAACTAATAATTTTGATGAATCATACAATATTAGTGATGCACCATCTTGTATGAAAAATTATATATTATCAACGCTGGACAGGTCCCCTCCTTGGAGGGGTTAGGGGTGGGTTTAGTTAACACGAAAGCTAAAAATCTAAAGAGATGCTTATTATATGATTGTCGGATATATACACAACAAAAAAGTAGTTTAATTTTAAACAACTTCATTAACAAAAAAAGATCTTATTTTGCATCATGAATTATCCTTCAAACCTATTATCAGAGTTAAAATCAATTTTCCGCGGGCAATTGGAAAAAATCTACGATTCAAGAGAAGCGGAAAACCTAATCAATCTTCTGATAGAGCATCATTTGGGAATGACAAGGATGTCACAAGCGTTACAACCTGATTTCAGACTTTCTGAATCGGAACTGCTGAATTTTCATTTTGACATGAAACGGCTTTTAAAATCAGAACCCATTCAATATGTTTTAGGAGAAACTTGGTTTTACGGATTGAAATTTCATGTCAACCCTGATGTTTTGATTCCCCGTCCTGAAACTGAGGAGCTGGTCCATATGGTAATTCAGAAAAACTTCGAAAATAAACGAGTTCTGGATATCGGAACCGGAAGCGGTTGCATTGCTATTTCCTTGCAAAAGAATCTAAAAAAATGCCTTGTCACCGGAATTGACATCTCTGAAAAGGCCTTGGAAACAGCAAGAAAGAATGCCACTGAGAACAAAGTTGCTGTGGAATTTATCAATTACGACATCCGGGAAAAGGAACCGCAGGATACACTTGGAACTTTCGATATCATCGTAAGTAATCCTCCTTATGTAACGCATCAGGATAAAAAGCTGATGAACAAAAATGTTCTGGGATGGGAACCATCTACCGCCTTGTTTGCACCGG
The DNA here is from genome assembly GCA_964529695.1 of uncultured Lentimicrobiaceae bacterium. Lineage (GTDB taxonomy): Bacteria > Bacteroidota > Bacteroidia > Bacteroidales > F082 > Sulfidibacterium. Next base: position 4,626 of record CAZGZO010000221.1, read on the forward strand.
AAGCAGAGCCCCTTTACTTCTATGACAAGATACTGGTTTTCAGCAATAAGAACTTATCAAAAAACGGACACATTTTTCTCGAAATCAATGAAAATTTTGCTCCGGAACTTAAGAAACTTGTAGAATCCTATTCTTTCACCCAGATAAAAATCCATCAGGACTTTCGCAGGAAAGACCGGTTTATCAGCGCTGTAAAATAAGCCACACCTTAAATTCGCATAAAGATTTTAAAGTCTATCAGGAATTATTATGATTTTTAAAATCGATAAAGTCGCGTTCCGATTTAAATAAATTGCCTGTTT
>CAZGZO010000222.1:0-4922 GCA_964529695.1 uncultured Lentimicrobiaceae bacterium
CCGTATCACCGATTCCGATGATGAGATGTTCACCTCCGCTTCGTCAACAGATGACCCGGAAACATACCAACGTCCCTGTTGAATGTAATATTTCAGTTTCTTAAATAGATGCGGATAATATTCCTGCATCATCTGATAGCGTCTGGAACCCGTAAAGTTGTACACAAAATCGGGATACTTCTTGAATAAATAAAAGTTCTCGGTCATGGTGTTTTTTATGTACTGATCGATCACTGTGGGATAAGTCCAGTTCCATTGTGTATCCAGATGGGAATACCCTACTGTATAAAGCACTTTATCTTTATTGAGATCGTAGCGTTGGCGTTGGTCTATTTGCCCAAAAAGCAACTGCGGGCAGAGTAGTGTCAGAAAAATTGAGGTAAAGAAATATTTCATGGGATCATTGATTTAATTAATAACGATAAGCTGAAATCAGGACACCACTTCCATATAGCTACATGGAAGCCCTGTTACCTGCCAAATTTAAAAAATAAAAACTAGGTTAGCGTTGATTTTGCCAGTGATTTATGGAATTTTTCTTCAAACCCGAATAAGGTTCCCTATTTACAGGACTATGGCAACGCATTTACGACCAAAAATCAATCAAGTCCTGCAAATCTTTTCTGTTTTTCAGAATTTATGAGTTACGATTTATTGCCGTACATAAACATGCCGTTTTTGAGTAAAATATCAGACTAACGGTATTTCTCAACAAACTGATTTATCTTATCGCAAAAGAAAACTTCATCCTGAAGAAAAATATCATGCCCACTGATGGGCGAAACGACCATTTCCTTATTCTGGCTGCTGATGTGGTTGTAAACATCATCCCCCAAACCTTTAGGGCAAACAAAATCGTATTTGCCAAACATGATTAAAGTCGGGGTAACGACCTTATAAAGCTGAGATGTAAATTCTGTTTTAGCCAGCAATTCATTTAATGCGTTATTGGAAGAATAGAGATAATTCGTCAGAATAGAAGAAAGCGGCCAGTTAAACTTTATCGCATCTTCTTTAATCAAATCGTACAAGCTGATCTCTTTCACCACATTAAAATAAGTTTCCGCTTCTTCGGCATAGACTTCCAGTTGGTTGGATTCTACAAGGCTGAAATTCCCCCGATTGGATTTGCAGTAGTCAATAATAGGATTCCATTTGTCCGTATTTATATTTAGCGCTACCTGTTGTCTGCCCGCAGTAAGCAACGATCGTCTTGTCAGCGTATCATTCAGCGGATAGTTATCGCTGCCATCGGCAAAGATCCATCCTTTCACCAGAGTTTGATTGTCTCCGGTTGTCATGAAAGAAGACGTTAAAAGACCGCCGAAACTATGCCCCAGGATAAAGGCGGATGAATTCGACCCGTAACGGGACTTCAACACTTCAATCACTTTCTTTAAATCATCTGTCATTTGGGGCAAATTCAAATTGCTGCCATTAGAATTTCCCTGCGAAGCTCCTGCATTTCTTTGATCCCAGAAAACGCAGGCATACTTATCGGCCATGTTATTTTTGATGTAATCGGTATTGTAGAAATAGGAACTTGCCCCCGGTCCGCCCGCGACAAAAATTACAAAAGTCTGGCTTGATGTGTTTCCTTCCACCAAAACGCGCATGGAAGCACCGGCATTGTCGACGTAAAATGTGTCTGAAACATCAGTTCCAACACTTATCTTTTCCTTTTGACAGGAAGCCAAACCAAGAACAATCATTATCGTTAATAGAAGACGTTTCATTTCATTCTGTTCTTTGATTTAACCATCATTCTTAAAAAATTTGCAGGCTTCACAATGAATCCTATTTCAACAGCCGGACGAAGGTAAAGGCTGCTGTTGTATGGAAACATCATTAAAAGATTAAATTTTGAAAACACCTTAACGGGGATCTTTTTCGTCGTTTCAAAATCATAACCGATGCCCCCACCCACAGATACCAATCCATAAAAATATCCTGCCAGTTTTTCAATATTAACATTCCCATTATCATCAACTACATAAGTAGTGCCGCCAAGAAAAGTACGGCTTACGCCCGCTTCCGGTGAAAATTCCGTAAAGAAGCCGTTGGGATTCGTCCTTCTCATTGTCCAGCCACCGGTTAAATATACATTGTCATGAAATCCGGGATGATGATACCAGCCCAGATTCACAGTAATAAACCGGTCTTTAACAAAATACTTTTTCTTTCCCGATCTCTTTATTTTGGAAAAATGAATGGTTTCTACAGGCAGCTCCACGCCGGTCCTAACGCCGGGATAAATTAGCGAACTGTTGTAAGACAACGACAAACCTGAAGACCTGCGTATGATTTTTACGGTGTCCTGATTTTGTGAGAAAACTCCCATTGGCGATCCCAATAGTAGAAGGATCAGAAAATATTTCAGGACGCGCATATATTTGATAATTGGCATTAAAAGTAACTTCTTTTTGCGCGGGAGCAACCGCGTGCAAGGTTAGACAATCTAAATTGCCATTTTGTTGCATCAGAGTGTAGAAAAAAATGAATTTTGGAAAAGTTGTTGGGACACAAAGTTTTGCGTCTTAACAAGATTTTGTCAATTAATGTTGATTTCCCCGGACAGGTAAAGTTTAGCCTTCCCTCCTATCAGAATTCTTTCTCCGTTGTTGATACAGGTTAGGCTGCCGCCGCGTTTCGATAGTTGTTTTGCTTTCATCTCTTTTTTCCCGAGCTTCTCTGACCACAGCGGAGTCAACGACGTGTGTGCAGAGCCGGTAACAGGGTCTTCATCAACTCCTACTTGGGGACCGAAAAACCGTGAAACAAAATCAACGGTTTCACCTTTTGCTGTAACGATCAGGCCGCGGGCATCCAGTTTTGAAATGGCTTTAAAATCGAGTTTCAGATTCCTGACATCTTCTTCCGAATCCACAACGGCGATATAATCCGTTTTGCCTTTGTACACTTCATCAGGGCGAATCCCGATACAGGTAATCAATTCATCCTGGTTATGACTTGTTTCAAGGATATCTGCCGGGAAATCAAGAAACAACGTATCGTCCTGCCGCGACACTTTCAAAATTCCGCTGTGCAACGAATGGAAAACAATTTCAGGCTCGCAATAATCCAGACAATTGAACAACACAAAAGCGGTTGCCAGCGTGGCATGGCCGCACAGATCCACTTCAACAGCCGGAGTAAACCATCTTAGTTCAAAGTCATTACCTTTCGGAACGATAAAAGCCGTTTCCGCCAAATTGTTTTCCGCGGCTATTGACTGCATCGTTTCTTCGGGAAGCCATTCATCCAAAATACATACACCTGCCGGGTTTCCTGCGAACAACCGATCTGTAAAAGCATCTACCTGATAGAGTTTTATCTTTTTCATAGTCCTTAAAATCTTTTGTATAAAATTAAGATAATTCAAAAGTTAAACCCACTACGCTTCTGCATTTTATCCTTGCCTGACAACCATTCAACACCAAAGGATTATTATTTCTTCGGCTGATAATTCAGCACCGAATACACCAGCGCAGGTTCTACGGTCGCATTCTTGCTGATGCTGTCTGTCGCAGATTTCAGCACAACTTTGTAAATGCCCGGCAAGACTTTCCAGGTATCCCATTGCACATGGTGCAAGCCTTTGGTTGACGTAGCTTTAAAATGGGCAAGTTCTTTGCCCTTTGGGTCGTAAACTTCTACCGACAAAGGTTCTTTAATCGATTCACCCAGATAATAATTGATGCGTAATCCGTTAGGTTCATTGGGCGTGAAAATATGACGATCCCCCATCAACCGGCTGTTGCCCCAAAATGCTGCCTGGGAGTAATTGCGCGCCGGTTTGGGCTGAATGTCGAAAAGATGCATATTTTCTTTAAGAATTTCCGGTGTCATTTGTTGTAAAATAGAAATCGGGCAAATCCAAAGTCCGCGCCCGTAACTTCCTGCAATCAGATCATTCTCGCGGGGCTGAATTGTCAAATCCTTTACGGGAACCACCGGCATATTGGCTTTTAAAGGAATCCAGTCCTGACCGCCGTTGAGACTAAAATAAATCCCCCGGTCATCACCCACAAAAAGCAGCTTTGGATTCTTGGGGTCTTCGATAATCACATTCACAGGCGAATCCGGCAGGCCTTTTGAAATGTTCTGCCAGGTTTTTCCGCCGTCGGTGGTTTTGAAAACGTAAGGTTTGGGATCATCGCGTTTAAACCCATTTTTCACCACGTAGGCAGTGTTTTCCGAAAAGTTGGAAGCAAAAACACGGCTTACCCAGCGGTTGGCAGGGCCTCCCACCGCTGCGATCTTTTGTGTCATTTCATCAGTAACTTTTCCAAAATCACGGGTCATCCAAACGCGGCCGTCATCGGTTCCAACCCATATCAGTCCGGCTTTCAGCGGAGACTCCGAGATGGTCGTGATGGTGCAATAATGCATAAAACCTTTCCCATTGATCTTATCAGGATCATTGGTCGTTAAGTCAGGCGTAAGCTGCTTCCAGTGGTCGCCTCGGTCGGTAGATTGCAACAACATTTGTCCACCGGTATAAAGCACTTTTGAGTCATGCGGTGAAATGATTAGCGGCGTATCCCAGCAAAAACGATATGCCGGCTCGCCTTTAGGTGCTTTCGGTGCAATGTTTGTCCGAATGCTTTTTGCCTGATCCACCCGAATGTGAGCACCGAATTGCGTAGTGGCATAAAACCAGCGGCTGTTGGAAGTGTCTATCGGGCAATACATCCCGTCCCATTTTCCCACCAAAGCCCAGTCTAACTCCGAGATCTCTCCTTTCCAGCTATTACTGGGTCCTTTCCAGACTTCATGATCCTGGAGGCCGCAGTATACATTGTATGGTTTTTGCATGTCATAAGAAACGTTATAAATTTCTCCCAGCGGGAGATTAAAATAGTGGTCGGCAGTCTTGCCTTTGTCATAGCTGATGTACAATCCGCCATCGCTTCCAATCA
>CAZGZO010000223.1:0-4918 GCA_964529695.1 uncultured Lentimicrobiaceae bacterium
AACTAAAATATAACGTAGATCAAAAGGGAGATTTCTCTCCTGAAATTATGAAAGAGCTGGCTTTTGCCTATCGAAAGAAGCTGAAACAATCCAAGATATATTTTGAAGAAGATGTTTTCAAACAGTTGATTACAATCATCAACCTCGTCATTGAATCTTGGTCGTCCGAGCGTGCCATCGTGTATCGCGAGCACCTTCAAATTGCCGACGAATGGGGGACGGCTGTGATCGTGCAACAGATGATTTTTGGAAACAAAAAGAGCAGCTCCGGAAGTGGTGTTGTGTTTACACAGAATCCTAAAAACCCCCGGCAGGGCGTTCATTTGTATGGCGATTTCACTTTCCAGAGTCAGGGTGAAGACATTGTGGCCGGACTTGTAAAACCATTCCCGGTCAGCAAACACCAACTGACAAACGGCCAGCGGGAAAAATTGGTTTCCCTGGAAGATATGTACCCTCAATTGTATAAAAAACTCCATAACATTGCTGTTGATCTGACCGAAAATCTGGGATATAACCCACAGGAAATTGAGTTTACTTTTGAATCAGAAAACCCTGAGGACCTGTTTATTCTGCAAATTCGGGATATGGATATGGCCGCTTTCCATACCACCCACCGGTTTACCACGGTCAAGGGCAAAATGAAACTTTCCGGCAGGGGCATTGGTATTGGCGGAGGAGCATTAAACGGACGCGTAGCCATTGATATGCAAGACATCGAATTAATTCATAAGAAGCATCCTAAAGAGCCTGTAATTTTAGTCAGACCAGATACCGTTCCCGACGATATCGGGATGATTTTCGAAGCTGATGCTTTGCTTACCGCGAAAGGAGGAGCTACCTCGCATGCTGCTGTGACCGCAGTCAGACTGGGAAAAACTTCCGTAGTAAACTGCACTGGTTTAATGGTTTATGAAAATGAAAAATATCTTCAGTTAAACAAAGACGTTTTCCATGTTGGAGATAAAATTGCTATCGACGGTTACCTGGGGAATGTTTACAAAGGCCACTACCCTATTGAGAACGGGGAGGATCAGATTGAGTTTTATTTCTAGGGACAGATTGAATAGGGTACTAATCTTTTATGATTGATTTTATAAGGCACACATGTCAAAAGCGCACCAGTGAAGGATGTTTGTTTCATTTTTAATCCTGTAACTTTACAAGACCTCCACCCCAGGTTCCTAACCATTTATTGCCTTGAGAATCTGTTTTAATTGTAGTAATTTCCCCGAAATTCCGGGTCGGATATTTTGTCCATCTTGTTCCATCAAATTTGACCACATAATTATACGAACTGCCACAAACAATCCAGATATTATTCTGAGAATCCGTTGTAATAAATCTTATAAGGCGGGAAGGCAAACCAGAGTTAGACTCATCATAGGTTGTCCAGGTTGTGCCATCAAATTCCGATATACCTTTAGCTGTACCAAACCATTTATTTCCCTGAACATCTATTGCAACAGAGGATACAGAATTGTTAACTAAACCATTACTAGTATTATAAGTTGTCCATTTTTTACCATCAAATTCCGATATACCTTGCTCTGTCCCAACCCAGACATTATTATGAGCATCAATAGCGATGCAATTTATTGTATCTGAGACCAATCCGTTTTGCCTGTTGTAATTTGTCCAGTTAGTTCCATCAAACTTTGATACGCCTGTTCCGAAATTAGCAAACCAAATGTTATTTTGGGAATCTATCGCCATGGATGAAATATACGCGGATAAATAATCTTTAGGATAATAGTTTGTCCAAGTTGATCCATCATATTTGTAAACTCCATTTGCATAGGTCGCAATCCAAACATTGCCATAAGCATCAGTTTTAATTGAAGAGACATCTAGTTGAGGAATGTTTGGTGAATAATAATTAGTCCAGTCGGTACCATTAAATTTCGCCACTCCGGATGGTGTTGTAGCCCATGTGCCAAGCCTAATATTGTTATCAGAATCTATGGCAATGGTCCTGACAATATCATAAGGCTCACCACTGTTTTCAGGATTATAAACAGTCCACTTTGTAACTGTTACATAGCAATCAGTTGTACTTCCGTCCTCAGCTGTCGCTGTAATTATTGCATTGCCGTGTGACTTGGCTGAAATGACTCCTCGGGCATCCACAGTTGCAACAGAGGTGTCGCTTGAAGTCATTGTAAAACTTGATATCGGCACATTAGCAGGCGTAATGGCAATCCCTAAAGTGTCTTTTGTCCCAACTTTTAAGACTGAATTTGTTTGATCAAATTTGATACTAGGGGAAATAGTTTCTTTTGTGCATGAAGTTATCAAAAAAGAAAATAATGCTAATAAAATGAAAGTGGTTGTAATTTGTTTTTTCATAGCCTGTTGTTTTTTAAGCGATTAGTACTGTATTTTTATTCTACAAGGTTGATGCTGGTTTTTACCTTATGAAAGCCTACCGATAGTTTTTTACACAGCTACTTTTCTGGCAGATGATTTCTCATTATGTAGTTTCAAACAGGATTTTGTCTCTGTTTAATGCATTACTTGCATGAACCTTTTGAAATAATACGTTTAACCCCTATGTAAAGTTACAGCCCCATTTATTCCCTGCCAGGTCATCTTTAATTTTATCCAAATACTTTTTTAATGTGCCATGTGGAAGAACATCTTTGAAAAAACCTTATTCCGGCATACTAGATTTGCTCTCAGTTATATATTTTTGATTGCTGCAAGGTTATAAATAACTGATTATCAAAAATTCTTCACTTCACCTTTAAATCCATAACTTCTTTCCGGGATTTGATATTCAGTTTTGAAAAAATATTACTCACATGTGATTTTACGGTACTGAGTTCTATATTGCACGCGTCTGAAATTTCCTGATTGGTTGCTCCTTTTTGCAGTAATTCAAATATTCTTCGCTCCTGAACGCTTAGCTTATTTATTTTTCTATTTTTTCTGCTCCTAACAGTCAGTATGGCTGAAATTAAAATACCAAAGAATAAGATTATCAAAATATAAGGCCATACCGGTCTTTCCGTAAGCGGAAATTGTCTTCTGAATGATTTAAAATAAGGGCTCTTATTATTACTCCATTTAGACAGATATTTTTTATAAAAAGCAGGATGTTTCTTATAATCAGTCATAAAATCTGTCTGATACAACGCATAAAGAGACACCAACGGATTTTCACAAGTGTCAGCAATTGATTTCAGTTTTTCCGAAACCACTTCTTCTATAAATTTTTTCTTGATTAACGAATGCTCATAATCTATAGAATTAGGGTAATCAGACAAGTTTGTTATGTATTCCATCGTTTTCAGATACGGAGCACCAGAGATAGACAGATTCTGGAAAACGGGTTTCCCAAGAGTATTATGTAATTCAATTTTTGAGTTACGGTTTGCAACAATGAAACAATAATTTTCATTCAAACCACCTATGATAAGTGATGCCGGCGGATCACCATTTTTTACTACATGTAAACGAAGCAAACACCATCCAGCCGGCAAATTATCCAAATTTATGGTAAATCTCCCCGAACTATCGATGGGGGAACTTCCGATAATCATATTATCAGATACAGTAAATTCTTTATCAAAAGTTCCAATCAGTGAAATATAAACTGTTCGATTCCAACTATTGTCAAGTAATAATGTTCCCCTGATATATCCTGATGTGCCAGCGAAGACACGTGGGCTTAAACTGACACTCAGGAGCAGAGTAATGAATATATTTCTGAACATTTTACTCATCAAATCGCTGGTTTATTGAATTGGCCAACTGAAATAAAAATATGGCCCTTTGATTTTTTTGGTTTAACTTTCACCTCCCAGTCTCCGGCTTCTGGTTCATTAATTATTTTATTCAGCGAACCTGAAGTACTACCAGAAAATCCGTTTTTTGTTTTGGTTGCCGATTCCTTGCCATGTTCTAAAGAAAGTTCTCCCTCTTTTTGCCCTTTTGGATCAAAAACCTCTATTAAAACACTGCCTGAATTTATTGTGCAATTGATATTAAAGAACAGGGTACTTTCGTGGATGACTTTTAATTTTATAGTTCGGTTTTTAGAGTCTTGGCCGGACAGCATGATGTTCTTATGTACTAAATTCTTAACACTGTTCTTCCACGCTTCGGCCATCTTCACCTGCTTCTCTGCCAATTTCTTTTGAACTTCAGCCATCTTTTGCCGCACCTCAGCCATCTTTTTCTTAAATTCTGGCGAATTCAGCTCTTTGCTAACCTCCTCCATCTTTTTCTTAAATTCCGGGGAATTCAGTTTTTTATTAACCTTCTCCATCTGCTTTTCAGCCATTTTTCTTTGAGCTTCAGAAAGCTGTAGTTGCTTTTCAACTGTTTCCATTTGTACTTTTATTCTTTTCATCAACACAACCTTCTGTTTTTCAAACTCCTGCATTTTTTTGTTTAATTCCTTCTCAGATAACCCCATCGCTTCTAATTGTTTTTCATAAGCTTCTTTAGATATCTGCCAACTTTTTTCCGGTGAAAAATAAACCTTAATCTTTGTTTGGACGGAATCTTTCCGTAAGGTGTCTTTTGACGCCTGACCGAAAGCAAAACTGCTGCTGATTAGTAACCCAAGTACTAATAAAATTGCTCTATTTTTCATGATATTAAGCTTTAATGGTTATTAAAATATTTATAGAACAAAGTTATTTCAGCTTTCATGTTATAAAGGTATGACTTTGGTAGGAAATAAGTACTATTGGGGTATGAAATAAGCATTTTTATCTTTTCTCATTTCCAACATTTTTTCGCAACTAAGTTAAAAATTTCCAATACACAATTTCATTTTATTCGACACTTTGATCTTCCGGCCTCGCTATTCAGTTCCCCTTGAAAACCTGATAAAAAGATTCATTTCACCCTAAAAAATCCGCTTTCGAACATCAGTTTTATTAGTAAATTTGCCACCTATGGATCA
>CAZGZO010000224.1:0-4880 GCA_964529695.1 uncultured Lentimicrobiaceae bacterium
GTTGTGTATTAAAATTTTATATATTTGCCTCGCTAATTAATCCTAATTAAGATTTCCTTTATTAAGATATTCTGTTAAAGCAAGCCAAAATAATTAATTCGGTTTATTTTCTTAGCTTAATGAATTTAATTTAAAATTTATGTACGATATAGTAGAGCTTAGCAGCAAACTGGAAACTGAATTACGTCAAATTGCCAAGGAATTAGAAATAGGCAAGACGGACAAGTTATCCAAACAGGAACTTATTTATCAAATTCTGGACCATCAGGCAGCCAATCCTGCTGCTTTCCCTGTAGAAAAGGAAAAGAAAAGCACTGGTGCAAAACGCGGCCGGAAAAAAAGTAAGCCAGAACCGGAAGCAAAAGCAAAAGTTGAGCAAGAGGAAGGTAAAGATCAGAAAAATGAAAATCCTAAAGCTGCTGAAAAGCCTAAAAGAGCGCGCAGAGGGAGGCCTCCCAAATCACCAACTCCAGTTGCGTCTTCAAATCCCAGTGTAAAAATTGAACAGGATACGGAAACCAAAGAAAAAACTACTCCTAATGCTGAAATTAAACCAGTTGAGGACAAAAAGGAAAACAAGGAGCCTGCTAAAGTAACCCAGGAAAAAACAGCTACTCCAAAAAAAGCTGACTTAGAAAAAAAACCTGAGGGACCCAATGCATCTGACGCATCTTCTCCTGTGAAACGCAAATCACATCTTGAGCAGTTTGAAGCCAAGAAGAAAAGAAAAAGAATTTCAGGTGAAGGTCCGAGTTCAAGGGAAACCACTAGTACTCCCGAAGCTCAAACCACCGAGAGTAAAGCACCTGAAACAACTGCTGAAACCAATGAACCGGCCGCTAAACCCGCCTCTAAACCTGCTCCTGAAAATTACAGACAAAAATCGTCAAAAGATTCTCAGAGAAGGTCACTTCCTTTTGAAATCGAAGGTATAATAGATGCAGAAGGGGTTCTGGAAATTATGCCTGATGGCTATGGTTTTATGCGGTCATCAGACTATAATTATCTGAACTCACCGGACGATATTTATGTTTCACAGTCGCAGATAAAATTATTTGGGTTGAAAACGGGTGACACCGTAAAAGGAACCATCCGACCTCCAAAAGAAGGAGAAAAGTATTTTCCGTTGATCAAAGTGATTTCAATCAACAACAAAACACCGGAAGAAATTCGCGATAGGATTCCATTTGACTACCTCACTCCTCTTTTCCCTGAGCAAAAATTTTCTTTGACAGGACATGCCAAAGAAACTATTTCCACAAGAATTATGGACATGTTCTGCCCAATCGGAAAAGGACAACGTGGCTTGATTGTGGCACAGCCAAAAACAGGTAAAACGGTTCTTTTGAAGGAAGTTGCCAATGCAATTGCCCTAAATCATCCGGAAGTTTACCTGATTATTTTGCTGATTGATGAACGCCCTGAAGAGGTTACGGACATGGCCCGCAGCGTAAATGCTGAGGTTATTGCTTCGACCTTTGATGAACCTGCAGAAAAGCATGTTAAAATTGCCAACCTGGTGCTTGAAAAAGCCAAACGCATGACAGAAAGTGGTCATGACGTGGTAATTCTTCTTGACTCCATTACCCGATTGGCAAGGGCTTACAATACAGTTTCTCCAGCATCAGGAAAAGTACTTTCCGGTGGTGTGGAAGCCAATGCACTTCAAAAGCCAAAAAGGTTCTTTGGTGCTGCCCGTCAGATTGAAAATGGTGGTTCGCTAACTATTTTGGCAACAGCTTTGATTGATACAGGTTCTAAAATGGATGAAGTCATTTTTGAAGAATTTAAGGGGACAGGTAACATGGAGTTACAGCTCGACCGTAAACTCTCCAACAAGCGTATCTTCCCTGCTATTGACATTGTATCGTCGAGCACGCGTCGTGAAGATCTGTTACTGGAAAAAGATATTCTCCAGCGCATCTGGATTTTAAGAAATCATTTGGCTGATATGAATCCCATTGAGGCCATGGAATTCCTGAAAGATAAAATGCGGTTTACAAAAACCAATGAGGAATTCCTGATTTCTATGAACGGATAAGTATTAGAAATTCAAAATAATAAAAGGCTTTCTCAAGATTTGAGAAAGCCTTTTATTATTTGAAAATTTTGAAAGCTTAGTAAAGTCTTTAATTTTATAAGTGAAACAAGTGCAGCCCAGAAAGAAAACAATATTCTAAAAAAAAACCGAAACTATTCCAAAAGTTTTCTGCCTAGGAACGAAAAATCTATTCCATTGAAATTTCCTGAACTCATCATTAAATAAACGATATTTTCATTTGATTTTTCCAAAAGCCACTTTTCCAACTTTTTGGAATCATCAAAAACCTTCAAGTCTCCCCTATTGAATGCTGATGTTATATCTTCAGATTTCAAAACCTCCATTCTTTTTATTTTCAATGCGTGTGGATTAAAATAGACTGCTGCTTCATCTGCATCGCTTAGTGAATCCTGATATTGTTTTAAAAACTCAGGGTTCAGGCTGCTATAGGTGTGCAACTCAAAACAAGCCACGAGATGGTGATTTGGGAATTGTTCCCTTACAGCTAACAACGTGGCTTTTAACTTAGAAGGAGCATGGGCGAAATCCTTAAACATTTTCCCATTTTTGTTTTCATAAACCAATTCCAGCCTTTTTGCAGCGCCTTCAAAACTTTGAATAGCTTCCTGGAATTGTTGTTTATTAAGGCCTAATTCCTGACATAATAACTGTGCTCCCGCCAGATTCAATAGATTGTGTTTTCCGAAAACTTTAATAGGAACAAGTTTCTCATTATCAAACAAATGAGTTTTGCCATGTATGATTTTGTAATCCGGTAATTCATAAGGAATTATGCGGATTGTATCTGCAGCTTCTTCAACTATTTTTTTGACATAAGAATCGGCACTGTTATACACAACGGTTGATTCAGGCTCCATCAGTCCAACAAATTTTTCGAATTGCTCCAAATACTTTTTGAAAGTTGGAAAAACGTTAATATGATCCCATGCAATACCCGTAATCAAAGCAAGTTGCGGGTGATACCAGTGAAATTTTGGTCGACTATCCAACGGGGAACTCAGGTATTCATCCCCTTCAAAGATCATGATAGGAGCATCGTTGCTTAGTCTAACCATGACCTCAAAATCACGAAGTTTGGAACCAACCAGGTAGTCAAAATTGATACTGTGATATTTCAATACATGCATGACCATAGCAGTAATAGTAGTCTTCCCGTGACTTCCGCCAATTACAACACGTTTTTTATTTTCGGATTGCGTATATAAAAATTCAGGATAAGAATAGATTTTCAGGCCCATTTCCTGCGCACGAATCAGTTCGGGATTATCAAGGTGGGCATGCATACCAAGGATAATAAAATCCAAATCGCTCGTAATCTTTTCTGGATGCCATCCATCCTGTTCTGGTAGCAGTCCGTATTTCTGCAAACGACTTCTGGAAGGTTCAAAAATTTCATCGTCGGAACCACTGACATCAAAACCATTAATTTTTAGTGCAATAGCCAGATTATGCATAGCACTTCCACCGATAGCTATAAAATGAACCTTCATATTTTCTGTTTTTTCAAAAATACATAATCCGGTGACACTGGGAAAAATTCTCTTATTTTTGCTTTTTAAATTTCGAAACAAATATTATGATTGATAATAATACGCTCCTAAACTGGAACGACCAATTGAAGGACTCAGCTCCTGAAGAGATTATTGCTTTTACATTAAATCAGTTTAAGAATAAAATTGCCCTCTCAACCAGCCTGGGCCTGGAAGATCAGGTACTTACGCATATGGTCTGTCAGATTGACCCGACCGTAAAGATTTTTACTTTGGATACTGGAAGACTTTTTCCAGAGACTTATGATTTAATAGATCGCACTAACCTTAAGTATGACATAAAAATCCAGGTTTATTTTCCTGACCCTAAAGATGTTGAAGAAATGGTTTCCCAAAAAGGGATCAATTTATTTTATGAAAGCATCGAAAACAGGAAACAATGTTGTTTTGTACGAAAAGTCAAGCCACTGGAACGTGCCACCAAGGACCTTGACGCATGGATAACCGGACTGCGCAAAGGACAATCAGGAACACGGAAAGGTCTCGAATTTATAGAACAAGATAGTAACAATCACCTCATAAAAATCAATCCGCTGGCAAACTGGACTGAAGAGGATGTCTGGGATTATGTAAAGAAGAATCATGTTCCTGTTAATCCTTTGCATAAAAAGGGGTTCGCCAGTATTGGATGCCAGCCTTGTACGCGTGCACTTGAGCCTGGTGAAGATATCCGGGCAGGCAGGTGGTGGTGGGAAAATCCAGATACCCGCGAGTGCGGCCTTCATAAGCGATAAATGTGAAACTGGCAATCAAACAGAGCAAGCTCGACCGCAACATCCTTCGTTTGGCCATCCCTAATGTGATTTCCAATCTGACGGTTCCATTGTTGGGGATGACAGATTTTGCTCTGATGGGCCATCTCAAAGCTGATAATGCTATTTATGTAGGTGCTATCGCGCTTGGGACTACCGTTTTCAATGTGCTGTATATGAGTTTTGGCTTCCTTCGTATGGGAACCAGTGGCTTTACAGCACAAGCAACCGGGGCCAAAAACGAAAAAGAAATAAGTCTGGGTTTGCAGCGCTCGCTTTTTGTTGCTTTTTCATTTGCCCTGCTACTCATGGTGCTCCAATACCCGATTCAATGGGTCGCTTTTCACCTGCTCAATGGGCAACAAAATGTAAAGGACCTCGCCCGGCAGTATTTTTATATCAGGATTTACGCCGCCCCGGCAACGCTGGCTCTATACAGCTTTTACGGGTGGTATCTTGGTATGCAAAACGCCAAAATTCCCATGATCATCGTTCTTATAGTGAACGTGGTAAATA
>CAZGZO010000225.1:0-4863 GCA_964529695.1 uncultured Lentimicrobiaceae bacterium
AACGCTTCTTAGAAATATGGATTATGGCTTTTCAGCACAGGCATCAAAAAAGTTCTTCAAAGAACGTCTTTCCCTGAGTCTGGGTATCCGCTTCGATGGAGATAATTACAATACCAAAATGCAAAATCCGTTCAACCAGTTTTCGCCGCGTCTGGCTGTTTCTCTTTCTTTGTCTCCGGCGTTAAGCCTGAGTGCATCAACAGGAAAATATTACGAGCTCCCGGCTTTCACTACACTGGGTTACAAAAACGATCAGGGAGCTTTCGTAAATAAGACCGGGGCCAACTACATCAGTGCCAATCATTATAATCTGGGGATGACTTTCCGTCCAAAACAAAACATATTCTTCTCGTTGACAGGTTTCTATAAATGGTATCAGAAATACCCCATAGACTTAGTAAACGGAGAAAGTCTGGCCAATGAAGGTTCAACATATAACAGCGTTGTAGGTGATGTTCCGGTTACCTTTTCAGGGAATGGCAAAGCTTACGGGTTTGAATTTGTACACCGGCTAAACTTAAAAACCTACCACTTAATTGCTTCTTACACTTATGTCCGGAGCGAGTTTACCGGCCTACAAGGGAATTTTATTCCATCATCATGGGACAGCCGAAATTTAATAACAATCACAGGCTCAAAAACTTACAAAAAGAACTGGCGACTGGGTTTTAAATGGCGTTTTGTGGGAGGCCTGCCTTACACACCATACAATTTGACCAAGTCGGCAAACATCCAGGCATGGGAAGCCAAAGGCGGACCTTATTACAATTATGCACTTTTGAACAGCAAGCGTTTTGGTTCATTCCAGCAATTGGATTTAAGAGTAGACAAAAAGTATTTTTTCAAAAAATGGACTTTACAACTCTATTTGGATGTGCAGAATGCTTACAATTTCAAAAACAAGGGACAGGATTATGTCATTCGCAAAAAAAATGCATCGGGAACTTATATGACCACGCCTGATGGCAAAAGCTACATCCTGGAGACTTTGCCCAATTTGAGTGGTCAGGTACTTCCAAGTTTGGGTGTTATCATCACACTTTAAGTTTTAATTGTTGTTTTAAAAAGGGCCTACCGGAAATTCTGGTGGCTCTTTGTTTGTATTCAGGTTTAAAATCCGTTTTAACAGAATGATTCTTTCTTCACGTGACAACGTCAAGAATTCAGTTTCCACGAGGAAAAACATAAGTATAACTTATTAACTTTGTAAGAGTTTCAAATGGTTGGAAAAATTTAAACAGGTTTTTCATGAGAACAAAAATCCTTTTTTTAATTGCTTTAATCTTACTAGGGAGCTGTGCAACGAACCTACCGAAAGAACAAAACGCCCAATTATTAAAGGCTTATAAACAAAGAAATTACTTTAAACTTAATAGACTGATGTCTGAAGTCAAAACTGTTTCAGGACATCCGAATTTAATGTTATACGAGGCCACTTTAGATAATGTATTCAACAAACCACATGAAGCCATTCGGTTAATCACTCATTTGCTCAGAAATTATTCTCTGCATTTCAACGACACCATCATTCGCAATTTATACGCGATGCGGGCACAAAGTGCTGCTCATTTGGAGAATTACAAAATGGCTTTCCGCGATAATAAGATGGTATTATCGAAATATGCTGCCGTTTGCGACTCCGACGATATCCAATCGGTCAAGCAGGATAATTCTCTTTATCGTTATTTGAAAAATACACCTAAAATGGTCATCACCAGGAATTCCGATACCAGAATTACTCTGAAAAAAGATATGGCGGGACTTTTCAATATTCCAGTGAATATTGAAAATGATACTTCAGACTTTATATTTGACACCGGAGCAAATATTTCAGTGATTGACAAAACATTAGCCACAAAATACGGTGTTAAAATCCTGGGAGATTCAGTAAACGTTGGAAATCCCACAGGAAAAACCATCAATGCCGAAGTTGGTTTGTTAAACATCAAGCTGGGAGACATTGATATCAAAAATGTAGTTTTTCTGGTCTTTCCAGATTCCGCTTTAACTTTTGCCCACGGTGCTTATGTCATAAAAGGGATTATCGGGTTTCCAATCATGTATGCTTTGCAGGAGTTTACGGTCAAAAACAATCAGGTTCTGATAATACCCAAAACACCTGAAAAAACAAGTGTCAGAAACTTTGACTTTGATGGATTAACGCTGGATATCATGGTACAATACAAAAACGATACTCTGCCTTTCCATTTTGATTCAGGCGCCGACAGAACTGCATTGTACTCCACTTTTTTCAAGAAATATCACGATGATATCATCAAAAACTGCAAAAAAACGACTACTCGTTTTGCAGGAGTTGGTAGCCAGGTTAAAATTGATGCTTATTTGCTGGATTCTGCACAAATTTCAGCCGGGAATTCCCAAGGAACAATTGACTCGCTTTACATCCAGACAACAAATCTTCAGGGAGCCTCTTCAAAATATGTTTATGGAAATCTGGGCCAGGATTACATCAAACAATTTTCAGAAATGAAAATCAATTTTGCCTCCATGGAAATCAGTTTTTCCGGAAAGAAATAAATTGTACCTGAGCAACTTTTCCAAAGTTCGAACTTTGGAAAAGTTTGGATTATTTCCCGGAGAACCTTTTCATGTCCACAATATGCAATTTAGAGGAACGAGAAATCAAGCCCGGATTGGTACCCGGTTTTCCCTGAGGAATTGGTTCATTTAAAGCTTTATAATATTTGACCCAGGCCGGAAAAAACTGATTGGTTTTCGGGTCTTTGAAAGTCATGGGTTTCAGTGGAAAAAACGTTTTACCAGCATTAGCATGTTTAAACGCTGCATAAATTAATTCACTGCAATACCACCTTCCATTATTGATTATAAAATCATTGTCATAAGGCATTCCAACCTGCTTCAAGGCAAAAGCCTGAGCTCCGGAAATAAGCTTGCGATAAGGCTTTTTCAACCTTTCCACAGTGATATTATGAATAACGCCGGTATCACCACTTCTTGCAAAGAAAGTTTTTAACGAATTCACCTGTACTTCTTTACCAATTGCCTCCACAACCTTCAATGTATCGTTTATTTTCACAACCAGTGCACAATGTGAAAAGTTCTTTCCATCCACACCTTGTGTTACTGCTTCAATGGCATTACACAGCGGTCCGCATTGAATATTCTGGAACAGCAAATCACCCTCTTTGAGTTGATTTCTAACTTCCGAAGATGAATTACATCCGTAAAAAAATCCTGATATGACAATGAGAATAAAGAAAATTATTCTATATGAAAATCTATAATTCATTATTATACTTCTAATTTATAATCTTTAATAGAAATCTAAGGCTCAGATTCTTCAAAAACAGTCATCAAAAGTAAATATAATTCATTAGGGATTTTATATAACAAGCAAAAATCACTGTCTATCAATACAAAACAAAATTTACAATACTAATTATATAATTTATCTTGCATATCCGAAGATATCGCTAAAGCCTTTTTAAATTGAGAATAAATCATTTAAATATAAATATTTGTTATGAGTTAATAAAGAAAATTTAACTTTGTCACCACTTTATGGAATACCTTTTTTGTGTGTTCCGCCATATGTTCAGGGACAATTTGGCAAAACTGGAAAGATCGCATCTTTTGCTTTGCGAAGTTATTTTAACTTATTTGATATGATAAGAGGCAAACTACATGAAAGCCAACAATTATTTGAAATTCATTATGAAGGAGATATTTACGTGCAGGAAATTGTTGATTTTATCAATCACACGGTTGAACAAAATAATTTGCCGCGCAGATTAAAAGCAATCACTTTTGCCACCAAAGCTAATTTTAAGTTTAAACATAATGATCTTGAACCTGTGGTGGAAGCAGCAAGTCGTATTTCAGAAAAATTTGAATCCTTCAGAGACGCCTTTATAATCGATTCTCCCACATCAACCGTGCTGGCCACGAAATTTAAATTAATGACCTCAAATTCGGCAAATTACAAAATGGAAATTTTTTCCACCAAAGAAGCTGCATTAAGATGGCAAGGCTCCCATTATCTTGATCTTGAAAAAGATTAAAAAAGATAATATCTTGCATGCAAAAATCTTAACATGGTGACCCCGAAAAAAAGCAACGCTGATGATTTTGTTGATGCCTTAGCGACAGAATTTCAATCAGAAACCAATGCTGAAATTGCCTCCGGGCAGAAAGCTTACATGAAAAATCTTTTTGAGTTTTATGGCGTCAAGGCACCAGTAAGACAACAAATTCAAAAACCTTTTTTTAACAAGAAATTTCTACCGCCCAAAAGCGATCTGGAAAGTATTACTAAGATACTATGGGACAAACCTCAACGGGAATTTCAGTATTTTGCCCAGGAATTCGTTCAATGCTACACCAAACATCTTGAAAAGAAAGACATCCGGCTATTTGAATTTATGATTACCCATAAATCGTGGTGGGATACGGTAGATTTTATCGCATCAAAGTTGGTGGGGGCCTATTTTAAAAGTTTTCCCGCCGAAAGAGACAAAAATATTGACAAGTGGATTACCTCAGGGAATATCTGGCTTCAAAGAACCGCCATACTTTTTCAGTTGAAATACAAAGAGGCCGTCGATACAGAAATACTTTCGCAAGTGATACAAGCATTACTCGGTTCAGATGAGTTTTTTATCAACAAAGCCATTGGCTGGATGCTTCGGGAATACAGTAAAACCAATCCTGAATGGGTTCTGGACTTTTGCAATCGTACTTCTCTGGATAAATTAAGCCGTAGAGAAGCTTTGCGGTTAATTCAATAAGAAGAAATCTTAGAAAATCGTCGATTTAACTGATATTCTTAATTATCGTTTTTTTTAACGATATTTTGAATTATCGTTTTTTTTAACGATATTT
>CAZGZO010000226.1:0-4781 GCA_964529695.1 uncultured Lentimicrobiaceae bacterium
GCACTTCATCCGGACGGCAATTCGGTTTATCTACTTTGTTGATGACCACGATAGGAATCAGATTCAAATCGATAGCTTTCTGCAGTACAAACCGGGTTTGCGGCATGGGTCCCTCAAAAGCGTCAACCACCATAAGCACACCATCAGCCATGTTCAAAACACGTTCTACTTCCCCGCCAAAATCGGAGTGACCAGGGGTATCAATGATATTAATTTTAAAATCTTTATAGCGAACGGAAACATTTTTAGAAAGAATGGTAATCCCTCTTTCCCGTTCCAAATCATTGCTGTCGAGTATAAGATCGTCTACTTCTTCGTTCTCACGAAATAGCTTCACCTGGTGTAAAATTCTATCAACCAGCGTAGTTTTACCATGATCGACGTGTGCGATGATGGCGATATTTTTGATTTTATCCATAGTAAATCCCAGTCTTTGTTTCGGGGTGCAAAGGTACGTTGAATATTGAAATTAAAATATATAACGTCACATAGATTTTATGACAAAAAATTACCTTTGTATTTTTGAAAAATCAGGCAAATTTAATCATGATTTTTATTGAACGTGGACAAACGGATCCTTTCTTCAATATTGCAGCAGAGGAATTTCTGTTGAAGAACACAAACGAAGAAATATTAACGTTTTGGCAAAGCATGCCTTCTGTGATTCTGGGAAAACATCAAAATCCGGTAAAAGAGGTAAACCTTGATTTTGTCAACCAGCAAAAAATACCGGTAATCAGAAGAATATCTGGCGGAGGAACTGTTTTTCATGATTTGGGAAACATCAATTACACACTGATTACGCAAAGCGAGAAACAGGAAAATCTAGTAGATTTCAGAAAATTTACCCAACCGATGATTCTTTTTCTGAAAGAATTTGGTCTGGAGTCATGCTTTGAGGGAAAAAATAATTTAACACTTGGCGGGAAAAAGTTTTCAGGAAACTCGGCTCATGTTTTCAAAAAAAGGGTGATGCATCACGGAACATTTTTATTTGAGACCCGATTGGATATTCTGGAAAACATCATCAACCCAAGTCAGGAAAATATTGAAGATAAATCCATTGAATCGATTCAGGCTTCCGTTACCAATATTTCAGGTAATCTAAAAGAAAAAATCACGCTGGAAAGTTTTAAAAAACAGATGGCTGATTTCTTCACGAATTATTTTGGTATCAAAACCCGTCAAAAGCTCACGGAAAAGATGATTGAAGAAATTCAAAAACTTGCCGAAGAGAAATATAAAAAATGGTCATGGAACTTTGGGTATGCTCCTAAATACCGCGTCAAAAACGAAGTGATGACTCCATCCGGTTTAATTCAGGTAGATCTTGAAGTAAAAGATGGTTTGATAGCAAACATTAAACTATTTCTTGACGGAAACAGGCTTCATGAAACCGAAACAGAATTTTTGGGGTCACCCCACGACAAAAACCTTTTGCTAAACAGAACTTATAAAAATCAAAAAACCGGAATTTATGTTGAAGTCCTGTTTCCTTAGAAACTACCACTCAAAAATTCCGGTTTTAGCTTCGCATCAAAGCTTAGATATTTCTTAGTATCCCGAGGAATCGGGTGAACTTTCTTCCATTTGCTGTTGCTGACCTCCCCGTTTTTGTTTATAGTTATTTAAGAAATAGTTAACACTTAATCGAATCATAGGCCATACAGGTTGGAAAGTCCGGTGGGAGCTAAATCCAGGTCCTGAAGAATAAATATCCCATTTAGCTGTTCCAAGCAGGTCACGGGCAGAAAGAACAAAATTAAGCTTCTTGTGTAGCATATCCTTTCGAACAGCAAGACTGGTATAGAAAAAACCATTTCTACTGCCTTGCACGGTCACTGAGCGGCTTCGGTACACGCCTCTTAATTCTACTCTGAAATCATTTTTAAAACTAAATGTCGGAGATAGACGCAAACGCCAGTTTGTAGAGTTAGCAATAACATCCTGCCCTGTAACATTTCCGGTAAGACGATAATGATAAACCGTACCACTCAGATTAACACCAAAAAACCTGGTAGGTCTGACATCGGCCATTAATTCAATACCTGCCGAATAGTCCTTATCTAAATTAGCATTCGTATGGTATAGAATGCCATTATTTCCGAGTGTGGTAATATGAGTGACATGATTTGTGCCTATTCTGTAATATCCTTCCAAAGAAATAAATGATGGCCCCATTGATTTTTGCATTCCCAATTCATAGGAGTTAATATATTCTGGTTCCAGTTTTGGATTCCCAACCCGGACATTGTATGGATCCATGATGATCGGGAATGGATTCAAATCCCAACCCCGCGGTCTGTCAATCCTTCGGGTATAGCTAGTATAAAATTGAAGATGATGATTTAATTTATAGGATAAATAAACACTTGGAAAATAATCGAAACGTTTTATGGTGAAAACACCTGAACCATCGTTGGTATTCACACTTCTATCGGTATATTCCCCTCGAAAGCCCACTTCATAACCAAAATTATTGATAGCATCTTTAAAACTTATGTAGCCTGCATAGATATTTCTCGTAAAGTTTACAACGCTACTATTTGCCTGATTAAAAACCCATGAACCGGTAACCGTGTCATAATTCATAAAATCATATCTACCATTATCTGTATTTACACGAGCCTGGCCCCCGGCTTCCAGTTTTCCTTTTTCTCCAACCGGAAGCGCATAATCAAGTTTAATTCTAAGATCACTTACAGTGTCTTTGGTATCAGTACGAATACGGTTAGCGATATCACTAAGCCTAACCCAATTGGCGTCCGTAGCATAACTATTCTGGGTTTCTTTGTCATCGCCATTCCTGTTTGAGTAAAATACAAGAGCTTCAATTTGATGCCCTAAATCATTAAATTTATGGAGGAAATCAACCTGAGCGCCGTAGTAATTACCCCACCTATCAGAATTATTCACAGAGTTGGAATCGACGGAAATAACTCCAGGCTGATTATAAATATGGATTCTACTATTATGATCCATTCCAAAACCATAACCACCTACTCTGGCTGAAAGAGAAAGATCCGTTTTTTTAGTAAACTGAATATCCATTCCTCCTTTTACGCTATAACCTTTCCGGCCACGGCGGGCCTTAATATCAGAGTTCTGATAAGTAGTTGTATCATTGTTGGTTGTTGCATTATCCAAGGTAGCGTGCATACGCCTGGGTCTGTTATTACCATTAACAGAAAGTGTATATCTAATCTTCCCCTTTTTATACGCCAGTGCCATGTTTCCCATGTACTGATCCTGAGTTCCTACTGATGCACTAAACATTCCGTTCAATCCAAGTTTCCTATCCTTTTTCAGAATTACATTGATGATACCACCAACACCTTCCGGATCATATTTGGCCGAAGGATTGGTAATAATTTCAATATTTTTTATGGCGGCGGCAGGAATCTGCTCCAGTGCATCACTCCCGGAGAGGATACTGGGTTTTCCATCAATGAACACCTTAAAATTTGAGGAGCCACGCAAGGTAATATTCCCCTCCAGGTCCACGTTTACTGAGGGGACATTTTGCAAAGCATCAACAGCGGTACCACCTGCTGCCGTTAAATCTTTGGAAACATCCACTACTTTTTTATCAATTTGATAGGAAACGCGTGGCTGGCGTGCAGTGACATTGGCTTCTTTTAACGTGGCAGACGCTGGTGCCAGATAGATTTTAGAAAGATCAATATGTTTATGGCCTTGTTCGATCCTAAGGTTTCCTATTCGCTTTACCTGAAAACCAATAAAATGAATTTTCAAATAATATTTTCCATCTTTAAGTCCTGAGAATCTGAATGAACCGTTTTTATTAGTAATACTTCCGGTAATCATGGTCGAATCGGAAGCTTTGTATAATACAACATTGGTGTATTCCATGGCCACTTTCTGGTTTTGGGAATATATAGCTCCTGAAATACTTCCACCAGACGGTCGCACCATTTTTCCTGAATAGGGTTCCTGGGCAAAAGTATAAACCGTACTCCCTACCATCAGAATCAGAACAAACAACGTTCTCAATTTCAATTTCACATTAAATTTCATATTCCTTTTTAATTATTTATACTGGAATAAAACAACTCTTTTCAATTTAAGGCGAACGGGTTGTATTCCCATACCCATGCGACCCATTGCCATCCTGTACCCTTCGCCACCGACTCCTTGACCCATTTCACCTCCTCTACCAAAATTATCGCCGTACATCTCAGCACTACTCATCCCACCTGCAACACCGTCATACATTCCGGAAGCAGTTGTGTTTGGCTGATAAGTACCGGTTTCGAGAATAATGCTGAAAGGCTTTCCCTTTGATAAATAGGAAGCTTCATTTTTGAATATGCTTTTCAAAGGAATGATGGCTTCGTAAATAATCTCTCCTCTATCATTCATCTGAACGATGGCATTAATGTCACCTTCACCAAAATAAGCATCTTGAAGACCTTCATCTTGAAAATTAATAAGCTTACCGGTTTCCCTGCCAGTCAAATATCTCAGGTTGAATTTTTTGATTATTTCATCCCTGCGTTTTTCGGCTTGTTCTGCTGAAAGATGTTGAGGTTGTCTATTTTCCTGCTCTTCCATCTTTTTTTTGTGGTTGTGGTTCGACTGGCCATTCATTCTGGTTTGGGGATAGTTGACACCCAGCACGTCCTTCCCTTTTGCATTCGGATCAATCCAGACATAGAATCCTAATCCGATAGCTCGGCCAATGAGACCTCTGGTTTTCATTTTAACTTCCACGTAAAGATTTTGATTGTCGTTGGTTATTCCATAGTAATAACCGGTAG
>CAZGZO010000227.1:0-4763 GCA_964529695.1 uncultured Lentimicrobiaceae bacterium
TTGGGTTTAGTTATTTTTACTTCAAATGTGGACTTTTCGGGATGCTGATGATTCTACCCTAGGGTTGATGAAAATTCCTGAAAAGTTTACATTTGTGGATTAATGCAGCTTATATGATTGAAACCAAAGGACTCAAAAAAGTTTTCAAGTCAGGAGTTATCCAGACTGTAGCCCTAACCAACATAAACTTAAAAGTAGAGCAAGGCGAATTTATGGCGGTAATGGGTCCGTCTGGCTGTGGAAAATCCACATTACTGAACCTGCTAGGCATGATTGATAATGTGACTGAAGGAAGTTACTATTTCATGGGCAAAGACGTAAACCAGCTTCAGGAAAAGGACAAAAACAACTTAAGAAAAAACTCCATTGGTTTTATTTTCCAGAATTTTAACCTGATTGATGAATTGAGTGTATGGGAAAACATTGAACTCCCATTGATTTATCAGGGAGTTAAAAGAGCAGATAGGAAAAGACGTGTAAACCAGGTTATTGAACAGTTGGAAATAAGTCATAGAAAAGATTTATTTCCATCGGAGCTTTCCGGCGGTCAGCAACAAAGAGTAGCAGTTGCACGAGCCATTGTCGGCGACCCCAGCCTGTTGCTTGCCGACGAACCTACCGGAAATCTTGATTCGATGCACGGGGAAGTAGTTATGAATTTATTGAGTGACCTCAACAAACAAGGCATGACCATTGTTATGGTTACGCACTCCCAGCACGATGCCAGTTATTGTCGTAGGATCGTTCATTTGTTTGACGGGCAGATTATCAACGAAAATCTGAACCGTATTAACTAACTAACCAAAAGGAAATCCGTTCTGATGAGATTAGATTAATAAGAAAAGGAATATGCTGGTGAATTTTTTTAAAACTGCCTTTCGGGTCCTTCTCAGACAAAGAGGATACGCTCTACTGAACCTGGTAGGGCTGACCATTGGTTTGGTAGCTTTTGTATTCATCTATCTTTATGTTCAAAACGAAATTTCATACGACAAAAGTTGGAAAGATTATCATCAGATATACAGGGTAACTGCTGAAATTAAGGCAAACGGCAAATCAGAAAAAATTGCTTTAACACCCTTTATGACAGGTGCTTTTTTGAAGAAAAATTTTCCGGAAGTAATTCAATCAACAAGGATTTTCTTTACAGATCCATCCGACAAAAACGCCGTTTCAACAATACAATATCGGGGCAAGTATTATGACATTCCTAATTTAACGGTAGGTGATTCCCATGTATTCAACATCTTCAATTATAAGTTTATTGAAGGAAATCCTGATTCCTGCCTAATAAAGCCTGCCAGTTTGGTGATCTCAGAAAAAATTAAACAAAAGATCTTTGGAAATGCAAATGCTATTGGGAAAAAAGTAAAGACCAGCGTCAGAGTTTATACAATTACCGGTGTATTTCTTGAAAGGAGCGGACAGCCTACTCACCTCGATTTTGATGCCGTTGTTTCGGTTAATTCCTTAAACAAAAAAGAACAGAAAGAGTTGAATACAAGCTGGTTTTTTGTAAACAGTTATACCTATGTAAAGCTCAGTGACACAATCAATCTTAAATCTTTTGAGCAACGGACCAATTTTCGTGTTGACACTGCACAAGAACATTACATCAAAAAAGAGGACATAAAAATCCCCGGGACAACAAAAATCTATTTTCAACCGATTCGAAAGGTACATTTTACCACAGGGATGCTTTATGATTACAATACCAATATCAAACCGTCCTATTTATACATTCTGGGAATTGTTGCTTTCTTTATACTATTATCGGCCTCCATCAATTATGTAAATTTTGCAACTGCTCAATCTATAAAAAAAGCGAGGGTGATTGGAATTCGTAAAGTGATTGGGGCAGATAGGAAACAATTATTGGGACAATACATCAGTGAATCGCTTATTCTGACTCTTGGTTCGTTTCTTATTGCACTAAGTGTAGTAGAAATTATTATGCCCGTATTCAATGAATTGGTAGGGAAACATATTGTTTTAATAAAAAGCCTGGGCAACGTTTATGGGTTGTTTTTATTGATTTTAATTTTCGTTTTGGCAGTTCTGAGTGGAAGTTTCCCTGCTTTTGTTCTATATGTTCTGAAACCGGTGGATGTTTTAAGGGGGAAAAATATTTACCTGGGACGTTCACGCTCAAAACAAACTTACTCAGCAGCATCTTTAAGGAAAACGTTGGTAATATTCCAGTATTTCTCTGGTATTAGTGTACTTATTTTTACCTTAGTAATGGAAGCACAAATTCATTTTGTTGAAAACCGCGGGTTGGGATTTGACAAAAATAATATCGTTGTGGTGAATAATCCAAAAGATACTTCTTTTACAAGAAGAGCTCCGCTTTTTGTAAAAGATTTAGAAAAAGACTCATCAATTGAATTAGCTTCGACAGCGGCTAATATACCAGGATACCTTTCAGGGAAAATGGTATTTCGTCTCACAGGGGCTAAAAGCCATGTAGTCCAGATGATGAGTAGCTTTTTTGTAGGAAATCACTATTTTAATCTCCTCAGAATTAAAATACTAAAAGGAAGAAATTTTAGCATAAAGGATCGTGATGATACTACGAACAATGTCATTTTAAACGAGGCAGCAGTTAAATTCCTGCAATTGAAAAATCCTATTGGACAAGCGCTAATAACACCCTTCCTGAAGAAGGGAAAGATTATCGGAGTAGTAAACGATTTTAACTATTCAGCCTTATATCAACCAGTTGAACCGCTAGCATTTATGCTACGCCCTAAGGATTCCAGGTTTATTGTATTCAGATACAAACCAGGCATGAAAGATCAAGCCCTCGCGCACCTTAGAACAGTATGGAAAAAGTACAACAAAAATTATACATTATATTATACATTTTTAAACAAAAAACTGGATAGCTTGTATCAGAAGGATCAGAAGATGTTTTACCTCTTTATTTACTTTTCCATTTTTGTCATTTTCATCTCCAGTCTGGGGCTTTATGGCCTTTCTGCTTTCCTGATAGAACAACGATCTAAAGAAATTAGTATCAGAAAAGTACTTGGAGGTTCAAAACAACAGATATTAATGCTTCTTACCAAAGAATATTTGTTATTGGTACTCTTTGCCGGGGCTTTAGCTTCACCTCTGGTTTATTTTCTTACGAAACACTGGCTGGAAAGTTTTGCTTATCATATCAACCTCAGCATCTTCTATTTTCTATTTAGTATTCTGTTTGTCTGTCTGATTTCGTTTCTTACCGTATTAATTCAATCCTTCAGAATACTTCGAAAGAGCCCGTCTGAATATCTGAAGTATGAATAAATAGCCTTTCGTCCTTTCCGGCATAAAGCCGGAAAGGATTAAGACTACAACTCAAAAACAAAACCACGTTAAATGTATCATCTGACAAAAATTTCTTTGTCGTTAATTTCTTAATCAAAAGTTGTATAAGCGGCTTCTCCGTGCATTGATTCATCAAGTCCAAGGGCTTCCTGTTTTTCAGAAGCACGCAGTCCAAATATTTTATCCACAATTACAAACAGGATAAAGGTTCCAACGCCGGAATAAACTATAGTTGCTCCAACCGCAATTATCTGTACAACAATCTGATGCCAATTTCCATAAAAACCACCACTGTAAGCAGCCTGAATAGCAGGAGTTGCCAGCAAACCAGTCAGCAAAGCCCCTATAATTCCACCTACGCCGTGAACTCCAAAGGCATCCAGTGTATCATCGTATCCCAGTTTTGGCTTGACATAAGCAACCATAACGAAACAAACGAGAGAAACCACTACACCAATAACCAAAGCTCCGGTAACATCCACAAAGCCGGAAGCCGGCGTAATAGCTACAAGACCTCCAACAGCACCAGTTGCTACGCCAACGAGTGTCGGCTTTTTCCCTATGGTCCAGTCCAAAATGGCCCAGGTAAATGCAGCCGCTGCCGCTGCTATTTGTGTGACTAAGAATGCATTTGCTGCAACCCCGTCAGCTGCGAGTCCACTACCGGCATTAAATCCGAACCATCCGAACCACAGCAGTGCTGCTCCAATGGCAACAAAAGGAATGTTGTGTGGGGGAATGGCATGTCCCTGGTAATCACGGCGTTTTTTCAACATCACAGCCATCACCAAAGCGGCAATACCGGCATTAATATGAACCACTGTACCGCCTGCAAAGTCGAGTGCCCCCAATTTAGCCAACCAACCGTCGCCTGACCATACCCAGTGTGCAACCGGATTGTAAATCACCAATGCCCAAAGCAAAGAGAAAATCAAAAAACCTTTGAACTTAATTCGTTCTGCAAAAGCACCAATAATCAGTGCCGGTGTAATTACAGCAAACATCATCTGAAATAGGATAAATACAAGGTGAGGAATGGTTCCAATCATGACCGGCACACCATTTACAATTTTCCCTGTTGGCTGAGAATGGGAAATAAAGTAAGGACTCAAATCATTAATGTGAATTCCATTCAAAAATGCCCAGTGGAATCCACCGATATATGGTGCCAGTGCCCCGCTTGAACTTCCAAAAGAAAGACTGTATCCGCAAACTACCCATTCAATGCTGATAACAGCCATAATCATAAAGCTTTGCATCATCACATTCAGGATGTTCTTACGACGAACAAGGCCTCCATAAAACAAGGCAAGTCCGGGAATGGTCATCAACATAACCAATGCTGTGGCAACAATCATCCAGGCCGTGTCTCCTGAGTTAATGGAAGGAGCAACCACGGCTGACGCCGTGGGAGCTCCTTGCGCCATTAAAGGAAAACTTAAGAATGA
>CAZGZO010000228.1:0-2740 GCA_964529695.1 uncultured Lentimicrobiaceae bacterium
GTAACTTCAGCAGCCAGTTTGGGATCGCGCATCATTTCCCAGAACGTATGTTTCTCTTTAAGTTTAAGATATGAGGGAAGCACGCGGCCTGCCTGACGCATAAACCACACCGGTGGCTTTTGGGTCTCTTTATGATTTAATGTGTCTAAAAAAACTGAAGTCATTTACTCCTAACTGAATTTGTGAATTAATAATTGTTTCTGATCTTTAGCTCTGCTCTCTGCTCGCTCATTCGGATTTGTAATCCGAATGTTTTTGGGAAAAAGGATTTAAAATCCTGGGGCCTGTAAGGTCGGGATTGCAAATCCCGACCAGCGGTGCTAATTATTTGTTACCAGCCATTTTTTCCAAAGCAGCCCGGTTGGCTTTAATGGTCATCTCAATGTCCTGAACTGTGTGTGCATCCGAAACGAAAGCACATTCAAACTGTGAAGGCGCCAGGTAAATGCCATTTTCGAGTGATAGCCTGAAATACTCGGCAAAGCGATTGGTATCTGATTTTGCAGCCTGCTCGTAAGAATTTACTTCCTGCTCATCGGTGAAAAACAGCGTCAACAAAGAACCAATTTGATTTACAACAGCTTTGACACCCGTTTCCTGAATGTTTTTGCGGAAGCCTTCAGCCAATTTTTCTGCCTTCTTTTCCATCTTTTCGTAGATACCGGGATTTTCGTTGAGGATTTTCAAAGCCGTATAACCTGCAGCCATCGCCAAAGGATTCCCCGAAAGGGTTCCGGCCTGGTAAACCGGACCATTAGGAGCCAGCATATCCAGAATTTCTTTTCTTCCGCCGTAAGCGCCTACCGGCAAACCGCCACCAATGATTTTTCCCATCGTGGTCAGGTCAGGATTAATGCCGAAATATTCCTGTGCACCACCTCGGGCAAGACGGAATCCTGTAATCACTTCATCAAAAATCAACAAAGCATGATGGTTTTTGGTAATGTTTCTGAGCGCCTTCAGGAAACCTTCTTCCGGAGGAACCAAACCCATGTTTGCAGCCACCGGTTCAACAATCACAGCTGCAATTTGGTTTGGGAAATTAGAAAAAAGCTTTTCAACAGCGTTTGCATCATTGTATGGGGCCACCAGTGTATTTCCTGCAGTTCCTTTTGTAACTCCCGGACTATCAGGAACTCCAAGGGTCATGGCTCCCGATCCTGCTTGAATAAGGAAGCTGTCGGCATGGCCATGGTAGTTCCCTTCGAATTTGATAATTTTTTCCCTTCCGGTGAAAGCTCTTGCCAGCCGGAGGGCACTCATAGTGGCTTCGGTTCCGGAATTGACCATTCTTACTTTTTCTACCGAAGGCATCATGTTAACAATCAGCTGAGCCATTTTTGTTTCCAACAGTGTTGGCGCACCGAATGAGGTCCCTTTTTCTGCCGTTTCGTTGATGGCTTTCAGGATTCCTTCATGGGCATGACCCAAAATTAAAGGTCCCCAAGAGGAAACGAAATCAATGTATTCATTGCCATCAATATCATAAACTTTCGACCCTTTGGCATGGTCGATAAAAACGGGAGGAATACCCACACTTTTAAAAGCTCTTACAGGAGAGTTTACGCCTCCCGGAATCAGTTCTTGTGCGTCTTGAAACGCCTGGATGCTTTGGTCGTTATCCATAAATAATCAATCCTTTTTTATTAAAACTTTTATTGTCACTCTGAGCGATGCGAAGGGTCTCTATTGTAGTTGATTTTTGGTTTTAGATTCTTCACTGCGTTCAGAATGACAATTCTTTCTTGTTTTGTGAAGTTTTGTTATTGTAATTTTTCTGCGAAATGTTTTGCGTGGTAGGTCAAAATTAGATCACTACCGGCTCTTTTGATAGAAGTGAGAATTTCTTTTACGATACGATCCTCGTCAATCCAACCTTTTTCAGCAGCAGCTTTTACCATTGAAAATTCACCACTCACATTGTAAGCTGCAATTGGAAGGTCGAAGCGGTCTCTGGCTCTCCGGATAATGTCGAGATAGCTCAAAGCCGGTTTTACCATGACGATGTCTGCACCTTCGATGATGTCCAGTTCAATTTCGCGCATGGCTTCATTGGTTTGGGGTGGATTCATCTGGTATGTGGCTCGGTTTCCGAATTGCGGAGCACTATCAGCAGCGTCGCGGAATGGACCGTAAAAAGCGGAAGCATATTTGGCTGAATAAGCCATAATCGGAACCATGTAAAATCCTTCTTTGTCAAGACCTTCTCTGATTGCTTTCACACGGCCGTCCATCATATCACTGGGGGCAACCATGTCCACACCATGTTTGGCGAAAGTTACACACTGTGCCACAAGTGAATTCAGGGTTGAGTCGTTTTCAACATCCCCGTCAACAATCACACCACAGTGACCGTGAGTCGTGTATTCGCAATTGCAGACATCGGCAATCACATACATGCCCGGTACTTCTTTTTTGATGGCATCAATAGCACGAGGAATGATGGCGTCGTCGTGAGCGGCAATCATACCGGTTTCGTCCTTTTGTTCTGGAATTCCAAACAAGATGATGGCACGTACCCCAACATCCATCAATGATTTGCATTCTTCAACCAATAAATCGATGGAAAGCTGGTAATTTCCTGGCATAGAAGGAATCGGATTCTTCACACCTTTTCCCGGACAAGCAAATAACGGCATAATGAGGTCGTCAGTTGTCACTTTGGTTTCGGTTACCATATCCCGTAAAACGGAATTGTAACGCAATCTTCTTAGTCTTGTTGTTGGAAAGCTCATGTTTT
>CAZGZO010000228.1:2840-4748 GCA_964529695.1 uncultured Lentimicrobiaceae bacterium
AAAACGGAATTGTAACGCAATCTTCTTAGTCTTGTTGTTGGAAAGCTCATGTTTTAATTTTTTAATGGAAATAACTTAAAATTTCATTTTTCAATCCCTGCGTTCCCGGTTTTGCCGCGGTAATGATGTCGGCCTCGCATATCCTGGAAATAGCCTCTGTGGTTGTATTTCCAATGGATAAAATTCTTAACCGGGATTTTCCTTCCTCATCATTCTTGTAAAACTTATAAAAATTCGAAAATCCCGAAGGACTGCTGAAAACCAGCAAACCATAACGGTCGTTCCGAATTTCCTTCATTATATTTTCATCGCAGGTTTCTTCGGCTAACGTCTGGTAAACGTTTATCCGCTTCACAGCTGCGATTTTATTCAATTCATTAAATAAAAAATCAGGGGCTAAATTTCCCTGAACAAGTAATATTTTATCCCTTTCGCTGATAATTTCTGATTTTAAATAAGCAGCAAAATCAGGAGATGTTTTTCCTTCATTCACATAATCCGGTTTGCCATGATATTCTTGCAAAGCCCTGGATGTTCCTCCACCGATAACAGCTGTTTTTAATCCGACAGGAAAAGTTAAGTTCATCTCTTCCAATGCTTTCCAGAAATTGATAACACCATTTTTGCTGGTGAAAATAATCAAACTGAATTGTTTCAACTTCCGGATAACATCTTTAATTTCATCGGATAAAGGCAAAGCCTCAGTATGAATCATGGGTAGGTTGAAAAAGGGAATACCCGTTCCTTCCAGGGCCAGCCTTAATTTTTCGGCTTGCTCAAGGGGCTGAGTACTGATAACGGACTTTTCCCCGGGGACACTATTTAGTTGTTTGGCGCTCAATGCTTCCTAAGATTTCTAAAGCTCCCTGTTTCAAGAAGGAAGCAGCCAGTTTTTGCGCGGTTTCCACTGCCTGTGCAGTATTACATTTTACGGTGTCTTTTATCGACCGGCTTCCGTCGGGCGAAAGCACTTGTGCGGTAATGCTGATCTCTTCGCCATTCACTTCGGAGTGACATGCTATGGGGACCTGGCAGCCTCCTTCGAGCGCTGCCAGGAATGCATATTCTGCCTGGGCCATGATCCAGGACTCTTTGTGATTAATTTCTGCCATCAAAGTATCTACAAACGTATCCTCTTCCCTCGTTTCGATGGCTATGATTCCCTGCGCTGGTGCATGAATCATCTTATCAAGACTAATCAGCTCGCTTATTGCTTCATCAAGTTCCATGCGTTGAATGCCTGCTGCAGCCATGATTGTAGCAGTGCAATAACCGGAACGCCACTTCTTCAAACGAGTCTGAACATTTCCACGAATATCAACAACCTTTAATTTTGGGTTCATCTTCAGTAGCTGGGCCCTACGCCTAACACTGGAGGTGCCTATTATATCATTTTCATTTAAATCTTCAATTTTTCTGCCCTTTTCAGCAATCAAAGCTTCGCGACTTTCAGCACGTTCCAGAACAGCTCCTAGTTTCAGACCTTCCGGCAGTTCCGTAGGCAAATCCTTCATGCTATGAACAGCCATATCAATTCGGCCATCCAATAATGCATGCTCTATATCTTTAGTAAATAGTCCTTTATCACCTATTTGAGACAGGGCAACATCCTGAATTCTATCTCCTTTGGTGTGAATAATTTCCAATGAAAATTTGATTTCAGGAAATTTTTCTTCCAGTGCGCTTTTTGTTTTTTCTGCCTGATATAATGCCAGCTTACTGCCGCGAGTTCCGATTTTTACCTCTCTGCTCATAAATCTTACATTTCGAAAAATCCCTCAGCCATTGCCATGAAATCCTTACTGTTTTCGACTTCTTTGGAAACACTTTTAAGGTTTTTGATAAAAACCCGGGCAAATTTTTCTGTGATATGTTTTGAATATTCTTCTAATAATTCGTTTTCTTTTA
>CAZGZO010000229.1:0-4733 GCA_964529695.1 uncultured Lentimicrobiaceae bacterium
TCAAAATTCCGGATTCTTCAAAATCAAACCAAAAACGATTTTTTCATCTACTGGGCAGAAGATCCTGTGATTTTAAAGGAGATGAAAAAACGAAAAATAAAAGCGACCACCGTGCCTTTTGGCTTTTTGCCGGAAGGCGAAGGTGCAGGATCTTTTATAAAAGACAAGAAAATAGTTTTTAAAAACGATAAAATTAAATTTGATATGACACTGGAGCAGTTAGCATTACAAGGAAAACACAACCAAAGAAATTCGATGGCTGCAGGCATTGCCGCCCAACTGATTGAAATCAGAAAAGAGACCATCAAACAGAGCCTTTCGGATTTTCAAAACATTTCCCATCGGCTGGAATTTGTGGCAAGTGTTCACGGTATCAGCTTTATCAACGATTCGAAAGCCACCAACATTAATGCTACATGGTATGCTTTGGAGTACGTGGATAAACCAACAGTCTGGATTGTAGGCGGCGTTGACAAAGGAAATGATTACGAAACTCTCAAACATCTGGTGAAAGAAAAGGTGAAAGCCATCGTTTGCCTGGGGTTAGATAACGCCAACATTCACAAGGCTTTTGAAGATGTAATAGACGTTATTGTTGACACGGAATCCGCAAGGGAAGCTGTTGAAGCTTCTTACCGTCTGGGTGAAAAAGGCGACATCGTTCTTTTGTCGCCGGCATGTGCCAGCTTTGATCTGTTTGAAAATTACGAAGACCGGGGTAACCAGTTTAAACAGGCAGTCAGCGAACTCTAAACTCAAAAAAGGAAGCATGAATCGGTTAATGAGTACAATAAAAGGTGATAAAGTGATTTGGGCAATAGTCTTTATCCTGACCATTTTATCATTTCTGGCAGTGTACAGCTCAACAGGAACCCTTGCTTATAAATACCAGGGTGGCGACACAGCACATTACATGATCCGCCATGGTATTATTTTGTTGGTCGGACTGTTTATTATGTACATGGCTCACCTGATTCGGTATACGTATTATTCCCGCATTTTCCAGATTCTCTTTTATATAGCTGTTCCTTTGCTATTGATAACGCTTGTTTTTGGTTTAAATCTTAATGAAGCACGCCGTTCACTGCCTTTGCCTTTGGGCCTGACATTTGAAACCTCTGACCTTGCTAAGTTAACCCTGGTTGTTTACCTGGCACGAATGCTCACAAAGAAATACAACGAAATCAATGATTTCAGTAAAGTGTTGCTGTACCTTGTCATTCCAATTTTTATTGTCTGCGGACTAATTTTACCGGCGAACCTTTCCACGGCAGCATTATTGTTTACCACCAGCCTTGTGCTGATCTTTATTGGGCGGGTTAAGATATCGTATATTATTGCTACTGTGGGAATTGCCATAGCTGGCGCAGCCCTCTTTTTTGCCGTTTTGTTTATGATGCCTGCTAGCAAAAGTGGCCGTCTTGGCACGTGGAAAGAACGGGTTGAAAGTTTTACCAAAGGGGGTAAAGGAAAAAATAACTACCAGGTAGAGCAATCGAAAATTGCGATTGCAACCGGTGGACTTTTCGGCAAGATGCCGGGAAAAAGTACGGAAAGGAACTTTCTGCCACATCCTTATTCTGATTTTATATTCTCCATTATCGTGGAAGAATATGGTTTGGTAGGTGGCACTATCGTCGTGCTTTTGTATCTGATATTATTGTTTCGAGCGGTAAAAATTGTCACAAAAGTCCCCAGAAACTTCGGGGTTTTTGTTGCCATCGGATTGAGTTTCAGTTTGGTTTTCCAGGCTTTGATTAACATGGCTGTGGCAGTTCATCTGTTGCCGGTAACCGGACAAACGCTGCCCATGGTGAGTATGGGGGGAACATCGGTGTTGTTTACCAGTTTGTCGTTAGGAATACTGCTGAGCGTGAGCCGCGATGTGGAAGAAAGCAATGAAAAAGAATTAATGGAACTTGAAAATGAAAGAGTCTCAACCCTATAAAATATTGATCAGCGGAGGCGGAACCGGGGGGCATATTTTCCCTGCCATAGCCATTGCCAACGGTCTGAAAAAAAGGCTGAAGCTTGTCGAGATATTGTTTGTGGGTGCTAAAGGCAGAATGGAGATGGAAAAAGTTCCAATGGCAGGATACCAGATTCAGGGCCTTTGGATAAGCGGTTTCCAAAGAAGGCTGACATTGAAGAACTTATCTGTTCCGGTAAAATTGGCTAAAAGTTTATGGAAAGCACGAAGAATTGTTACGGTTTTTAATCCTGACGTCGCGGTTGGAACTGGTGGTTATGCCAGTGCACCGCTCTTAAAAGCTGCTGCAGGAAAAAAAGTACCTACACTTATTCTTGAGCAAAATTCTTATCCCGGCGTTACCAATCGGTTGTTGGGAAAATCTGTTGATAAAGTTTGTACGGCTTACGAAGGCATGGATAAATATTTTCCATCTGAAAAGGTTGTCGTTACTGGCAGCCCCATCCGGGAAAATATTATGAAGATGAAAGTGGGTGCCGAAGAAGCCCGGAAATTTTTTGATTTAGAGAAAAACCGGCCAACGCTGCTCATTTTCGGCGGAAGCCAGGGTGCCAGAAATATGAATCTGGCCGTGAGTAAGATGATTGAAAAAATGCTTTCCCTGGGTATTCAGATTATCTGGCAAACCGGTAAAATTTCCAAACCAATGGCTGAAAAGTCAGTGGTGGGTTGCAAATTTCGGAAAAGGGTTAAAGTGCTGGAGTTTATCCACGAAATGGATAAGGCTTATGCTGCAGCAGATGTCATTGTTTCCAGGGCAGGAGCGATTTCTATAGCGGAAATTGTTCAGGTTAACAAACCGGCCATTTTTGTGCCGCTTCCTTCGGCTGCTGAAGATCATCAGACTCATAATGCTATGTCGTTGGTGAACAAAAATGCAGCCTTGATAGTTCCGGAAAAAGAGCTTGAAGACAAACTGCTGGAGGCAGTACATACATTGATGAAAAATCCTGAGAAACGGGATGAGATGAAAGCGAATTTGCGTCAGTTTGAACATGGGGATGCAACGAAAAGAATTGTTGATGAAGTAGTTAAATTGATAGAGCGAAAAAATACAAATGAGTAAGCCGGCAGACATATTATACTTTTTAGGCATCGGCGGTATTGGCATGAGCGCCCTGGCTCGGTATTATCAGAAGCAGGGTTGCGAAATTCATGGCTACGATTTGACTGCTACACCTCTGACCCGACAACTCGAAAAGGAAGGTATGCACCTTCACTACACAGAAGATATTTCATACATCCCGGCAAAGGTGGACAAGGTTATTTATACACCGGCTGTCCCGGAAGATAATGCCGAAAGGATGTACTTTATAAATAAAGGAAT
Source organism: uncultured Lentimicrobiaceae bacterium (assembly GCA_964529695.1). GTDB lineage: Bacteria > Bacteroidota > Bacteroidia > Bacteroidales > F082 > Sulfidibacterium. Next base: position 3,318 of record CAZGZO010000229.1, read on the forward strand.
AGCGCTGCAAAAGAGAGCGGAAGTTTTGGGGGAAATCAGTAGGGAAATGTTTACGATTGCGGTTTCCGGAACCCATGGGAAGACAAGTATTACAGCACTGATTGCGCATATTCTCAAAACAGCAAATTTCCCCATCCTTGCTTTTATTGGAGGTGTTAGTAAAAATTTGAATTCCAATGTTTTTATTTCAGAAAACCCGGATTATTTAGTAGTAGAAGCTGATGAGTTTGACCGTTCCATGCTGAAGCTGGAACCGAATCTGGCTGTCGTCACCTCTATGGATGCCGATCATCTGGATGTTTATCAAAGTTTGGATGAAGTCCATAAGACCTTTCTGTCTTTTGCAAAACAACTCAGGCCAAATGGTAAACTGATTGCACACAATAACCTAACTATATTTGAGAATAAATTCCCCGGAAGGGTAACCTACGGTTTATCGGAAGAAGCAGAAATTCATGCTGTAAACATCAAAACTGAAGGAGGAAAATTCCACTTTGAAGTTTGGAATGGAAAGCAACTCCTGATGAAGGTAAAAATGAACATTCCAGGTTTACATTATGTGGAAAATGCACTGGCTTCTGTTGCAATTGCGTTACAGCTTAAAGTTGATCCGGAAATCATTAAAAAAGCATTGGAAAGTTTTACAGGCGTTGAACGAAGGTTTGATTTCAGAATACAAAATATTGATTTAGTGTATGTTGACGATTATGGCCATCACCCGGTAGAAATCAAAGCTACCATTGATGCGGCCAGAATGTTGTATCCTGATAGAAAGATAAGCGCTGTTTTTCAACCGCATTTATACAGTAGAACGCGCGACCTGGCGGATGAATTTGCAGTTGCACTCAGTAGTCTGGACCAGGTCTTTTTGCTGGATATTTATCCGGCTCGCGAAAAGCCGATTCCGGGGGTGACTTCAAAAATCATTTTTGATAAAATTGAAATAAAGAATAAATATTTATTTGACAAAAAGGCTTTTCTGGAATTTCTGAAAGGGAACCGGCCGGAAGTATTGTTGAGTCTGGGAGCCGGAGATATCGGTATGATGGTAGAAGATATTGAAAAGATATTAAAAAGCTCATGAAGAAAACGTTGTCCATAGTGGTTGTCTCGCTTTTTGCAGTGCTGGTTTTGGTGCTGGCAGGTATTGTTTATCGCCATTTCAGGAATCAGTTTGTTACGAAAGTTGAAGTCAGGATTGAACAGAAGAATGGCCGGGGTTTTCTGACTCAACAGGAAGTGCTGGCATTACTTGAAAAGGGCGACAGTATTCAGGAGGTTAAGGTTAAAAATCTGAATTTGAACAAGATAAAATCTGATATTTTAAAAAATCCCTATGTGGAAAAAGCGGATGCTTTTATAAATATTTCAGGAAATTTAATAGTGAACGTAAAGGAGAAAGTGGCACTTTTGCGT
>CAZGZO010000230.1:0-4671 GCA_964529695.1 uncultured Lentimicrobiaceae bacterium
AAGAATGGACTTGGGTTTGATAATGAATTAGATATTGGAATAAAAAAACATTACACTGTTCCAGATTATTCATAACAATATGACATTTATGTAATAAGGGGAAAAGACTTTCTTGAGAATTATGAATAGGAGGCCAACTCCAAAATGATTTATATAGCATTTTCCCCATGCAGCAAGTTGTGACTAGTGACATTATTTAAATTGCTGTCACAAGCGGATGCTTGCGCCAGGCCGTCTTTAAGTTTTTTCAATTCTCATTGATAATTAATCTAAGTCGCTAAATTTGCTATTTCTTTAATCAAACAAATGGCAACCTGGACCACAGCAACCTGCAAAGCAAACAAAATCAAAATACACTACACAAGAACCGGGGGAGACAAACCACCATTAATCCTGCTGCACGGGTTAATGACGAATGGGCTGTGCTGGACGGATTTGGCACGTACTCTGGAAAAGGAATACGACGTAATTATGCTGGACGCCAGGGGACATGGTCGTTCCAGTGTCCCTGAATACGGTTATCGTTATGAGGACCTTGCAAACGACGTGGCCGGTTTGATAAAAGCGCTGAAGCTTTCGGCACCGATCCTGCTCGGCCATTCGATGGGAGGGATGACAGCCGCCGTGGTAGCAAGCCGGAAACCCAATCTGCTCCGCGGCCTGATTCTGGCAGATCCAACCTTCCTGAGTCCGGAAATGCAGAGCGAAGTATACGCCAGCGATGTTGCTGAACAGCACCGGAAGATGCTTAATAAATCACTGGAAGAGGTAATAGCAGAAGCCCGAACCAAACTCCCCGACCGGTCGCCGGAAACGCTGGAGTTGTCTGCCCGGGCGAGACTTCAAACCAGCATGAATGCATTCGAAGTTCTCAAACCGCCAAACCCAGATTATAAGCTGTTAGTCAGTAAGATTGACGTTCCAGTTCTTCTCGTATTTGGCGATAGAGGCGTGGTTTCGTCGGATGTTGCTATGGAATTGCAACAGATTAATCCGGGGCTTCAGGTAGAAGAAATCCCTGATGCCGGCCATGCGCTTCATATGGACCAGCCGGAGCGTTTTGTGGCGGTTGTAAAGGCCTTTTTACATTCAATAGTTTAGTAAAGAATGGCACAAGCGGATGCTTGCCAGGGTGAGTGCCGGTGAGGGTGGCGCCAGGAGGCGGCAATTATTTGTAACTTTGTGAAAACTAAAAGGTAAAGAAGCAAAGGGTGTTCACTAAAAAACAAAACGATGAAAATTTTAAACACAATAGTGTTCTTTTTTTTGGTCAGTATGGCTTCTGCCCAGACCAATTGCGCATGTTGCGATAAACCCCATCAGCAATTTGATTTTTGGGTTGGAAAATGGGTTGTAACGAACGCACAGGGAAATAAAGTCGGAGACAGTCATATCTCAAAAATTGAGAACGGATGTGTGATACTGGAACATTGGAAAGGAATCAAAGGCGGCACAGGTCACAGTATGAATTATTACGATAAATCGGATTCAAGCTGGAATCAATTATGGGTCAGTAGCAGCGGTAATATTTTAAAGCTGAAAGGAAGATTCTTAGACGGTCAAATGGTTTTGAAAAGTGATTTGATAAAAGGAAAGAACGGAACTTATTATAACCAAATAGCATGGTCGCCTAATAAAGACGGGACTGTTACTCAACTTTGGCAGGTTTGTGATAAAAACGGTAAGGTTTTAAGGACTCTTTTTAAGGGAATTTATCATCGGAAAAACTGAGTCAGCGGTACATTTTTAGCAATCTGTCACAAGCGGACGCTTGCCAGGCATTGAATTATTTTGGGCTAAAGCCCGAATTCAGTCCTGTTTTGGTACCCGACATAAATGTCGGGTTTAGTTATGGAATGTGATGAAAACTTGCTCCATTTGTGTGATCGGCAAAGAGCAATGGATAATTAAGACGGGCATTTATGCCCGTTTCAATCATGGAAAATTCGTTCGGCTTTAGCCAAAATTAAAACTCTCCGAATTTCAAATCTGAAAGCTAAATTTTTCCTGGTTTTTTTGAAACCTGTCAGGTTTATTCCGGCAAGAACCTGCCGCCTGGGTTTCAGCCCGGCAGGGATGGGAACGGCAGCGCCCGGTGCTGGAGGACGATGTGGAGTTAGGCGGCAAGGGCGACCAGCGGAAGCCCCTTGCAAGCCATTACGGAACACGGCCTGCAGTGCCGGGACTAAAGTGGACAGCCCGTTAAGCCGCATAAAGAATGAAAAATGTATAAAGTGAAAAATGAAAAATCTGACCCCCTGGCCGCTAAAAGGGGAACAACCCACGGCATAATACTGACATTGAAGCAAGAGATGGCACGCCCCTTTAGGGGTTGGGGGTGCGGAGGGAAATGAAGCGTGAAAGATGTTATATATAATTGCCTTACCCCAAAAACAAAAGGCCGTCTCTTACGAGACAGCCTTTCAATTCTTTTCGATGAAGCTTCGTTATTTCTTCTTCACGGCATCAACGATGGCTTTGAACGCTTCAGGATTGTTCATGGCCAGGTCGGCGAGGACCTTGCGGCTCAGATTGATATCCTTAGCGTGGAGGCCGCCCATAAATTCGGAATATGACATTCCGTATAAGCGGGCACCTGCGTTGATACGTTGAATCCACAACGCGCGGAAATTTCTCTTTTTTGTTCTCCGGTCACGGTAGGCGTAAACTTGGCCTTTTTCGTATGCATTCTTTGCAACCGTCCAGACGTTTTTCCGGCGACCAAATTGTCCTCTGGTCTCCTTCATCACCTTTTTTCTGCGTGCTCTTGACGCAACAGTGTTAACTGATCTTGGCATTTTTTAATAATTTTCCACTATAGCGTTCCCAATGGGAAACTTTGCGAGCTATAGCAAAGTTTAACAATAATTTTTACTAACTACGAATCATGCGGCGGATGTTCTTTTCATCCGTTTTGTCAACGATGGCAAAATAAGTCAAATTGCGTTTCTGCTTTTTGGTCTTTTTTGTCAAAATGTGACTTTTGTAAGCATGCTTCCTCTTAATTTTACCGGAGCCCGTCAATGTAAATCTCTTCTTTGCTCCGGATTTTGTTTTCATTTTTGGCATTGCTCAAAATGATTTAATGAATAATAATAAAACAGTTTAAATTCTCTTTTATTTCTTGGGCGCTAATATCATTATCATGCGTTTCCCTTCCAGTTTCGGGAGACTTTCAACTTTGGCAATTTCTTCCATCTCCTGGGCAAAACGCAATAAAATGTACTCGCCTTTTTCTTTATAGACTATGGACCTCCCTTTAAAAAACACGTCAACTTTAATTTTTGAGCCCTCTTCGATAAATTTTATCGCATGTCTGAGCTTGAAGTTGAAATCGTGCTCGTCGGTGTTAGGCCCCAGCCTGATTTCTTTTACAACAACTTTAGCCGATTTGGCTTTAATTTCTTTTTGTTTCTTCTTCTGTTCGTAAAGGAACTTCTTGTATTCCATTATTTTACAAACAGGTGGATTGGCTTTAGGTGAAATTTCTACCAGGTCCAATCCCAAATCTTCTGCGATATTTAACGCATCGCGAAGTTGAAAAATTCCGGTTTCCACGTTGTCACCCACTAACCTGACGACGGGTGCAGTGATTTTTTGATTGATCCGGTGCGGATCTTCCTTTTTTTCGAATCTGGGTCTGTATCCCCTGCCTCTGTATCTTGCTATTGTAAAGCCCTCCTTTGATTAGTGATTAAATAAGTTTATTTACATTTTCCGTTATTAAATCGGCAAACTCCTTAATGCTGAATGTTCCTATATCGCCTTCACCGTGTTTACGAACTGAAACCGATTCTGCATCGGCTTCTTTCTCGCCGACAATCAGCATGTAAGGAATTTTCTTTAGTTCGGCGTCCCGAATTTTTCTTCCTGTTTTTTCGCTTCGATCATCAATTTGGGTGCGAACATCAAAATTTCGCAGCAAAGTTAAAACTTTTTCAGCATACTCCTGATATTTTTCGCTGATAGGCAGAATGGTAGCCTGAACAGGAGCGAGCCAAAGCGGGAAATTCCCGGCACAGTGTTCTATCAGCACGGCTACGAATCGTTCCATGGAACCAAACGGGGCTCTGTGAATCATCACCGGCCTGTGTTTTTCATTGTCTGCACCAATATATGTCAGATCGAAACGCTCCGGCAGGTTGTAGTCAACCTGGATGGTTCCCAACTGCCATTTCCGGCCCAGAGCATCACGTACCATGAAGTCCATTTTTGGTCCGTAAAAAGCTGCTTCTCCGTATTCGATAACAGCGTTCAAACCACGTTCTTCGGCCACTTCTTTGATAGCAGTTTCGGCTTTCTCCCAGTTTTCGTCTGAACCGATATATTTCTGGAGATTATCAGGATCGCGTAACGAAATCTGAATTATAACATCTTTGAAATCAAGTGCTTTGAAGATTTGCTGAATGATATCGATAACGCCGTTGAATTCACCTTTTATCTGATCGGGTGTACAGAACAGGTGTGCATCATCCTGGGTAAATCCACGTACTCTTGTCAAACCGTGCAGTTCACCACTTTGTTCGTACCGATAAACGGTTCCGAATTCAGCATAGCGTAATGGCAAATCTTTATAAGAATGCGGACTCGATTTATATATTTCGCAGTGATGCGGACAGTTCATGGGTTTCAGGAAGAATTCTTCACCATCAACCGGTGTTTTAATCGGCC
>CAZGZO010000231.1:0-4669 GCA_964529695.1 uncultured Lentimicrobiaceae bacterium
CAATTTGAGTCGATCTTTGTCTATCATAGCCTCTTTCATATCGTTGTTTATTATTTTTTCAAGTTCCATTTTATAGTTTGTTTATGAAGTTTCTCAATTTCAGAAGCAAAGTTATTATGTTATTGCCTCCCCTATCGGAGAATCAAAAATAGTTTAGTGATTTTTAGGTGCTTTATAATGGACACCGGGTTTCAGTGTGGTCACATAAGGTCCGTTCCAATCTCGATCAAAGATTTTAACCAGTGTTGAAACCGGCCCTTTGCCACTAAAATAAACAGAGGCATCCACCGTATTGTTGAAATAGCTCCAACCCCAGTTTCCTGTGCCGATATATGCCCTATCGTTATCTGCAACAGCATATTTACAATGTTCAACTCGTGCATAAGGAATAAACCCTCGTGGCGACTCAGGTACTGAACTGAATTTTACGGTTATATTCGGAAGGACAGTAAGACTTTTTAAATAGTTCTGCATAGAATAGCGTAATCCCCAGTTGGCAACAATGATTCTAACTTTAACCCCTCGTGCCGCAACATCACGCAACGCATTGTCAACCTCTTTCCAGTAGCCTCTGGGCCCATAATAAATCAAAGCTGTCATTGTCATCACCTGGATGCGCAACGTATGCCTGGCGGATTCTATCAGGCGCACCAATGCAGGCTGTTCGGTATTTACCCATCGTGGCACCAAAGATGGAGGGCTAAATGCCGGAAAAGCAACAGCAACAGAACCTTGAGCGTCATGCAAAATCACAGGATTTCCTTCTGTTACAGGAGCAAAATCAGGTGGTTTAACAGCGCTTTTTTCTGCTTTGATCAAATTATGAGTTTCGGCAAGCTTCCAATCAAAATTATAAACTGCTTCAAATGTTTTTGCAAAGCGTTTATTATCTATACGGGCACCAACTTCATGGATTTCACTCAGTGCACGCCAGTCCCAGTTTTGACTGCCCACATACACAATACTATCATCTACGATAAAATATTTAGCGTGAAGTACACCACCCGTCAGGCTATCCACAGGAAGAATTCTAATATCAATGTTTGGAATACCTTCCAAAGGTTTTAGGCTACTCTGACTTCCTTTATAAAAGGCACGGCCAATCATGATGCGAACTTTTACACCGGAACGTGCTTTCGCTACAATTGCATTCATTACCGGCTCCAAGGCTTCTCCGGGTTTGTTTGTAAAATAAAATGCTGCAATATCAATACTTTTTTGTGCCCCATGAATCATGTCGAGCCAAGCTTTTTGAGTCCTCTCAACTCCCGGTTGCCCATACATTGAATTTTCAGGTACACTTTCCACAATGCGGAAGGTTGTGTCGGAGGGGACGGCAGCTGAAACACCGTTACTCATTAAAAATGTGAGTACCGTACAAATCAAAATAGATTTTATCCAATTCATCTTATCAGTTTTTTTGCTGTAATTATACATATTGCTGTTGAAAGAAAAATACATAGACAAAAATAAGCGACTTTTTCAAATCGCTTATTTTCACAATGTTTATTCCTTAGCCCTTAATACTAATCGACATTATCATGTAAAAACGAATTATCAGATTTAATGATAGGGTTCTTCCTGCTGTCTTCAGATAACGTATAATGTGAAACTTGTGAATCAGTAGAATACTGCGGATCTGAGAGCTGAACATTACGTCTGAGATAAGCAGGCGTTTCTTCTTCTTTTAAGGCGTCAGATGGTTTCAGAGCGCTTAACTCAGTCAACCTTTGAATCCTGACTTTCGCCTGGGAATCAAGCTCCGCATTTTCATTTGGAGTATTTACGGGTTGATTTTCAACTTTTGGAGTAGGTTTGGGAGCAGCTGGTTTAGGATGTTTCACAATGGGCTCATCCTTATCGAAATGAAGAAAGAAATCACTATCATGTGAAGTATGGTGATCTTCTTTTTCATCATCCATATTATCCTCCAGGCTGTAAACTTTTTTTGGGGGTGTGCTCTCAGTAGCACCCGATTCCGGATTTTTCTCTTTTTCAACCTCATCATCAGACTCTTTCTTTACCAAGCGCATGGCTTCATCTGTCTGTTCCGTTTTCTGTTTCTTTTGAGGATCATAACTATCACTCAGGTTGAAAACACTTTTCTTCATTTCAGATTCTCCCTCTCCGCTAAAAACTATTTTTGGCTTCGATTCCTCTGATTTAGGTTCAACCTCTTGTTTTAGTATATCTTTCTCTTCAAATCCGGTAGCAATGATGGTAACACTTAATTTGTCTCCCATTCCTTCGTCAATACCGCGGCCCCAGATCACGTTGGATGTTTCATCACCACATTTATCTGAAATATAGTCTGTTATAGCCGTAATTTCATCCATCGTTATGTCATCATTTCCGGTTGTCATGTAAAGAAGAATATTCTTGGCACCGTAAACGTTGTTATCATTCAGCAATGGTGAATGCATAGCTTCTTCAATCGCCTTAATGGCACGATCTTCGCCTTCCATGGTAGCAGAGCCCATAATGGCTTTGCCACTGTCTTTCATAACAGTTTTAACATCGTTAAAGTCCACATTCACATAGCCATGAACCGTAATCAGTTCAGCAATTCCTTTGGCTGCTGTTGCTAAGACGTTATCTGCATGTTCAAAGGCATTTCCCAGGCCCAAATCACCATACAAACTGCGAAGTTTATCGTTGCTGATTACCAAAAGTGTATCAACATATTTTCTGATTTCTTCGATACCCTGCTTGGCTTTAAGCATTTTGCGTCTGCCTTCAAAATGAAACGGAAGGGTTACGATTCCGACAGTAAGCAATCCCATTTCTCTGGCAAATTTGGCAATAACAGGAGCAGCACCGGTACCGGTACCACCACCCATCCCAGCTGTGATAAAGACCATTTCGGTATCTTCGTCTAAAGCAGCCTTAATATTTTCGAGAGAGTCCAGGGCGGCTTGTTCGGCAACCTCCGGGATGGACCCTGCGCCAAGTCCCGACTCGCCCAATTGCACTTTTACAGGAACCGGGCTGGCTGAAAGTGCCTGCATGTCGGTATTGCATACTACGAAGTCAACTCCTTCAATTCCTTGTTTGAACATATAATTTACAGCATTGCTGCCGCCGCCGCCTACCCCGACAACTTTGATAATCGAGGTCTTTTGTTTAGGGGTAAATTTTATCATGTTTTCCATAGCTACGATTGGTATTTCATTATAATTCAGGAGATGATTTTCCGTAAATAAATTTATTTAATCGATATGTATTGATTGTCCTTTTCTGCTTTAGTTATAAACAAAATGAAGTTAATTTTTAGAGCTCTTCAGCGTCGTTCTCAAACCAATCTTTGATGATTCCAAGAAATCGTTTTGACCCCAGCTCTGGCTTTTCTATTTTTCTTTTTTTACCCTTCTTCGAAACGTCATCGCCATCTTCGGGCCTCTTGGTTTTGATTTCCGTTTCGTAACGCTTAATTCCCTCAATTACAAGGCCTATACCAGTTGCATACATGGGACTAGCAATGTCGTCACTGACTTCCATAGCCAGGTGCTCGTTAGGATAACCGATGCGTGTTTCCATACCGGTCGTGAATGCTGCAAGCTGATTAATATCTCTCAATTGTGAACCGCCACCCGTAAGGACAATACCCGCAATCAGCTTCTTTTCGAAGCCTGAGTTCTTGATTTCGTAATAAACATGCTCCAGAATTTCTTCCATCCGGGCCTGAATAATGGATGCCAGATTCTTCAAAGTGATCTCTTTCGGAGCACGTCCACGCAAGCCTGGAATAGCTACTACTTCATCATCCCGGTTCTCACTGGCCAGTGCTGAACCAAACTTCACTTTCAATTCTTCAGCATGCCTGCGAATAATAGAACAACCTTCTTTTACATCTTCTGTAACAATATCGCCACCAAAAGGAATTACGGCAGTATGGCGGATGATGTTATCCTGGAAAATGGCAAGATCCGTTGTGCCGCCACCAATATCCACCAGTACAACACCCGCTTCTTTTTCCTCTTCGCTCAACACAGCTTCCGCAGAAGCAATGGGTTCAAGAATCAACTGAGAATCTTCCAACCCGGCTTTCTTGATGCATTTGTAAATGTTTTTCGCAGCTGCAGTCTGACCAATGATGATATGGAAATTAGCTTCCAGCTTACTTCCCAGCATTCCAACAGGATGACGGATTCCATCTTCATCATCGACAATATAATCCTGCGGAATGACATCGATAATTTCTTCTCCCGGAAGCATATTCAGTTTATACATGTTGTGAATCAGTTGCTCTACTTCGGGATTTGATATCTCTTTATCAGCGTCTTCGCGAATGAGTGTTCCGCGGTGTTGCAGACTCTTGATATGCTGACCTGCAATACCCACATTCACATATTTAATATCTACACTCGACTGCTGTTCTGCCTGAGAAACAGCTGTTTGTATGGAACGCACCGTATCTTCGATGTTAGTAACAACACCGCGTTTCACACCTATAGATTCTGTTTTTCCATATCCCAGAATCTCAATTTTTCCAAATTCATTTTTCCTTCCTACGATACAGGCTATTTTAGTAGTTCCGATGTCTAATCCGACAATAATTTCGTTTTCCATGATACTATTTTTTTGTGCAGATTACCTGGTTTGTAAAAGCCAGGTTTATACTTCTATATTTATTCCAGCCCTCTTTTAAAAGCGCTTGCTTGTAAAAGGC
>CAZGZO010000232.1:0-4658 GCA_964529695.1 uncultured Lentimicrobiaceae bacterium
TCGGTTTTGAAATGTACCGAATTGATGTTTACATTCATAGCTAACCTCCTTTTTTATTTGGCTCTGGGATGAGCCTCTGTATATATTGATTTTAACTGTTCGATTGTGGTGTGCGTATATATTTGTGTGGCAGATAAACTGGCATGCCCTAATAATTCCTTAATGGAATTCAGATCTGCACCGTTGTTAAGCATGTGGGTAGCAAAAGTATGCCGCAAAATATGCGGGCTTTTGGTCGAACTGCTCAACCCTGTCAACAGCCGGTTCACAAGCCTGTAAATAAATTTTGGATAAGCAGCAACTCCTTTGTTTGTAACAATGAGCGCTTCATCAGCATTGGAAAAGGTTTTCTGCTTCAACTCTAAATACTTTAAAATTTCACTTCCCAGTTCTATAGAAAACGGAATTATACGCTCTTTATTTCGTTTTCCCTTAACTTTTAATGTATTTTCTGAGAAATTAAAAGACGCGGGTGTTAAACCGAGCAATTCGCTTAACCTGATACCCGTTGAATAAAGGATGAGAATAACGAGCCTATCACGGACATTAGGAAAATCTTCAGACTCAAATTCTTTGTCCAGCCAATTATTCATCTTTTCCTTTTCCACATAATTAGGGAGATGTTGTCCTTGTTTTAACGTATGGACATTCTCGACAGGATTTTTACCGATTAAATTTTCCCGCAGAAGATACTTATAAAACGCTTTAAGAGTACTTATTTTCCTATTGATACTTTTTGGACTAAGTTTTTGGTCCATCATCATTACAATCCAAGTTCGGATCATCTCGGAACGGGCATCTTTTAAATCAGAAATCTCGTAATTCTCTTCTAAAAACTTTTGGAATGAACACAAGTCATTTTGATATGCTTTTACCGTGTGGGTCGAATAGCGCTTTTCATACTGAAGATAACTGATGAATTGGCCCGTGCTCATAAACAAGAAACTTTGATTCAAAGATAATAAATCTTACCCCTAAATCAAAGTTTCTATTTGGAAATTTTCCTTAAAAAAGCTTAACCTTGCTCTTGCTGACGAAGCTTCTGGATATAGATGGCTTTCAGCTTTTCCTCTCTGCGTTTTACAGAGGGTTTTGTGTAACGCTGACCGTCACGCAGAGCGCGCATGGTACCTGTCTTTTCAAACTTACGTTTGAAACGTTTCAGTGCCCTGTCAATGTTTTCGCCTTCTTTTACCGGAATAATAATCATTTAAAATACCTACTTTCTTGTTAATTAATAATAAAAACATTAATGATTATTCGGGTTGCAAAATTATAAACTATAATGATAGGATGCAAATAATTCTGTTCCCGTGTTTTTGTCCTTTCAAGGTTTCAATTGTCCCACTAAAAAATCGGTAATTCTGGTGAATAAGTGATATCTTGTTTTTGCACCTAAAATACTGTGATTCTTGTTCGGGTAAATCATCATATGAAACTGCTTTTCGTTTTTAATCATATCCGTTATAAACTGGATGGAGTTTTGCGGGTGAACATTATCATCATAAGTTCCGAAAATAAGCAGAAAATTGCCGTCGCCTTTCATATTTTTCACATAACGAAGCGGTGAATTTACTTTGTATCCTTCCGGATTTTCTTTCGGTGTTCTCATATATCGCTCTGTATAAATATCATCATAGTAGCGCCAGCTGGTTACAGGAGCCACAGCTACAGCGGTACTGAAAATTTTAGCTCCTTTGGTAATCCCCAATGAAGCCATAAAGCCACCATAACTCCATCCCCAAATACCAATTCTTGTACTATCTACATAAGGTAAACGACCAATCAGTTTGGCAGCTTGCATCTGGTCGGCTATTTCATAATGTCCTAATTTCAGATAGGTCATTTTTTTGAAAAGCTCTCCACGCGCACCGGTTCCACGATTATCAACAGAAATTACAATGATTCCTTTTTCGGCTAACATTTCATCCCACATGTGGAATGAACCGCCCCAGGAATTATTCACTGTATTGACACCAGGTCCACCATATACATACATCAAAACCGGATATTTTTTATTGGGATTGAAATGAGGTGGTTTTACCATGTAAGCATTCAAAGCTATCTGTTTGCCATTGGGCAATTTGAATTCCGGAGATTTCAACTGGAAGAAGGTTTGCGGACTCATCGCATAATTATCCAACTTTTTAATGAGTTTTTTATTGCTTTCCAATACACGGATAACCTTTCCTCTAAAATTGTTTACAGTAACATAAGGTGGTGTATTGGCATCGCTCCATATATTAATGAAATAATCATACGTTTTGCTGAAAAGCGCGTAATTCGTTCCCTCTTTTCGAGAAATCTCTCTCAATTTTCCTTTAAGGGAAACGGCATAGATATCGCGGTCGAGCGGGGAAGTTTTCGCTGCCTGGAAGAACACTTCTTTATGTTTAGGATTGTATCCGTAAACTTGCATCACATCCCAATCACCATGGGTTAGTTTACGAACCAGTTTACCATCCATGTTATAAAGGTAAATGGCGTTGTAACCATCCTTTTCAGAGGTCATCAAAAACTCTTTTCCGCCAGGAAGGAAAGTCAAATCATTGGTGATATCGATGTAATATTTGTTCTTTTCATTATACAAAACATGGGACTGACCGGTAGTTGCATTAGCCAAGAGAATCTGTAAATGATTTTGATGGCGGTTCAAACGCTCAATTGCAAGCTTATTAGAATTGGTTGTCCATTTAATACGTGGGATATACTGGTCTGTAGTATCTCCAACATTCATGGTGGTAGTTTTTCCTGTCTTCAAATCATAAACCTTAATCTGGACAATGGCATTTTTTTCGCCTGGAACAGGATATTTATAGGTATAATATTTAGGATATAAAGTTCCGTAATGAGTTATGGTATAATTCTTTTCCTGGCTTTCATTAAAATGATAGAAAGCAATCTTAGAATTATCAGGTGACCAGAAAAAGGCTTTCGTAAAGCTAAACTCTTCCTCATAAACCCAGTCACAGGTACCATTTATAATGTGGTTCCTCTTCCCGTCAAAAGTGATTTGTTTTTCTGAACCAGTCTTTAAATTTTTGAGATAAATATTGTTGTCCCTTACGAAAGCAATATAATTTCCGTTCGGTGAAAATTGAGCCAGCCTTTGTTTCCCCTTGGTTGACAAAGGGGTTAGCTTTTTGGTTACGTTATTCCAGACATAATAAAATGACAATCTGGAGTGGCGATAAACACGCTGCACCTGGGTTGGAAACAGAAACTTAGTTTCTTCTTTATTGACTTCAAAACTACTGAAATGAATCGGTTTTGTTTTACCGGAAGGAACTAATTCAGAACCATTTACAAGCGTTCTTACCGAATCACCCGTTCTGTAATCATATACAACAATTGAATTGTCTTTGATACGGGTGTATTGTTTACCGTTGTTCAGGGAAAATATCCCGTGAACCATTTTTGGACTGAACGTATGATTCATCCAAACATCATTTAGGGTAATCTGTTTCTTTTCATTTTGACAAAATGCTTGTTGACCCAATGCCAAAACAAAAACCAAAATCATAATAAATCCTTTTCTCATGGATGTAATTTTTATTGGAAAATAAGTTTAATAATAAATAATCTGTTCCTTTTCGGAGAAACAAAATCACCCTGCAAATTGTCCATCAAATGCTCCCGGGAAGGAACTTGTTTCTAAAGCAGGGCCAAAGATATAAAATTGTCCCGGAAAGTGTTCTAGCTCCTCATTGAAGCAGCAAAAACATAAAACAAATTATAATGATTTCATTTTCGACTGCCAGTTATATCTATTTTTGTCTCACTAAAATCATCTTGTCATGGATAAGGGAATTCTTTTAGACAACAGTATACTTGATGTTGTGGTTGTTGCCTGGTTTCTGGCTCAATTCTACAAAGTTATTAGTTCCATAATTATTGATAAAAAATTTAATATCAAACGATTATGGGAAACCGGAGGTATGCCAAGCTCTCACTCTTCCACAGTAGCTGCCCTGACAACGGCCGTAGGGATTTCAAAAGGTGTGGCAAGTCCGTTGTTTGCCATATGCCTTGTTTTCGCCATCATTGTGATGCATGATGCTGCCGGAATACGAAGAGCAGCGGGGAAGCAAGCCGGTGTTTTGAACCAGTTAGGAGATTATCTCAGTAACCTTTTTGAGGAAGGATATGTTCAGGAGCAATTAAAAGAATTGCTGGGACACACCCCTGTAGAAGTGCTGGTGGGAGCCATGCTTGGCATTGCTGTCGCCTTTATAATGAAATTCCATCTGGTAGCCTGATATTTTTCTCTTTGATTTTAATAGTGCTGAGAAACAATTTTATTATTTTTGCAACCTCAAAAAACGCAAGTTCATTGAAAGGGACATTAGCTCAGTTGGTTTAGAGCATTGCTTTCACAGAGCAGGGGTCATTGGTTCGAATCCAATATGTCCCACTAAATTGATGAAGTTCTTTTGATAAAAATATTTTTGGGACGTTAGCTCAGTTGGTTTAGAGCGCTTGCTTGACAGGCAAGAGGTCACTGGTTCGATTCCAGTACGCCCCACAACACAAAAGCCGGAATATTTCCGGCTTTTTTTGTTTAAAGATTTATTTATACAAGTTGAAAGTTACTTACTTCTAAAACGGTGAACATTCCATTTGTTTTCTTTCAATAGCAGGAAGCCGGCCGCTTATCA
>CAZGZO010000233.1:0-4626 GCA_964529695.1 uncultured Lentimicrobiaceae bacterium
TCATTTTCCTGACTTTGTTCATCCGGAACAGAAAGAAAAACAAACCGATGTTTGCCAAAAAACCCAAGCCCAAATTGCCACCTTTTGAACAGGCAATCAAAAAGCTTGAAGAATTGCGGCTGTCGAGAATATGGCAATCCGGTAAGCTTAAAATCTACTACACGGATATTACAGACATCATGAAAGAGTACTTTACCGACAGGTTTGGGTTTGATGCTTATGAAATGACATCCGATGAGATTCTGGAAAGTCTAAAGGAGGAAAAAATCAACGACCAGGCAATGGCCAAATTAAGAGAAACCTTACAATTATCTGATTTAGTAAAGTTTGCCAAGGCAACACCTTCGCCTCTGGAAAATGAAACCTCGCTGAACTATTGTGTTGATTTTGTGAATGAGACCAAAATCCAACCTCCACCGGAACAGGAAGAAGAAACACTGGAAGCTAAGACCAAAGTTGAGAAAAATGAAGAGAAGGGGAAACCAGAAATCAGTGAAGAAAAAGTTGAAAATAAAGAAAAAAAGGAGGGCGAGTAGATGTTTAGAATAGACACATGGCAAAACCCGGCATTTCTTTATTTGCTTCTGCTGATTCCTTTGCTGATTGTTTGGTATTGGTTTCGCGAAAAAAACAGTACGGCTGAGGTACGTTTTTCGAGCCTGCAGTCTTTTCTGGGAGCTTCAAAAAATACAAAAGCACGGTTACGCCACCTGCTCTTTTTACTAAGACTTTTGGCAATCAGCTTGCTAATTATTGCAATCGCCCGGCCTCAGTCGGTTTCTTCTAAAAAGAATATCAACGTTCAGGGAATAGACATCGTACTGGCCATGGACGTTTCAGGAAGTATGCGTGCCCGGGATTTCACACCTGACAGGATTGGTGCTGCTAAAAATATTGCTGCCAATTTTATTAAAAAGCGTCCTAACGACAGAATCGGGCTTGTAATTTTCAGTGGTGTAGCCTTTACACAAGCACCTTTAACTTTGGATCATGGTATGCTTTTGCAATTACTTAAAGAAGTTCACAGTGGAATGGTTCAGGATGGAACAGCCATCGGAGACGGACTTGCGACAGCGGTAAGCCGTCTCCAGGATTCCAAAGCCAAATCCAAAGTTATTATCCTGCTAACTGACGGGGTAAACAATATGGGTGCTATCGATCCGCTTTCAGCTGCTGAGATGGCAAAACTTTACGGAATACGAGTTTACACCATTGGCATTGGGACGCAAGGGTATGCACCTTATCCGGTTCAAACGCCTTACGGAATACAGATGCAACAAATGAAAGTACAGATTGACCAGAAGTTGTTACAGAATATTGCACAAAGCACCGGTGGTGAGTATTTCAGGGCAACCAATACAACTTCGTTGAAGCAGATATTTGAAAGGATTGATAAACTGGAAAAATCTAAAATAGAAATAAAGCAATTCCAGAAAAAAACGGAAGAATTCTTCCCGTTTGCATTACTGGCATTGCTGTTATTTGTAACTGAAGTAACATTAAAATATTTGGTATTCAAGAAATTACCATAATTTGGAACAATAAGTAAAACAAGCATGATTCAATTTGAACATAAAGAATTTTTCTGGGCATTTTTGCTTATCGCTTTGTTTGTGCTACTATACTTGTCTTACAATGGCTGGAAAAGAAGGGCATGGAAAAGGTTTGGAGAAGGCACTTTAACAAACCGGCTAATTATATTGAAATCGAATAGCCGTTCTATTTTGAAATTTATTTTGTTGTTGCTTGCTTTGTTTTTCCTCATTTCGGGAATCATTGATCCAAAAATTGGTTCACGTCTTGAAAAGACAAAACGCAAAGGCATTGATTTGTACGTTGCACTTGACGTTTCAAATTCCATGTTGGCGCAGGACATCAAACCTGACCGGCTGGACCGGGCTAAAATGGCTATTTCCAATCTAATTCAGAAACTCAATGGAGACCGCGTTGGATTAATCGTTTTTGCCGGGGAAGCTTTCAAACAGCTACCGCTGACAACTGATTATTCAGCAGCACAGCTGTTTCTGTCAGCAATAAGTACTAAGATTGTCCCGGTTCAGGGAACAGCCATCGGTTCTGCAATCAATCTGGCCTCTAAATCTTTTGGAAAAGATAAGCACAGCAAGGCTATCATTATAATTTCTGATGGTGGAAATCACACCGGTGTGGATCCTATTGACGCAGCCAAAGATGCTGCTGCTAAAGGTATCCGCGTATTTACAATTGGCATGGGATTACCAGGTGGAGCTCCGATTCCTATTTCAGATCAAAACGGTTCAGTAACTTATTTAAAAAACAACAAAGGGAATGTAGTTGTCACTAAACTAAATGAACAAATGCTGGAAGACATTGCCGCTGCAGGCAAAGGAACTTATTCGCGTGCCAACAATGCCAGGGTTGGCCTTAACTCTATCTTGAAGAATATTAACAAGATACAAAAACAGGCAATCGAAGAAAGGCAATATACTGACTACGTTCACAGGTTTCAGTATTTTCTGATACCCGCTATAATTCTGTTGATTCTGGAGTTGATTACGGTGGAAAGAAAACCAGAATGGGCATCAAAATTTGATTTTTTTGGAAAATGAGAAAGTATAAGATTCTATATTGGATTATTTCTATAGCTTTTGGGCTAATGACCTTTAAGGCCAGTGCTCAGAACAAAAAAGCCAAACCTTTTGTAAGGAAAGGGAATGAGCTGTTTAAGAAAGGTAAATTTTCTGATGCTGAAGTTGAGTACAGAAAGGCTTTGGAGAAGGATCCGAAATATCAAAAAGCTCAGTTTAATCTTGGAGACGCTATCTATCAGGAGAAAAATTTCAAGGGTGCCGGTCCGTTGTTCAATAATGTTGTTAAAAATTCGAAAGATAACGGCGTTAAGGCTAACTCCTTGTACAATTTGGGTAACACCCTTTTGTCTCAAAAGAAATATGAAAACAGCATCAAAGCTTATATCCATTCTTTATTACTCAATCCAAATGACTACAATGCTAAATACAATCTGGAGTATGCCCGTAAAATGTTGAAGAAACAACAGCAGAAGAAAAATAACAAGAACAACAAAAACAAAAATAACAAGCAGAAGAACAACAAGAAAAAGAAGAATAACAAAAATAAGAACAACAAGCAGAAGAACAAGAATAAAAACAACAAGAAAAAGAATAATAAGAAGAATCAAAATAATAAAAACAAGAATCAGAACGGAAAGGGTAACAACCAAAAACAGCCTAACCAGCCGCCGAGAATGTCAAAAGCAGATGCGCAACGAATGCTGAATGCATTGAGAAACAATGAAAAGAATACGTTGAAAAATCTGGAAAAGAAAAAGGCGAAGGCTGTAAAGACAAAACCCAATGGCATCGGATGGTAATTACCATAATAAAAAAAAATTGTGGACAAAGCAATAATACATCTGGCCTGACGATTTAAAATTAATTCTATTTTTGAATAAAATTATGGTGGATCTATGAAAAAAACCGGGATTTATATCATGCTTCTGCTAATGATAAGCTGGCAGTTTGCCACCGCGGCAGAAGAAGTGCAACTCACAGCCCGGGGACCTCATCAAGTTACTGTGGGGCAGGAATTTCAGATTGTTTTTCAGGTGAATGCAAATGCAAGCAACTTCACACCACCTGATTTTCAGGGGCTACAGGTCCTTTCAGGTCCGAATACCTCGACCAGTTCGAGTTTTCAAATGATTAACGGGCGTACCAGCCAGTCGTACAATGTTTCCTATTCATACATTGTAATGGCACAACAAACAGGAACCGTTCATGTGGGTTCTGCATCCGTTAATTATAAGGGCAAAAAGTATTCGTCCAGCCCGATGCAGATTACAGTTGTTAAGGGAAGTGCTAATGCGCAATCTTCGAATCAAAATGTTGGTTCGGGGAGCAGGAGAACCGGAGCGCAGAGCAGCCAGCCACAAAATGTGACAAGCAACGGGAAGCTTAATAAAGATGATGTTTTTGTAAGAGCTTCCATCAATAATACGCATCCTTATCTTGGACAGCAGGTAGTTGTTACCTATAAAATTTATACCCGCGTGCCTGTTTCTAATTTGGCCATTGACAAGGTATCTTCATTTCAGGGACTTTGGTCCCAAGATCTGTTGAGTAACTCTACGAGAATACCTCAAACACATGAAACCATTCACGGTAAACAATACGTTGTTGCCGTGATTAGAAAACTAGCACTGATTCCACAACAAACAGGAAAACTGACCATTGATCCACAACAATTACAGTGTACAGTTCAACTCAGGATTCAGAGAAAACGTTCAGGTGGATATGATCCTTTCCAGGATTTTTTCAATGATCCTTTCTTTAATCAGAATGTCAGAAATATCAATACAACACTGAAATCAAACCCGGTGGTTTTGCATGTGAAACCGCTTCCCAAAAAAGGACAGCCGGCTGATTTCTCAGGTGCTGTAGGAGATTACAAACTGGAAACCAGTGTTGACAAACCTGATTTAAGTACCAATGATGCACTTACTTACAAAGTAAAGATTACGGGGACGGGAAATTTAGAACTTATCTCTCCTCCGAAAGTTAATTTCCCAGCGGATTTTCAGACTTACAGTCCCAAAACAACTCCGAATATCATCAAAACCAATCATGG
>CAZGZO010000234.1:0-4620 GCA_964529695.1 uncultured Lentimicrobiaceae bacterium
CCACACAAAGTACAGTTCTCAATATCAATAGCAGCGGCACGAGGGCTTGCAATGCTAAACGGGATATACGCAGCTTTTCTGCCGACCAAACCATACTGGTATTCATCGGTAACGCTTACAGGACAAGCCTCTTCGCATAACTGACAGCCTGTGCAATCGGGAATATTTACATAACGGGGCTTTTGCAGGATCAGGGCTTCAAAATGATGCGGCCCCTTCTTCGTGATTTTTAGTGGTTCCGCACCTGTTAAGATGGTGATATTTGAATGCCTCGCAATTTCCGAAACCTTTGGTGTTGTGATACAAGCAGAACAGTCCAGCGTAGGAAACACCTTGCTGAGCAAAATCATTTTGCCACCGATGGAAAGTTCTTTTTCCACCAGCAGAACTTCATATCCCAGGTTGGCCAGGTTCAGTGCCGCTTCTCCGCCAGCAATGCCTCCACCCACCACGAGCACATCAAATTCTCTTATTTCCCCCGTTGGTTCCATACATCTAAGGATTTTGCTTTAGCCAGATATTCAGTAAAACTTTTGACATGCTTTACAAAAGCTTCGCTGCACACAGAACAGATAGCAGCCATTTTCAGCCGGGCGGGATCCATATTTTTCTCCTTCATCATCTCCTGGGTGTTACTCATCACCCGACTGGTTTTTTCTGTGCATGATTCGCCGTAAGGACAATCTGTTCCATCAGCAGCTATAAACACCCCGTCGAAACCCCGCTCGAAAGCATGCATAATCCATTTTGGTTTTATGGCGCTTGAGCAGGGAACGGGAATGGTATAGACTTCAGGCGGATAATGCAATTTCAACAAGCCCGCCATATCAATGGCCGGATCGGAGATTTTTTCAGTGGAAAAAACCAAAATCCTCGGTTTACTATTTGCATCTGCCGCCGACATAATTACTTTTGTAAAAAGATTCTGAAATAACCTGATTCTTCGAGTGTTCCAAGATATTTATAACCTTTCTTGTCACACCATTTGGGAATATCACGACGGGTTCCTTCATCAGCAGAAAGTACTTCCATCGTTTGACCATCACTAATTTCGCCAATGGCCTTCTTGGCTGCCAAAAGTGGTCCCGGGCAGGAAGTACCGCGCGCATCCACAACTTTGTCAGCCTTAACGGTTTTTAATAATTCTACGTCTGACATTTTTTTAAGATTTAAGATTCTTATTAAATAAACAAGTTCACATCAGCATTTTCAGCAGAAGAAATGTATTCACCAATGCCGCAAATATCATCGGCTAAATCGATAAAATCATCGAGTTTGAAGCCGTTCCAGACTTTGCCGGCAAAACCACAAATATGAACTTTCACATTCGTCATTTCTTTAGCGGTTTTGAATGCTTCTGTCCAATGGGGCGTATTTAAACGTTTTAAAGAAGCCAGAAATTCGTCCTTTTTGTCAGGGAGTTCGGCCACTCGATCATTGGTCATTGCATTTTCCTTCTTAAAGGCAAATGCTGCCTGCAACAGGACAAAGATTTCAACATCCATATCTTCGGCAGCAGCGCCACCAAGAATTACTCCAGCAGCAGTAAGTTTGTCAACGCTGCCTGAATACAAGGCTAAGGTTAATTTTTTGTTTGCCATTTTTGGGTCCTCCATTTTTTAAATGTTAATAATTTAACAATGCTAAAGTAATAGGAAGAATATCATCTTTTAAAAAAACTACCGTGAGATAAGTCTGAATTAATTGTGATTTTTATCACAATTATTGTTAAATTTGTAACTAATAAATTAAGAACACTATGACAACCAACATATATTGTTCAACTTGTCAATTAAAATCACTGGCGGTTGAGCATCTTGACGAGAAAGAATTGCAGATTCTAGGGAACAGCTGTGTTAGGGTTGAATTCGACAAAGGGGAAACCATTTTTAAGCAGGATGCACTTTCTTCCAACATTATTTACTTGAGAACCGGTATGGCAAAACTGATGATCAAAGGTCCACAAAGGACACAGATTTTAAGATTTAAAAAGGCCCCCTGTTATCTGGGACTTCCCACAACGATGGGAGATAAAATCAACCGCTACTCTGCGGTAGCACTCGAAAAAACAACTGCCTGTTTTATTGATATTAATTCATTCAAAGAACTTCTGAGAATTAATCCTAATTTTTCTTATGAAATAATCCTGGAGTTATGCAGAAACGAGCTGGAACAATTTCACCGTTGTGTGAAACTGGTTCAGAATCAAATTTACGGGCGTTTGGCGGACCATCTGCTCTACTTATCGAACGAAATTTATCTTTCCGACGAATATGACCTACCATTAACAAGAAATGAAATTGCCGATTTGGTGTGTACAAGCCGGGAAACTGTAAGCAGGCTTCTAACAGAATTATCGAAAGAAAACATTATTCTGGCAAAAGGAAAACACATTCGGATTCTGAACAAACCATTGCTGGAAAAAATCAGCGAGAAAGGCTAATCTTTCCAGATAATAAAATTATTGATCTGCCCCTGTCGTCAGCTACTTTAATGTCCATTTTGTCCGTTTGGCTTTAGGCTATTTCTCCATTTCCGGTAGCAGGATGTATAAAAACAAACCCCAAATGTAGCAAGCGCGGCACCAACCAGAACGATAAGTACCTGATCATACCCGCTCAGGGATATTCCTAAACAACAGCCAATGAATCCTGATAAAATAACCAACAAGTACAACACAAATCCAATGAAGGAAAAGGTCAACGCAGCGCTAATAATCATTTTAATTCTTGCTTCCATGACTTTGACTTTTTGTATTGTAAATATAAGGATTTTTTGCTGATTTTGTTCTTTAATTTAATGATTATTAATACTTTAACATGTGAGTTATCATAAATAAAATTTTATCATTTCCTATAGCAATCTTTGATTTTCCAACCCAACAAAGGTGATATTCATCACATTATTTACACCCTGACAATTATTCTTGGTAACTTTGACTTATGCAGGATTGCAAAAATTGCGTCATACGATCCAAAGCTGTTGACACACTCAGTGAAGTGGAACTGCATGTGTTGATGGAAAACTGTGCTGAAGCTACTTTCAGCGCGGGAGAGCACATTATTAAAGAAGGACTTTTGTCCTCACATGTAGGTTATTTGAAATCGGGATTAGCCACCATCAGCAAAAAAGGGGCAAAAGATATTGACCAAATCCTAAAAATTGTACTTCCTCAAAATTACCTCGGACTTCAAACCGTTTTATTTGAGAAAACAAATCAATATTCGGTCAGGGCCATTAATGAATGCGTCGTTTGCTTTATTGATAATTTGTCCTTTAAAAAACTTATCAGCAGAAATCCACAATTTGACAATGAACTGCTCCAGTTTCTGTGTCGAGAAGAACTCAATTATTTCGACCGGTTTGTGAGCTGGCATCAGAAACAAATAAACGGGAGATTGGCTGACATCATTTTATTTTTCTCTGAAGAAATATACAATCAAAAAGCAGATTTTGAAATTCCTCTTTCACGCTATGAACTGGCTTCATTGATTTGTACCACAAGAGAGAGTCTGACACGCGCCATCAAAGACCTTTCGGAAATAAAAGCAATCCGTATTAAAGGAAAAGACCTCACCATTCTGGATTGGGAGCGTTTGAAAAAAATAAGTCAAAGTGGTTGAAATCTTCTTCTGTCCCAATCAAATTATTTTATAATATCCTACTATTTTCCATGAATGAATTCATGGCCTAGAATCAAACGTCCCGATGGGACGACAAAGGGTGAGAAATCCCGTAGGGATTTTTTACTAAATAGGCCTGGAATTTATTCCAGGATGTAAACATCATTTTCTTTAAACAAGTCCCGTTTGTTTATGAATCCGTGGGCAGAAACTCAGGCTATAATTAAATCCCTTCTAAATTAGCGTTTTCACAGTACTTATGTAGTTATTTAGATATGATATACCTAATTTCAAACTGGCGATTTCGTAATTTCGCCACCATAAATATTCTGAACCATGGAAAAGCACAGCAGAAGAAAATTTCTCCAGTTAGGAGCAGCAGGAATCGGGCTTGCCATGGCTTTTGTGTGGGACAAACTAACTTTCAGCAACCATCAGATTCAAAGTCAGATACCGCACATTTTCCCTTTTAATAAGAACAAGGAAGTTACTTTTCTGCACGATTACATCATTATAAATAAAGGTGGGAAAACGGAAGTATTTTCTTCGCATTGCACCCATTTGGGATGCGTTATCAATAAAGAAGAAAACGGCAAGCTGGTTTGCCCTTGTCATGGTTCGCAATACAATCTGAACGGTGTTCCTGTGAAAGGGCCGGCTTATAAATCATTGAAGAAATTTTCCGCAACTATTACAGACAACGGAAAAAAGATAGACATTAAATCCTAAAAACCTTGAAAACATTGCGCTGGCAATTTAAGATAAAAACTACCTACGGTGCTCTGGCGCTGGCGCTGTTTTCTTTTGTCATTCTTTCGGGCATTTTACTGGCAATACCGTTCAATGTCGAAAAACCTTATGACAGTATCAGCACCATGCTGGTAATGAATCCCTGGGCATCATTCATTCGCAACCTTCATTACTGGAGTGCTCAGTTCTTTCTGATTTTCAGTTTACTTCACCTTTACGATCATTATCACAAAAAAAGTCAGGTTGG
>CAZGZO010000235.1:0-4575 GCA_964529695.1 uncultured Lentimicrobiaceae bacterium
TACACGCCCCTTCGCTTTGCGTAACAGGATTGAATCTTAAGATTATCAATATCAGCATGTCAGGGCAATTCCTGACCCATATTTATGTCTCAGCTATAACAGGTGCCATTCTTGCTTTTCCTTACATACTCTGGGAAATCTGGCGTTTTGTTCAGCCTGCTTTGTTAGCCAAAGAAAAGAAATATTCAAGAGGGGGTCTGTTCTTTAGCACATTTCTTTTTTTAGTGGGGGTTGTCTTTAGTTATTTTCTGATAGTTCCGATCATGGTCAACTTTTTGGGTACCTATTCAGTAAGTTCTGATGTGGCCAACCAGATAACCCTGAGATCATATATCGGCACCATGGTTTCCATGATTTTTGCTGTGGGAATCGTGTTTGAACTTCCAATTCTGGTTTATTTTTTAACCCGAATAGGGGTGATTACTCCAGATTTCCTGAAGAAAAACAGGAAATATATGATCATTGTCCTTTTGACAGTTTCCGCTATTATCACACCCCCGGATGTGTTCAGCCAGATGTTGGTATTTATTCCTCTGGAAGTCTTGTATGAAGTGAGTATTCTGGTTTCGAAACGGGTTTATAAAAGAGTACTGCGAAGGGCTCAGGAGTAAATGTAATTATTTGAAAATAACCTGTGTAATCCCTGCACCACCCAGCGTAATTGGAGCATCTCCAAATTCCTTGACGCCTTCAATCGTTTTTAAATAATCCCTGATAATTTCTCTTAAAATTCCGTTCCCTTTTCCATGTAAAATGCTTACTTCTTTTGCGTTCAGAAGTAGTGCATCATCAATGTAACGACGCAGGATTTCAAGTGTTTCGTCGGCACGTTTGCCACGAACATCGAGCGATAACTGGAATTCAGCAGCTTTTTTGTTGATGTCGTTTTTGATGTTTGGAATTGAGCCCCTGCGTTGAATAACTTTCGGCTTTTTATTCGTTTTGATGAGATTTTTGGTGGCAATCTTTAGTTTTATATCATTCACATTGACAAAACTTTCATTACCTGCAATTTCAATCAGCGTACCGACGATTTCAGAATCTTTTACCTGAACAAAGTCTCCCGGTTGGGGAGCTCCTAAATCAAGGGTTTGGAAGACTTCTTTTTTTGATTTCAGCTTTCCGGCAGGCTTTTGTATTTTTGTTATAGACTTGCCCGCTGGTTTTGCAGTTTTTTTCTTATCCGGCTCCAACGCCTGACGAGCCTGTTCAAGTTTCTTACGACTCAGGCGTGTCTTTTCTTTTTCAGCCTGTGATTCCTTGATTTCCCGTATTGTTTTCTCAACATCCTTGTTGGCATTTTTTATGATTTGAAGTGCTTCTTCGCGTGCTTTCTCCAGGATTTGCTTTTTGTTTTTTTCAATTTCTGTCGAGAGCCGGGCATATTTATCTTTCAGGTCCGCCAGTTGTTTTTGAGCAGAATCAAGATCTTCCTGCTTTTGAGTAATACTTAGTTTCTCCGTTTCCAATTCCTGAAGCTGCTGATCAAAACGCAAATGCTTGATGCCTGATTTCTTTTTGGCTCGATTCAATACGTAGTTTGGAAATCCTGTTTTATGGGCAATTTCAAAGGCAAAAGAGCTTCCGGGTTGTCCAATTTTCAAAATATAAAGCGGACGTAATTCATTTACATCAAAAAGCATGGCGCCATTTACAAGGTTTTCCATGCGCTCGGCTGCCAGTTTCAGATTGCTGTAATGGGTAGTGATAACGCCATATGTTCCTTTTTTCGCAAATTGTTCCAATGCAGCTTCTGCAATTGCACCTCCCAGTTGTGGTTCGGTTCCTGTGCCGAATTCATCAATCAAAACGAGGCTTTTTGCGTTGGCATGCCTGAGAAAGTGCTTCATGTTTAGTAAATGAGAACTGTAGGTACTCAGATCATTTTCAAGTGATTGCTCGTCTCCAATATCAATGAAAACACTTTCACAAAGAAAGAATTCACTGTCAGGTGAAACCGGAACCGGAATGCCACACTGTAACATGTATTGAAGCAAACCCACGGTTTTGAGGCAAACTGATTTACCTCCTGCATTCGGACCGGAGATTACAAGAATCCGTTGTTTTGGGTTGAGCTCCAAATCCAATGGAACTACTTCCTTGCCACTGCTTTTATGCGAAAGATAAAGCAACGGATGTACTGCCTTTTTTAATGATAAATTTTGTTTGTCTGAGAGAATCGGTTTGGTCGCATTTACTTTCAGTGAAAATAAAGCTTTGGCTCGGATAAAATCAATCAATCCCAGAAACCGATAAATTGTATGAATCACATCGAGCCAGGGGCGAAGCCGGTCTGTAAAATGGGTAAGGATGCGAATAATTTCACGGCGTTCCTCGCTCTCCAGTGCCATGATTTCATTATTCACTTCAAAGGATGCCAGCGGTTCTATAAACACGGTCTGTCCGGTGGCTGATTCATCCTGGATAATGCCTTTAAAAGCCCTTTTGTCAGTAGCCTTTACTGGAATTACAGCGCGTCCGTTTCGTACTGTAATCTCAGCGTTTTCCGGAACCCAGCCTGAATCTTTGGCGACCCGAAAAGCCTTGCGGGTTTCGCGCATCAGTTCGCCTTGTTTGGCTTGTAGTTTTTTCCTGATTCCGGCCAGTTTTTCGGAGGCGTTGTCTTTTATATTCCCTTTGTTATCAATGATTCTCTGGGCGACCTGATAAATCTCTTTTGGAAACTCGATTTCCGAGGCAAGCGATTTAAGTTGTGGAAGTTCCTCTTCTTCCTGATCCTTCAAAAATGAAAAAAGATCATTCAAAATTCTTAAGGCTTCCGTCAGATTGAAAAGAGATTCTTGTTGAATGTGAGAACCTTCCGGCGTGAGTTCTGAAAGTTCTTCTCTCAAATCAACACACTGAATAGCTGGAAAATTTTTGCCGGATTGTAAAATCTGAATAAATTCCCTCGTTTGGTCCAGCATCTTGGAAATGATGCGTGGCTGCGAAGAGAAACGTATCCTGGAAACATAAAATTTCCCCATTTCGCTGACACAAGAATCGTTGATCAGGTTTCTAATCTGATCAAAATCAATTTTTTGTTCAAAATTGGAAGGATAAATCATCCCTGCAAAATTAGAGAAAATGAAAAATGAAAAGTGAAAAATTATAGAAGACCGAAGTTTTGACTGTCGACTTACTATTTTTCCAAAGCAAGTTTATAATTTTCTGCAGCCTTTACAAATCCAACAAACAAAGGATGTGGTCTCTTAACCGTGCTACTGTATTCAGGATGGAACTGAACGCCCACAAACCAGGGATGGTCCTTTAATTCAATGATTTCCACCAAATTCTTTTCGGGATTGATCCCTGCCAGCCTGACTCCATTTTGTTCGAAAATTTCACGATACTCGTTATTGAACTCGTATCGGTGGCGATGACGTTCGTGTATGGTTTCTTTTTTATAAGCCTGATAGGAGTTGGAATCTTTCTCTAATATGCATTTGTATGCTCCCAATCGCATGGTACCACCCAAATTGTCAATATTCTTTTGCTCATCCATCAGATCAATCACAGGATAAGCAGTCTCCGGATCTATTTCGGTAGAATGGGCACCTTTCAATTTCAATACATTGCGTGAAAATTCTATGGCTGCACATTGCATTCCAAGGCAAATTCCAAGGAAAGGGATTTTCTTTTCACGGGCATACCGAATGGCTTCAATTTTTCCTTCAATTCCGCGGCTGCCAAAACCAGGTGCTACTAAAATACCGTGAAGATCTTTCAGTTTGGAAGCTGCATTTTTCCTGTTCAGATTTTCTGATTGGAATAGTTTGATATTTACTTTCACCTGGTTGGCGGCTCCTCCGTGTATGAAAGCTTCGTTAATAGATTTATAGGCATCTTTTAGCTCCACATATTTCCCCACCAAACCTATATTTACTTCATCTTTTGGATTTTTCAGGTTCTTTACAAACTTCTTCCAGCTATTCAGATCCACTTTTTCAGGAATGGGGGTCTCCGTTTTCTTTAATACTTCCACGTCCAAACCTTCATCCAACATCATCAGTGGTACTTCATAAATGGTTTCTGCATCCCTTGATTCAATAACGGAGGTTGGAACAACATTACAGAATTGTGCAATTTTTTGTTTCACACCTTCGTAAAGTGGATGCTCCGTACGGCAAACAATAATATCCGGCTGCACCCCCTGTTCAAGAAGGCTTTTCACAGAGTGTTGCGTAGGCTTTGTCTTTAATTCCCCAGCTGATTTCAGAAAAGGAACCAATGTCAGGTGGATGACAACCACATCATGGCCCATTTCCCATTTCATTTGCCGGACGGTTTCAACAAACGGGAAGGACTCGATGTCACCCACTGTGCCACCTAATTCTGTGATAACAAAATCGTATTTTCCGGTCTGCCCCAAAAGTTTGACGCTGTGTTTAATTTCATCTGTAATATGTGGAATTACCTGAACCGTAGTGCCCAGATATTCTCCCTTCCGTTCTTTATCAATTACATTTTGATATATTCTTCCAGTAGTCACATTGTTCGCCTGGGAAGTCCTTGTGTTGGAAAACCGTTCATAATGGCCAAGGTCGAGGTCGGTTTCGGCGCCATCTTCTGTCA
>CAZGZO010000236.1:0-4562 GCA_964529695.1 uncultured Lentimicrobiaceae bacterium
GATAGACCTCTGCGGTTTCCCGAAAGACAGTTACTATTACCTGAAATCGTGGTGGCAGGATAAGCCGGTTCTACACGTATTTCCACCCTGGGACCATCCGGGAAAAGAAGGAAAACCCGTTGACGTTACGGTATATAGCAACTGCCATCAGGTTGAACTTTTCCTGAACCACAAAAGTTTAGGACGTAAAACCATGCTAAAAAATTCCCACTTAGAGTGGAATGTTAATTATGAACCGGGAACTTTAACAGCACGTGGTTATAACAAGAACGGCAAAGAAATTATGACCACAACACTTCAAACTCCAGGGAAACCGGTAGCTGTCAAATTAACCGCAAATCGTTCAAACATAAAGGCGGATGGGCAAGACGTTTCTGTAATTCGTGTACAGGTCAACGACGCTAAGGGACAAATGGTTCCCAATGCTGACAACAAGATAACTTTTAACATCAGCGGACCGGGTAAAATTATTGGTGTTGGAAACGGAAATCCTTCTTCCCACGAAAAAGAACAATTTGTTGAAACCGATAAGCAACTTGTAATCAAAAACCTAAAAGCCATCCTTGTAAAAGAAAAAGAAGGCTATCAGGAAACCTTGTTCCATGTAAATGATTCAGGATGGAAAGGTATCTTGAATAACAAAGATGAATATGACATCAAAGCCAATGATTCTTTAAAGACCTGTGTAATCCGGGGTGAATTTGACTTACCGGAATATTCAGAGAACACAGAGATAACACTTTGGCCGAAAATCCTTTGTCAGGAGGAAGAATCCATTTATGTGAACGGCCATCTTATTGCTGAACATTTAAAGCGTGGAGACCCGGACCATAGTTATAAGCTCAGCCATTCTATTCTCAGAAGAGGGAAAAATGTTTACGCCGTAGTAGGAACGCCACTCAAACCAAGATATAAATATGATGTCCTCAATACCAATCCGGGCATTGTACAGGTAAAAACTCCGGCAGGGGTATGGACACGCAATGCATTTAACGGGCTGGCACAGGTGATTGTTCAGTCAACCAAAAAACCGGGAACCATTGTATTGACAGCAACTTCAAAAGGACTATCGACCGGAAAAATAATAATTCACACAAAAAAGGTTCCATTGCAACCTACAGTTCCGGCCATGAAAGAATAAGAGTAAAATTAAATTAAATTAAATCGCGTTAAGATGAAACTATTAAAATCAAAAATTGTTGCAATTGCACTCTTTGCATTGGCAATTTTTTTAGCCAATCCGGCTATTGCATCGGTAACTTCTTTCCATAAAGAAAACGACGGTGTGCTTTTCAAGCTGGACAAAGGACTCATGAAGGTAAAAGTCTGTAAAGACAACATGGTTGAAGTCAAATACACCATTTTTAATACCTTCCCAAATAAGAAATCACTGGTTGTGGTGAATCATTGGAAAACACAACCAAAGTTCACCGTTTCCCAAACAAAAAACGATGTCGTTATTACGACCGAAAACCTGATTATTCGTGTCAACAAAAACACCAATGGCATTGAATATTCAAATTTGAAAGGACAGGTTATCCTGAAGGAAGCCGGAACCCATGGAACGACGATGAAAGCTGCTACCATCGATGGAATTCACACATACAACTGCAGTACGGAGTTTGATTCACCGGCCAGTGAAGCGTTGTACGGTTTAGGATGCCACCCAACGGATACACTTTCCATTAATTACAAAGGCCGGAACCAAAAGCTGGCCATCATGTATATGACAGGGGCAATTCCAGTTCTGCTCTCAAACAAAGGATATGGCCTGATGTGGGATAATTATTCAGCATCAAAATATTATGGCAAGTTGGATAATAACACCAAATATAAATACGTGTCGGAAAGCGGTAAAATGGTGGATTACTATTTCATGTATGGCCCAAGCTTTGATCGGATTATTGCTGCATATAGGATTGCAACCGGAGAAGCACCCATGTTCCCGAAATGGGCATTCGGACTTTTCCAGTCACAGGACCGCTATAAAACACAGGCTCAGGTTCTGGCAGTCAAAGACCATTATCGTGATGATCACATTCCGGTAGATTGTATTGTTCAGGACTGGTATTATTGGGAACCCGACCATATCGGCTCAAACGTTATGTGGCCGGCAAGATATCCCAATCCGAAAAAAATGATCGATGAATTGCACAAAGCACACATTCATGCCATGATTTCTATCTGGCCTGTCTTCGGAAAAGGTTCAGCCAATTACAAAAAGATGTTTGATGCCGGTAATTTGACAACATTAGATTGGAATAATGTCGTAACCCACAATTGGGATTATTATTACGATGTTTACAGCAAAAAAGCCCGCACCATGTATTGGAACCTGGCTAACAGCCAGTTAATTTCAAAATACGGCTGGGATGCCTGGTGGGTTGACCAGTGCGAGCCTGATGTGGGAAATTATCGCATTGCATTAAGAAAAACCTGCCACTTTGCTATTGGTCGGGGCATCAATTATTTCAACACCTATTCCCTAATGCACACGGAAGGATTATATAGCAACTGGAGAAAAGACATTCCGAAAAAACGCGCCTTTTTCCTGGTACGGCAGGCTTTTGCCGGGCAGCAACGAAATGCTGCAACGCTCTGGTCTTCGGATATTAACACAACCTGGAGAGCTTTCAAAAGCCAGGTACCTCAGGGAATTAATGCCTGCGTTTCGGGAATTCCCTATTGGACATCAGATATTGGCGGATACTCATTCCATTTCCATGTTCCCGATTGGTCAACACCAGCCTACAATGAACTCTTCACCCGCTGGTTCCAGTTTGGTACTTTCTGCCCCATTTTCAGAATTCACGGCAAAGGCGAACGCGCTTTATATTCAAAAAACTGGACGGCTAAAACAAAGGCTATTTTATTGAAATATGATAATTTGCGTTACCGTTTGTTGCCTTACATCTATTCCCTTTCATGGAAAGTAACGCATGATGGGTACACCATTATGCGTTCTCTGGCTTTTGATTTCCGAAATGATGCCAACATTAATTCCATCCCCAATGAGTATATGTTTGGCCCGGCATTTCTGGTAAATCCGGTCACGAATTCGTTAATGAACAAACCAAAAGTCAGAAAAGTCTATCTACCGAAACCCGCTACCTGGTATGATTTCTGGACTGGAAAAGTTTACAAAGGTGGTCAAACAATAGAAGCAAGTGCCCCTATCCAGACGATCCCTTTGTACATCAAAGCCGGTTCTATTGTTCCCATGGGTCCCTATCTACAATATGCTACCCAGAAGCCTGAGAGCCCAATTGAACTTCGGATTTATCAAGGCGCTGACGGTAATTTTGTCCTTTATGAAGACCAAAATAATACCTACAACTATGAAAAAGGAATGTATGCTACAATTTCATTCCACTGGGACAACCAAACCAAAACGCTTACTATCGGAAACCGAGAAGGTCATTTTCCGGGAATGCTCAAAGACAGAACTTTCAAGATTGTCCTTGTGAACACTTCAAAAGGAGACGGACTAAGTATCACGAAAAATCCTGATAAAGTGGTTAAATACGACGGAAAACAAGAGGTTGTTAAATTATAATATATACAGAATTTTATTTCACAAGATTGGCTCTCGGGCTGATCTTGTGAAATTTATAAAGAAAAATTTTGTCAAAACCAAAATTTTGATTACACTTGAAGCTTAAAATGTAAGCCGCTATTTAAAGACTTCTATCATCAAAACACACTATCATGGCAATAAAAGCTTTAGGAATCAACTACTTTAAAGAAAACGAATTCCCAATTAGTGTTTACCGGGTTAACCGGAAGCGGGGTGTCACCCATGAACACGACTTAACTGAAAAGATGCACTATCACGATTTCACGGAGATAGCAGTGGTGTTGCAGGGGAATGCCGTACATTATGTGGAAGGCAACGAAATGCTGGTCTCTGCCGGAGATATTTTTGTTTTACAAGGATATCAAAAGCATGCATTTAAAGATGCTAGTAATATCGAAATTGCGAATGTGATGTTCGACATGAAGAAGGTGAAACAAATTCTGAATGTTGATACCTTTAAGAAAATACCTGGTTATAAGGCACTTTTTATTTTAGAGCCGAGAATCAGAAATATTCATCAGTCGAAACACGTTCTCAGACTAAGTAGGAAACAACTGGCAAGAGTTGAGTTTATAGTAAATACAATGCACTTAGAACAGGAACTTGAAGAGGTCGGTCACAAAACCATTATTAAAAACAAACTGGAAGAGCTAATTATTTATCTATCAAGAGAATACAGTAAATCAAATGCTAAAGAAGCCATTGCTTTATTGCGTATTAGTTCAATTATAGATTACATAGAAACGCATTACAAAGAAGAGCTTGATTTGAATCAACTGGCAGATATATCCTGTATGTCAGTAAGAAACTTCCAACGCATATTCAAAAAAGCCACAGGACAGTCTCCTATCGATTACCTGATCCAGGTCAGGTTACAAAAAGCAAAATCCTATTTGCGTGAAACTTTAAAACCGGTAGCTGAAATTGCACTTGAGGCTGGCTTCAAAGATAATAATTATTTCTCCAGAGAATTTAAAAAAGTGTT
>CAZGZO010000237.1:0-555 GCA_964529695.1 uncultured Lentimicrobiaceae bacterium
TTACATATTTTCTGGTTTTCATTGCTTTTATGCTTCAGGTTTTCACCGGATTCGGGCTTTATGCAGCCTCCAGCAATTCCTGGTTTGCATCCCTTTTCAATTGGGTGCCGGCAGTATTCGGAGGAGATATCACCACACGCATTATCCACCACTGGATGATGTGGTTCTTTATTCTCTTTGCTCTGGTTCACATGTATCTTGTTGCTTATCACGATTATATTGAAAGAAATGGAATTGTTTCTTCGATGATTGGCGGCTGGAAATTTATCAATAAGGATAAGGTAGAAGCAGAGATGGAGTTTGAAATGAAGAAAAAGGAAAAGAAAAAGGCAAAGTAATTATGTAAAATGCTTTTATGAAACCTTGTTTTCTGTATTGGGATTAACAGAGAGCAGGGTTTCTTTTTTGGAGGTTGAAAGGTGGGATGGCGAGTTCCGTTTCTTTGGGGTATATTTTTTACCGCTAAGGAACACGAAGTGCATCACAAAGGCTCACAAAGGAAAAATGAAGACTAAAAAGTGTCCCCTAGCCCCCTAAAGGGGGAACAACCCACAG
>CAZGZO010000237.1:655-4543 GCA_964529695.1 uncultured Lentimicrobiaceae bacterium
CACAATTTTGCCCCTTAAGCAAGAAGGGGCTCGCCCCTTTAGGGGTCGGGGGTGCGTTGGGATTGAAAAGGAAGAGTGCCTAAAGTTCATAACAATCATAAAAAATCAGTGTACCATTATGATAATGGTTACAAAGGTGACCGGTGACACTTCGTGCGCTTTGTAGTTGTATTTTACCCCCTAGCCCCCTAAAGGGGGAACAACCCACAGCACAATTTTGCCCCTTAAGCAAGAAGGGGCTCGCCCCTTTAGGGGTCGGGGGTGCAGAGTGAATGAAGAATAAAAAACTTCTAGTTTTAAAAAAATCAGTGTACCATTAACAAAGCTTTAGATTTACATTAGTTCAGAAAAAAACATTTCGTAAGTTTGAAAAAAATCGAGTATGAATCATGAAAAGACAATCATTCTGGGCCTGGGCAACGTGTTGCTGAATGACGAAGGCATTGGGGTTAGAAGCGCAAAAGTTATGGAAACCATGAGCTGGCCCGAAGGAGTAGATGTCCTGGACGGCGGAACAGGGGGTTTTGTGCTGCTGTCACTTTTTCAAACATACAGCAATATGATTATCATCGATGCCAGTCTTACCAAAGATCCGGAAGGGACTGTAAAAGTCACAGAGCCAAAATTTTCGAAGGATTTTCCCAAATCGCTCAGCACCCATGAACTGGGATTGAAAGACATGATTGAATCGGCCCATTTACTGGAAAAAGTTCCCCGCATTTTTCTAATTACCGTAACCATCAATCCCCAACAGGAGATGGATATGACGCTTTCTCCTGAAATTGAAGAAAAAATTCCCAAAATCATAACTACGGTGCAATCGATTTTAAAGAGGCTTTAAGTTGTGATTAATAAACAAGTTTCCTGCTCCGGAAAATTTATCATTTTATCAAGCTAAATGGAGCATTTGCCAGTAGGTATTTAGAATGATTCACTAATTATCAATGACTTCCATTTTTGTTTACTTTTCACAGCCCTTTTGCAAGTGTAAAAAGCATGTCCCTTAAGGCCCCAATTAACCTTATAATTAGGCAAGTTAGACGCATTCTAAGTTGAAAAATTTTCAATTTTGATATCAATGCGTTTTATATATTTGCAATGTTTCTGAAATTAACAAAAGCTTAACAAATGAAAGTACACAATTTTTATGCAGGACCGTCTATTTTGCCGGATTTCACCATTGAAGAAACCGCAAAAGCATTGACAAATTTTGCCGGAACCGGCTTATCTGTAATGTCTATCTCTCACAGGAGTAAAGAATTTGAAGCTGTGATGGATGAAGCTCAGCAGTTGTTTAAGGAGTTGCTGAAGATTCCTGAAGGATATTCTGTACTTTTTCTAGGGGGTGGCGCCAGCACACAGTTTGCCTTGATTCCTTATAATTTTCTGAATAAAAAGGCCGCATACCTGAATACAGGTGCCTGGTCAACCAAAGCCATTAAAGAAGCAAAAAGGTTTGGAGAAGTTGATGTTGTAGCATCTTCAGAAGACAAAAACTTCAACTATATCCCATCCGGATTTAACATCCCAAAAGATGCTGATTATTTGCATATTACATCCAACAACACCATTTACGGAACGGAAATTAAAGAAGATATTGATTCTCCCGTACCGTTGATTGCCGATATGTCATCAGACATATTCAGTCGCCCGGTTGATGTATCAAAATACGCTATGATTTATGGTGGTGCACAAAAGAACCTGGCTCCTTCCGGTGTTGCTTTCGTCATCTTGAAAAATGAAATGCTGGAAACAGTTCAAAGAGATATTCCTACCATGTTTGCTTACAAAACACATGTGGAAAAGAACAGTATGTTTAATACTCCTCCTGTATTGCCTATTTTTGCTGCGCTTCAGACTTTGAAATGGCTGAAAAGCAAGGGCGGTGTTGAAGGAATGAACAAAATCAACCAGGCAAAAGCCGACATGCTTTACGCTGAAATTGAAAGAAACTCAATGTTCAAAGTAACTGTTCCGAATAAAAAAGATCAATCCATCATGAATGTTTGCTTCGTGATGAATGATGGTCATGAAGACAAAGAAAAAGCATTCCTTGAGTATGCAACACAAAATGGAATGATTGGTGTAAAAGGTCACCGTTCAGTAGGTGGATTCAGAGCTTCATTGTACAATGCTTTACCTAAAGAAAGTGTAGAAGCACTGATTACCTGCATGAAAGAATTTGAAAACAACAACAAATAACTTTTTATACTTAAACTACTAAAATTAATAAAACGATGACTAAAGTTCTTGTCGCTACAGAAAAACCCTTTGCAAAAGCAGCCATAACCCAGATTAAAGCACAGTTAGACAATGCAGGCTACGAATTCCTGCTATTAGAAAAATACCAAAACCATGATGAACTGGTAGAAGCAGCAAAAAATGTTGATGCACTGATAATCAGAAGTGATAAAATAGATGCAGACGTTTTGAAAAATGCTTCCGATTTAAAAATTGTGGTGAGAGCCGGAGCCGGATACGACAACGTTGATTTGGCAACAGCTACTGAAGAAGATGTTGTTGTGATGAATACGCCAGGGCAAAATTCAAATGCCGTAGCTGAATTGATTTTTGGCATGTTGGTGTATCAGGTCAGAAACAGATTTAACGGCACTGCCGGCAGTGAATTGAAGGGAAAGAAAATTGGCATCCATGCTTATGGTAATGTGGGGTCAAACGTTGCCCGCATAGCAAAAGGTTTTGGCATGGAGGTCTGCGCATTTGATCCTTTCGTTCCGAAAGAAACCATAGAAGCCGACGGGGTACAGGTAATGGAAACCGTTGAAGCGATGTATGCTGATTGCGATTTTATCAGTTTGCATCTTCCTGCAAACGAACATACCATAAAATCCATTAACTTTGACATACTTTCTAAGATGAAAGAAGGTGCGACATTGGTGAATACAGCACGGAAAGAAGTTATAAATGAAGAGGATTTGGTGGAAATTTTTAAACAAAAAGAAACCTTCCATTATGTTTCTGATATTGCCCCGGGTAACAAAGCTACACTTGAAAAAGACTATGGCAACCGTTGCTTTTTTACTCCAAAAAAGATGGGAGCCCAGACTGCAGAAGCTAATATTAATGCCGGTATTGCGGCTGCAAAACAAATTATTGGCTTTTTTGAAGAAGGAATAACAACCTTTAAAGTAAACTAAAGTATCAATCAAATATTTCTTGCTAAGAAATTGACAGGCAAGGAATATACTGTCGCTTCTAGGCGATAAACTAATTTATTTAAAATTTAAAATCATGATGGACAACCAAAATGACAAAACGGAAAGAAGTGAACGAGGAGAAAAACAAGAACGCACTGGTACATTCTTTAGGTTTGAAGATTTGAGGATTTATCACAAAGCGCTTGACTATGTATCATGGTTGCATGATGTAACCATGCTTTTTCCTGATCCGGACAAAACTCAGCTCGCCACTCGTTTTAACGACTCTGCCCGTAACATTGCACTTTTTATTGCTGAAGGCTCAGCCAGAAACAAAACACAGTTTATCTACTATCTGAGAATGGCAAAAAGTTCTATTCGTCAGTGTATGGTTTACACCACTTTATCCTACGGATTAAACCTTATGAGTGATGCTTATGAAGATGAATCAAGAAACCAGTTGATGGAAATGACAAAAATGATTGGCGCTTTGATTTCCTCTCTTCAGCGTTCCATGAACGGACACAACAATAACGGAAATTATAACGGCAACGGACACTCAAGGAGGGAAGATGACATTCCCATTGAAGCATCATTTGGAGGAGCATACCTCCCTGAAGATTAATAAAATAAATCAACCCGGGTTCAATTAAATCCGGGTTTATCATAATATTGGACACATTATGGCAGTACTTAAAGCATTCAGGGGACTGAGGCCCCCTAAAGAGCT
>CAZGZO010000238.1:0-4535 GCA_964529695.1 uncultured Lentimicrobiaceae bacterium
TTCTTAACGTATTTCATGTAACGGTAGAGGAACCAAATCATGGGAAAGTAAGGTACATGACGATCTTTGATTTGCTTCGTAATAACGGAAGCCGGATGGGCAAAAGCGCCAACAGTCAGTACTTTTTTCACCCGTGGATCATGACCAGCTGCATAAATTGAGGCAGCCCCTCCTATAGATAAACCAATCAGGTAAAATGTGTTGTTTTCTGTTTTCTGAGACTGTTCCAGATAATTCATAGATGCAATAATATCTTCGGAAAATTGCAACATGTTGGAATAACCATCGCGGTCGCTGTTTCCGTGACCCCGGGCGTCAAAGGCCAGCAGATTAAACTTTCCGCAGCAAAATTTCCTGAGATAGGGTAGCATCCGCTGGGCATTTCTTCCCCAGCCATGAACAAAAATGACCGTGGGAATTTTGGGATCAGCCGGTATCCACCATGCATAGACAGATTTTCCATTTTTTGTAGGATATTCAACTTCCTGTATATCAAAAGGTAATTCGTCAGGGACGGAGTGTTCTGCCACAGAATTTTTAAATCCTTTTTGTATTAAAAGAAACAAACCGATAAAGACTACCAGCAGGATTGCTAGTATGAGTATAATGATCCAATCCATGATATTCAATTAAACGGACAAAGCTATAAAATAGAGGGCTGCCCAGTAAGTAATGATGATGAAAAATTCGGCCCATTTGTAATTTTTAACAAACTTGTTGTAAGCCAGGATGGAATCTGAAGCCACAAATAATGTTGCCCCGAACATGGCCTGCATACTGCTGCTTTCAGCCAGATAAACGGCTCTGCCCGCCGCTTCCCAGAAAAAAAGCATAAGAACCAGGGAATAAACAATGACCGGAATGACAAATTTACCTGATTTAGGTAGGATGATCCAAAGAAAAATAACCATATAAAGTGCAATAGGAATCAGATATTGCCAATCGTAGTAGGGACCAAAATCGGAAATCATCGCGAGGATGAAAAGCACATGAGCCAAAAGAAAAGCTGCCAGTCCGTGGATAAACCTTTTTTCCGGCCACAACAGGAAAATATCCCCGATAAGGGAAAGCAACAAGCCGATTAAAATGTAAAGTTTGTATTGCACAGATACATCCGGTAATTGCATAAATGCAAAAAACAGAATCAAAATTGTCGTGAATGGTTTGAAGATATACTTCAGAATTGGCTTATTGAGATAATGCCCCGCCAGGTAAAGGCTTCCTGAAACAATCAGGATGAATAAAAAGAGTAGATTCATAGTTACTGAGAATTTTTAGACAAGCTAAGTTATAAAAACTTACCGTTTCAAAAAAGCAAAATTGTTATTAACCCTTTCGGAGAAAAAGTGTTCTTCCGACTTAATTTTTCCCTAGACAGAGATTTCCGGATTCTGGGCGATCACGCCACTGGCGATACAGGTCTTTTTTTCCACATCATAAATTACAGCAAACTGGCCTGGGGCAATTCCAGAAATTTTATTTTCCGATACAATCCGGATGCCTTTTTCATCACGAACCAGTTTACCTGAATTAAATTCAGGCTGGTGCCTGATTTTGAACTTGATTTCTCTGAGCTCACTGTAATCATGAACCGTGTTCAGGAAATGCAGATTTTCCAGCCAGATTTTGTCATCGTATTGTGCGATGGGGTCGTAGCCATTAGACACATAAACAATGTTCTTTTCAATATCTTTGTTTACTACAAACCAGGGACCACCGCCGAGTCGCAGTCCACGTCGCTGACCAATGGTATGAAACCAAAAGCCTTTGTGTGTTCCCAGTACTTTTCCTGTTTCAAGTTCAACGATCTCTCCCGGCTTTTCTCCTGCGTATTTCTTGATGAAGTCTGTATAATTGATTTTTCCCAGAAAACAAATTCCCTGGCTATCAGGACGGTGGGCGCTTGGAAGCTTCATTTCTGAAGCAATTTTTCTGACTTCCTTTTTTTGGAGATGGCCGATGGGAAACATGGTTTTGGCAAGCTGGTCAGGTGTGATTTGTCCCAGGAAATAGGTCTGGTCTTTCACGCGGTCTGCTGCGGTAGAGAGAAAAACACCTTCATCCGTATCGTAGCGGGTAGCATAATGACCTGTGGAAATCCTGTCGAATTCTTTACCAAAACGGTCGTTGAATGCCCCGAATTTAATCAGCAGGTTACACATGATATCCGGATTTGGCGTCAGCCCCGCTTTCACACTTTCGATGGTGTATTTAACCACGGTGTCCCAATATTCTTTTTGGAGATCCACAACATCAAACTTGCAACCGTATTTTTTTGCAATCCAGGTTGTGATTTCAATGTCTTCTTCCGACGGGCAGTCCATAAACGCCGGCTCGTCTTCCATCCCGATTTTTATGTAAAAGATATGCGGGTCGTAGCCTTGTTCCTTCAATAAGGGAACGGTCACCGAACTATCTACGCCACCCGATACCAATGCAGCAATTTTCATCTTAAAAAAATTTCGCTGCAAAGGTCGCAAAAATGTTTACTGGTTTCATGAATGATTTTTTGGTCACCTGGATGCGGTTATTTAGAAGGCTTCGTACTACATTTTGGGATAAAAAGCTGTACTTTTGGTGCATGGAATTAACAGTTTATTAAAATTTAGCATTATGTACGGAGAATATAAAAATCACCTGATTAAAGAAATTAAAGACATTAAAGAGAGTGGCTTGTATAAAGACGAGCGGATTATTGTCAGCCCTCAAAAAGCAGAAATTGAACTGGCTTCAGGACAGAAAGTTTTGAATTTCTGTGCTAATAACTATTTGGGATTGTCCAATCATCCTGAGCTTATTAAGGCAGCAAAAGAGGGACTTGATACGCATGGTTACGGGATGTCATCTGTAAGATTTATTTGTGGCACAACTGATCTTCACAAAAAACTGGAAAAGAAAATTGCTGAATTTTTTGGAACTGAGGACACCATTCTTTACGCAGCGGCGTTTGATGCCAATGGTGGTGTTTTCGAACCCTTATTAACTGAAGAAGATGCCATTATTTCTGATAGTTTGAACCATGCTTCCATTATTGATGGGGTACGTCTTTGTAAGGCGGAACGCTATCGTTATCCCAATGCAGATATGGCTGCGCTTGAAGAAGAACTCAAGAAAGCACAGAAAAATCGTTTTAGAATCATTGTAACGGACGGCGTTTTCAGTATGGACGGTAATGTGGCTCCTGTTAAAGAAATTGTGGAACTTGCCGATAAATATGATGCCATGGTGATGGTGGATGAAAGCCATTCAGCCGGCGTTGTAGGTAATACAGGTCGTGGTGTGAGTGAATACTTTGATATCTTTGGCCGGATTGATTTAATTACCGGAACATTGGGTAAATCTTTTGGAGGTGCTATTGGTGGATTTACTACAGGTCGTAAGGAAATTATTGAAATGTTACGCCAGCGGTCCAGACCCTATTTGTTCTCTAATTCGTTACCTCCTATGGTTGTGAATGCTGGTATCCGTATGATGGAAATGATGAGTGCGACCAATGATTTGCAGGATAAACTGCATGAAAACACTGATTATTTCATGGAAAAGATGGGGGGTGCCGGATTTGATATCAAACCGACAAAATCCGCCATCTGTGCCGTGATGCTTTACGATGCCAAACTTTCTCAGGATTTTGCTGCCAAGCTTTTAGATGAAGGTATTTATGTGATTGGATTTTATTATCCTGTAGTGCCTAAAGGTGAAGCTCGTATCCGTGTTCAGCTTTCTGCTGGTCATGAAAAACAAGATTTGGATAAGGCAGTGAATGCTTTTATCAAAGTTGGAAAGGAGCTTGGTGTTATTAAATAATAATGGTTAACCTTTTCCGTTATTGAAATATAGTGGATTTGTATTATGATTTTCGGAATTGGCACAGACATCATTGAAATCAGCCGTATTGAAAAGGCGATTAACCGTTCCCAAAGCTTTTGTGATAAAATTTTTACAAAAAGGGAACAGGCGTATTGCAACGGAAGGAATAGTGCCCGGTTTGAGAGTTATGCAGCAAGATATGCGGCCAAAGAAGCTTTATTTAAAGCGCTGGGAACGGGTTATCGTTACGGGTTTGCATTTAGTGAAATAGAAGTGCTGAATGACAATCTTGGGAAACCTGAAATTGAGGTACACGGCAAGGTTTCCAATTTTTTAAAAGAAAATCACATCATGCAAATTCATTTGTCTTTGTCCCATGCCAAAGACAACGCAGTAGCTTATGTTGTCCTTGAGAAGTGAATTAGATATTCCCTTTCAGATCCTTTAGTATAAATTTCGCTGTTTCTTCGATTGTTTCCTTGACGGGTTTAAACTTGTAGCCGGTTTGGTTTATAATTTTTTCGTTGGAATACCTGTAATTACTATTTGCCGTTTGTGCTGTGGCTTTTGTGATTAGCGGTGGTTTCCCTGTGAAAATGCTTGCTGCTTTTAAAACTCGCCATGAAATTTCGCTTAAGAAAGGCCCGGCGAGATGCTGTGGTGGTTTTACATTGAGTGCTTCAGCCATCCAGGTGAAAAGCTGCTGGTAAGTAACATTTTCAGCATTG
>CAZGZO010000239.1:0-4518 GCA_964529695.1 uncultured Lentimicrobiaceae bacterium
CCGGCAAAAAGTGAAGGCGTGCCTGTTTAGGCAAAGCTTCCCCAAACAAAAAGTGAAGGCGTGCCTGTTTGAGCAAAGCTTCCCCAAACAAAAAGTGAAGCCATGCCTGTTTAGGCAAAGCTTCCCCAAACAAAAAGTGAAGGCGTGCCTGTTTAGGCAAAGCTTCCCCAGCAAAAAGTGGAGCCGTTCTCGTTTGAGCATTGCTTCCCCAGCGAAAAGTGGAGCCGTTATCATTTAATGAAAGCTTCCCCGGACAAAAAGTGGAGCCGTAAACATTTGTTTAAAGCTTCGTGCCCTGTCTTTCATCTTTCCTTCCAGCCCGTGCCAGTGCTGGGGGACGCCTGTGCCGGGTATTTTCAGAGTCACACGTCACCTTTTGCTGTAGTTTGTCTCTGCTGCAAAGCACTCTTTTGAACTCCACGACAGGAAAAATTCAGGATATTACGCACAGTTTTAATCTCATGTAGCAGTGTTTATTTCGGTTTACTTCCCTACTTTTGTGGACAATAAGGCTTAATTTCGCGGTTGGGCTAAACAATTGATAATTATGGCAATTTTAATTGAAAATATAAAAAAACTGGTTCAAATCGAGACAAAGCCGAAGCTTTGTGCGCATGGGAAAGAGATGGCGGTGGTGGAATCAATAGACGATGCCTGGCTTTTTATTCGGGATGGGAAGATTGCAGATTTTGGTAAGATGCCGGATTTGAACAAGGAAGCAATTTTATCTGCGACTGAAGAAATTGAAGTAATTGATGCCTGCGGAAAAATGGTGTTCCCGTCTTTCGTAGATTCACATACT
This sequence comes from uncultured Lentimicrobiaceae bacterium, assembly GCA_964529695.1. Taxonomy (GTDB): domain Bacteria; phylum Bacteroidota; class Bacteroidia; order Bacteroidales; family F082; genus Sulfidibacterium. Next base: position 803 of record CAZGZO010000239.1, read on the forward strand.
CATTTGGTTTATCCCGCTTCACGCGAAATTGAATATGTTGATAAGATCAAGGGGCTTTCCTACGAAGAAATTGCCCGTCGTGGAGGCGGAATTTTGAATACGGCGCGACGCATGAAGGAAATTTCCGAAGAAGAACTGTACGTACTTTCGATGGATCGGCTGAAAGAGATCATGCGTTACGGAACGGGTGCTGTCGAAATCAAAAGCGGTTATGGACTGAGTTTGGAAAGCGAATTAAAGATGCTTCGGGTTATAAAAAGGCTCAAAGAAAATTCGCCACTTACGATTCGTGCTACTTTCCTTGCAGCTCACGCTGTTCCGGATGAATACAAAGGCAGACAAGGCGCTTATGTTGATTTGATCATCAATGAAATGCTTCCCAAAGTCGCCGAAGAAAAACTGGCCGACTTTGTGGATGTTTTCTGCGATAGGGGATTTTTCACGCCGGATGAAACCCGCAGGATTTTGGAAGCAGGACAGAAATACGGATTGCGGGGAAAAATTCATGCCAACGAACTGGATTATTCCGGTGGTGTTCAGGCGGGAGTGGAGTTCAACGCACTTTCCGTCGATCATTTGGAATTTGTTGGTGATGATGAAATTTCAGCCTTGCAGAATTCTGAAACCATGCCCACCGTATTGCCGGGCGCTGCGTTTTTCCTGGGAATGAAATATGCTCCTGCCCGTGCAATGATTGATGCCGGATTGCCGCTTGCCATGGCCAGTGATTTTAATCCGGGTTCTTCACCTTCCGGCAACATGCAGTTTATACTTTCCATGGCCAGCATCGCGTATCGGCTGTTGCCGGAAGAAGGCATCAACGCAACCACACTGAATACGGCTTACGCCATGGGGTTAAGCCGCGAGCTGGGAAGTATAGCACATGGCAAAAGAGCCAATGTTTTTATCACTAAAGAAATACCGACCATAGAATTCATGCCTTATGCTTACGGAAGCAACAAAGTGGAAACGGTGATATTGAATGGCGAAAAGATAGAATTTTAGGGAAATATGATTAAAACTGGCAATATGTTTAGATTTATTAAAATGCCATTGCTCCCCCCCAACCCTCTAAAGGGGGAAAATCCACCCACGGGTTCATCAATCATTTTCAGCGTGTGTGAGAACGCCCCTTTAGGGGTTGGGGGCGCGGAAGGAATTTGGAATCTGTATTTAAATATTTTAAGAATCAATTTGAAGTAAATCAGTTAAATATTAATCTCGAAAGATAATTTTTGTCGATATGAAGCAAATCATAGAATGTGTGCCCAATTTCAGCGAAGGCCGCGACATGGCAGTCATTAAACAGATTACGGATGAAATAGAAAAAGTGGAAGGCGTTAAGCTGCTGGATGTCGATCCGGGTGCTGCCACCAACCGTACGGTTGTAACCCTTGTCGGAGAACCTGATGCCGTTTTGGAAGCTGCTTTTCGAGCCATAGACAAAGCCCGCGAGTTAATTGACATGCGCCATCATAAAGGGGAACATCCCCGGTTTGGTGCAACGGATGTCTGTCCGTTGGTTCCCGTGTCCAACATTACGATGGAAGAAACGGTGGAGTATGCCCGGAAATTAGCGCAGCGGGTCGGTGACGAGCTTGGGATTCCCGTTTATTGTTATGAGAATGCTGCGTTTAAACCAGAACGGAAAAATCTGGCGAACTGCCGTTCGGGAGAATATGAAGGTCTGGCTGAAAAGTTTACTGATCCTGGTTGGAAACCTGATTTCGGCCCTGCTGAATTCAACGGGCAGGTGGCCGGAAGTGGTGCCACGGCTGTAGGTGCCCGTGATTTTCTGGTGGCGTATAATGTGAACCTGAATACGACTTCCACGCGACGTGCCAACGCCATCGCTTTTGATATCCGTGAGCGTGGCCGTGCCAAACGCGAAGGTGATCCGGTTACCGGAAAACTGGTAAAAGATGAAAAGGGAAAACAAGTGATGATCCCCGGTTCTTTAAAAGCCGTGAAAGCCATTGGCTGGTACATTGAAGAATATGGTGTTGCCCAGATATCTATCAATCTGACCAATATTAACATTACACCTGTGCATGTTGCTTTTGACGAAGTTTGCAAAAAGGCAGAAGAACGCGGTATGCGGGTTACAGGCTCTGAGTTGGTGGGACTTATCCCACTGAAAGCCATGCTGGATGCAGGACGTTATTTCCTTAAAAAGCAAAAACGTTCTTTGGGTGTGGATCAGGATGAATTGTTGAAAATAGCGATTAAATCGCTTGGATTAAATGATCTGAAGCCTTTCAATCCCAAAGAAAAGATCATCGAATTCCTGCTGGAAGAACCCGGCAAGAAATTGGTGGATATGAATTTGAAGGCTTTTGCCAACGAAACGGCATCAGAATCCCCAGCTCCGGGTGGCGGTTCCATTGCCGCTTATGTAGGAGCGTTGGGTGTTTCACTGGGAACCATGGTGGCAAACCTTTCTTCTCATAAAAGAGGATGGGATGACCGCTGGGAAGAGTTCTCTGACGTTGCTGTAAAAGGGCAGGCTTTAAAAGAGGAACTGTTGCGTTTGGTAGATGAAGATACCAAAGCCTTTAATAAGATTATGGATGCTTTTGGATTGCCCAAGAAAACGGAAGAAGAGAAGAAATTCCGTCAGCATGAAATCGAAGAAGCTTCCAAACATGCCATGGAAATTCCGTTTGCTGTCATGGAAAAATCGTACCAATCAATGGGGGTTCTTCGTGCCATGGCCGAGAATGGGAATCCCAATTCGGTTTCTGATGCCGGTGTAGGCGCATTATGCGCTCTGACAGCAGTAGAAGGTGCTTTTCTGAATGTGAAGATCAATGCCGGAGGCATTCACGATCAGCAATTTAAAGGTGATTTGCTGAAAAAGGGAACTGAAATATTGGAGAAATCCCGTAATTGCCAGCGAGAAATACTTGAGACAGTAGAACAAAAAATCCAGTCTCTGAACTAAAATCCGAATAATAGTTTTTTTATTATTTTCAGGAGATTAAATTTGCATTCTGATTAAACGATAAAAATTATGCTTACGATACTTTTGCTATATTTCACATCATTTTTTACCCTGATAAATCCTTTGGGAGCGGTTCCTGTCTTCTTAGGACTCACAGAAGACATGAATAGAAAGGAACAAAGAAACACTGCCACAAAAGCGATAATAACTGCATTTCTGACCCTTATTATATTCGCTTTTATGGGAAAATATTTATTTGAGTTTTTCAATATTTCCATTGCCGGGTTGAAAGTTGTAGGAAGTTTTATCTTTTTTATTATGGGGTACGATATGTTGAATTCCAAGATTGGGCGGTTAAAAACTACTAACGGAAAAGAAGACCAATCTGATTCTGATGCGGTAGGCGATATTGCTTTAACGCCGTTGGGAATCCCTCTGCTCGCCGGCCCGGGCTCCATTACCAATGCGATGGTGCTGATGAGTGAAAGTCATACCTGGATAGATAAAGGACTGGTTGTGCTGTCCATCTTTCTCGTAACAGCAGCTTCATTGCTCATTCTGAGAAGTTCTTCAGCCATCTTGAGAATATTGGGCAAGCAGGGCACCAAGATCATGACCAAGTTGATGGGTTTGATCCTGATGATCATTGCAGTAGAATTTTTCTTTTCAGGGATAACACCTTTTGTTCAAGCTATGTTGCATTAGTTTTTAGTGAAAAGATAGAATTGGAAAGAAAATTCAGTTTTACCTTTTAAAGATGCTGCAAACCAAA
>CAZGZO010000240.1:0-4516 GCA_964529695.1 uncultured Lentimicrobiaceae bacterium
AACTTTATAAAGTAATTCAACGCGACCGTCCGTTTTGGGGAAATGGAGGAGGAATTACGCTGACAGGCGGTGAGCCTCTGTTTCAGGCGGATTTTGCAAGCTCCATTCTTGAGAAATGTTATAATGCGTATATCCATACAGCCATTGAGACTTGTGGCAATGTTCCCTGGAAAAATTTTGAAAGAGTTATTGAGTTTCTCGATTGGATATTTTTCGATTTAAAACAACTTGATCCTGTACTTCACAAACAAGGAACGGGCGCTTCCTATGGAATGATTGTCGATAATGTCATAAGACTTTCTAAAACTTTCAAAGGCCGTGTCATCTTCCGTTTGCCTCTAATACCAGGTTTTAATGACTCTGTTGAGAATCTAAATGCAATTGTGGCTTTGATTTTGAAAACTAAATGGAAAGAGATTAACATACTTCCGTTGCACCATCTCGGAAGAGAAAAGTATGAATCTCTTGGGCGTGATTACAAGGGGCTATCTTATCCGACTCCAACAAAAACTCAATTGCTGGAAGCCGGAAATTTCTTCGAGTCAAAAGGAATTTCTTGTTACATCGGTCATGAGACGCCATTTTGATATCTTTTTCTGCTATGCTTAATGGCTGATGTTGAGGTCATAATCCTCTAAAAGTCCAGGCAAGCCTCCCAATGAGAATTTTGCTTTTTTAATGCGATTTGTCACAGGACTGATAGAAAAATTAAATGAAGTCCTGAAATCGGCGTTTTCAAGATTGGTATGATCAAATATGGCTCCTTTGAAGTCGCATTGATCAAAAACAGATCCACTTAAATTGCATTCTGTGAAATCCACATCCTGTAACAGGACCTCTTTGAAACGGGCTTTCTTCATCTGTGTCTGGTAAAAGGATGAAAGATTAAGCAAGCAGTTTTCGAAACTCACGGAAAACCCGATGGCGTTGCAATCTTCAAAGTGAAAACCAAGCATTTTACAATCTTTGAATTTTATATCGCGGAAAGCTGTTTTGGATGGTTGCACCATGCTAAGATTGCAATTCACGAACTCACATTCGGAAAATTTCAACCCTTCAAAATCACATGCTGAAAAATCGCAATGAAGAAATATGCAGTTTTCATATTCTCCCTTTTCCTGCGGGTTTTCTGTGAAATCTATCTTCTCAAAAGTCTTATCTTCAAAATATTCAGTCCCCATATTTTATTATTTGACTAGGCATTTATAATTTTCTCAATATCAAATTTTTTCATCGGCATGAAAGCTTCTATAACACGATTTGCCTGTTCCGGATTTCTCAATAATTCCGGCAATATAGCAGGTGCAACCTGCCAGGAAACACCGAATTTATCCTTCAGCCATCCACACTGACTTTCCTGACCACCATCGGTGAGTTTCTCCCAGAAGTAGTCTATTTCCTGCTGTGTATCACAATAAACCATGTAGGAAACAGCCTCATTGAAATTGATGTTTTTGGGAAAGCCACTGTCCATCACCATAAATTGCTCTCCTGAAAGGCTGAATGCCGAATGGACAATCATACCTTTAGCTCCCGGATTCTCAGGTCCGTAAAAAACAATATTCTCAATTTCAGAATTTGGAAAAATATAAGTGTAAAAATCAATAGCTTCCTTGCCTTTTCCCAGTTGCTTCCCGTCAAACATTAGGAATGGCGTTAACTTTTGAGGTGTGCTGGTCAGATTCAGCTGCCACGAAAGACCATATTTATCCTGAATCCAGCCATACTTTTCACTCCAATGATAATTGTCAAGCTTCATCAGGACATTGGAATTACCTTCGGAAAGCCGCATCCAGATTCTGTCAATTTCACTTTCTGTTTCCAGATTAACGAAAATAGAATTAGCCTGAGTGAACTTGAACTGCGGACCTCCGTTCAATGCTACAAATTTTAAATTACTGAGTTGAAAACTTACAGTCAGCACACTGCCAGGCTCCTTTTGGTGTATTTCCTGACCTGCTTTGGTATAATAATTTAAGTTTTCGATTTTGGAACCGTTGAAAACTGACGTGTAAAAACGGGCTGCCTCTTCAGCTTGTGTATCAAACCAAAGGCAGGTGTATATTTTGGATGACATGGTATTGTATTTTAAACAACTTACAAACTGTCAAATATACAACCTGAGTGAAGCTTTTCATAATTTTTTAGCTATAAACAGGTCCTCCCAGTGGAAAACATCTCAAATACAAGGATATTTTTCTGTTCGAAACCGAACAGTATTGTTCGGTTTGAAGATAGTGAGTTTATTTGATAATGTTATGAAAGTAATTGTAAAATATTGAAATATAAATTATTATATAGTTTGGCACAGTACTGGTTTATCCAAAAGTACAAGACAACATTAAAAAATTTAAAACAATGAAAACAATAAAAAATATTCTAACAGGTTTCGCAATCGCACTCATGATTCTTGGCGGTACTGTCCTCGCAAATCAGGTCGACTCAAGCGCCCTTTCTGAAAACGCTACATTTGCTCTCCCCACAGAACAATATGTAAACGACATCCCTTTCAATACAGCTAAAATAGCTGCTGAAGCACAATATAAAAAAGCAATCAAGGTTCAGTTTGCTGTTCCTGCAGAAAAAGATGTAAACGACATCCCTTTTAATGCACAAAAAATAGCAGAGAAATATTTGCATCAGAAAGCTCTTGCACAGGTGTTCAGGGTTCCTGCAGACAAAGACGTGAACGACATTCCATTCAATACGAAAAAAATTTTTCAGCGTCTTCAGACAGATAAACAATTGTTAACTACTCTCAAATAGTTTTTTGTAAATTAGGTGAAGAAGGCCCGCCCTTAGTGGTGGGCTTTTTTTGTGTCAAGTTGCCTCTGGTTTTGAATTGGTGGCCATGCTTATCTTTCAAACTCGTAATCCCGCTCTACTTTGGCAATTCTTACTTTGAAAGATCGGTACCAGTCTGATTTTCCTTTTTTCTGAGCGAGCTGATGTTCTGCGTTTTCTTTCCATCTTTTAATCGATTCCGGATCTTTCCAATAGGAAAGGGTGATTCCAAGTTCATCCCGAGCTGATTCAATACCCAGAAATCCTTCCTGTTGCGGAGCCAACTCGGTCATTTTCTTGTCCATTTCAGAATACCCGTTATCACCCGAAGTGCGCAGTGAGGTAAAGATTACTACGTAATATGGCGGAGCTGGTGTTTTTGCAATCATAACTTTTTCTTTTGAAGTAAATTAGTTTCTGAGTTCTAAGCCGGGACAAGATCAGTAAAATAAAATCCGGAACTTACTGATTTGTCATTCAGTGAATAAGATTTATGGACTGTTTCTCCTAACTTAAAATTTACTGGTTCAGAAAATAAGGGACCATCAAAAACAAAAGTATGGAATTCTCCGTTTTCACCGCAAGGATCTACACCGATGGGCAAATCTTTAAGTAAGTCTTCATCGAAGTATCTTCCAGCGAATCTGGCATCCAGTTTGGAGGCATCTACTGAAGTGAGCACCGCTTTAAACCCGGCGCTGATAAAATCCTGGGCGGCTTTCAGGGTAGGGTAGTGCCAAATGGGGAATTCAGGCATTAAGTCCGTTGCTAATAATTGGTTTTCTCTATAAGCACGGATTTCTTCCAGAAAAAGATCCCCGAAAATGAAAATAGAAATTCCTTGTTCCTTAAAATCTGTAGTGGCTTTGCGCATAACAGATTCGTAAGTCTCCATGTCAGACATTTCAGGAGGCATGATTTTGTGCAGCGGAAATCCAAGGCTCTTTGCTTGTTGTTCCAGCAATGCTGACCGCACACCATGCATAGAAATCCTGTTGTATTGCTTGTTTAGCGTGGTAAGCAGCCCGGTAATTTCAAACTTTTGTTCTTTGATTACCTGATACAAGGCGAGCGTAGAATCTTTGCCTCCGCTCCAGTTGAAAATAGCTTTGGGCTTTGATTCCATTTATTTCACATTAAATTCCAGCAATTTCTCATCTTCGATAAAAGCTTCAAAATGATCATTAATCTGGATAGGACCCACGCCTGAAGGGGTTCCAGTGAAGATATAATCACCGGTTTTCAAAGAAACAAATTGCGAAACATAGGAGATAATGCGGTCAAAGCTGAAAATCATATCACGTGTATTGCCCTGCTGCCTATACTCTCCGTTGATTTTCAAAGAAAAATTAAGCTGATTGATATCAGAGAATTTACTTTTAGGAACAAATTTACCCAACGGTGCCGATTGATCGAAAGCTTTGGCGATTTCCCAGGGAAGTCCTTTTTTCTTTTGTTCTGCCTGCAAATCCCTGGCAGTAAAGTCGATACCTATGCCGATTTCCTCAAAGTATTTGTGGGCAAACTTTTCTTCGATGTACTTTCCGTTCCGGTTGATTTTCAACACGATTTCTGTTTCATAATGGACGTCTTTTGAAAATGCAGGGTAGAAAAATGGATTGTTCTTTTGCAACAAAGCGGTATCCGGTTTCATAAAAAATACCGGTTTTTCCGGTACGGCATTGTTCAGCTCTTTGGCGTGTTCGCTGTAATTTCTTCCAATACAAATTAT
>CAZGZO010000241.1:0-1896 GCA_964529695.1 uncultured Lentimicrobiaceae bacterium
TGGGCCGGAATCATTCGCGATCGCCTTTCTATAGGCGTTCACATGGGTCTGGATGAAGATTTTTTATCGGATATTCTGAAACGCATTCACAAAGAAGCCATTTTCCGGCAAACGGACATTTTGAATCGGAAAAAGTAGCAATCTTAATAAATTTTTCATTTGAGTATCAGATTGTCATTTCGAACCTCTGGGAAGAGCTGTGCGTTAGCGTGAGAAATCTCCCGGGTGAGAAGTTGAAACAATAAAGATTTTCTTCCTGACTGCAGGCTTGTTGCTCAGGGGATTTCTCCTCACTTCGTTCCTCCGTTCGTCGAAATGACAGCCTTTCCTTTCGGAAGCGCCTTCCAATGAAAAGTGCGCAAAAAGTGTCGAATATCTCCCTTAATGAATTGGATAACAGGTGCCAGCGAGTCATTGTTTGGCGTTACGTGAAAGTAGAGCGAGCCCCGTATAAAATTCTTTGTGCTGTCTGTAAGAAAAAACTGATAAGGTGAAGCTACACCGCTTCCACTAATATCATAAGCCAGGCCAAATAAATTTCTTTTCGGGTCCATAATCAGACTGTCTTTGATTGCATTGGCCTTGGGAATATGTTCTGCAACCATTTTACGTGCATCTTCAAGATATTTTATCAGATTGCCATGCACCACTTTATAGCTAATATGAATGGTGGCGTGAAATCGCGGGTACCTGATATCAATCCAGTATTTTTTCCCTGGTGAAAACGGGTCATTGGTAATCTTTGCGTAAGTAGGATATTGAAAACTGTAGGGAAAAGTAGTATCAAAAGTCTGATAACTCCTTTTTGGCAGATCAATTCTGAAATAACCTCTCGGTTTCGGAGTGTAATCATTATGGCATGATGTAGTTGCGATTAAGAGAATCAGCACAAACGGAATGATTTTTCTACTCTTCATAATCTTCATATTCCTTGGACTCAACGATAGTAACTTTTACCCGGTTGATCTTTCTCAGATCAGCATTTAATATTTCAAACGTAAAAGGTGGCAGTGTTATTTTCTCTCCGGCCTTTGGAATTTTTCCTGCCAGCTCTAAAATCAGTCCACCCAGGGAATCTGATTCACCTCGATGATCGTCAAAAAATTCATCTTCAATACCTAAAATCTTGCACAAATCGTTCAGCATAGTCTGGGCATCGAAAATATAGGTGTGATCATCAAGTTTTTTATAGCGAAAAGCCCCACTTTCTTTATCAAATTCATCATTGATTTCACCCACGATTTCTTCCAGAACATCTTCCATCGTGATGATTCCGGAGGTGCCACCATATTCGTCTACAACAATGGCCAGGTGAGTCTTCCGCTGCCTGAATTCCTGCAAAAGATCGTTTACTTTCTTGTTTTCAGGAACAAAAAATGCCGGGCGCAACAATTCTTGCCAATCTTGCGGATCTTTCTGGTCTATAAGAGGTAACAGGTCCTTGATGTATAAAACGCCCTTTATCTGGTCGAAAGACTGTTCGTAAACAGGAATGCGCGAAAAACCTGAATCTACAACGATATTAATCAATTCGGAAAACGGCGTTTCTATATCCACGGCGGTGACATTCACCCGGGAGCACATCAGCTCGCTGGCTTCTTTGTCACCAAAAGTAGCAATACCTTTCAGAATCATCTTTTCATCTTCCGGAGTGGTCTCATCCACGGTAATATCAATGGCATCAGAAAGATCGCTCATGCTTACCGGGACTTGTTTTTTGACCAGCCGATTATCTACAAATGAAGTAGTTTTCACAAGAAAATAACTCAACGGCTTCAATAAAACCATAAGCACTTCCAATGACTTGGTCATCATCAGAGCAAATGGGACCGGCTTTTTATTGGCATAGATTTTTGGAAGAATTTCCCCGAAAATCAGGATGAAAGAGGTTACAAT
>CAZGZO010000241.1:1996-4475 GCA_964529695.1 uncultured Lentimicrobiaceae bacterium
TGGCATAGATTTTTGGAAGAATTTCCCCGAAAATCAGGATGAAAGAGGTTACAATGACGATTTGCACCAAAAAAGTGAGCAACGGATTCACCGAAAGGTTGAAAAGCAGTGTGGTTAGATAGGTGGAAACCACTACAATTCCTACATTAATAAAATTATTAGCAATCAATACGGTAGCCAGTAACTCTTTAGGCTTATCACGCAAAGCCAGGGCTTTCTTGCCCGTTTTTCCTTTTCGCTGATTCAATTTCTGATAATCGTGAGGCTGAAAGGAAAAAAAAGCCGTCTCGGAACCGGAAATCAATCCCGAAATAACAAGCATCAAAATAAGTACAATTAAAGTGATGATAGCCTCGGCCGAAAATCCTTTATAAAAGTTGGCACTGAGCAAAATGTTGGCAAGATGAGGGTCCGGATCTAATTCGATTACTCCCAAAGCAATAAGTTTCTAGTTGTTTCTATAAAGCAAAAATAATAAGAAAATTATAACCGCCTGCAATAAGGCGCATTTGTAATTATTTATTAGTTGCAATGGTATGAAGATTATATGGGAATTACGTTTGGGCAGAATGGAATTAATTCCTAATTGGATTTTTCCGTCCCATAGGGACGGTTGATTTTAGGCCATGAATTTATTCATGGATATCAATTGACAAACAAAATAATATTTCAAACTATTATTCATGTTCCCTTTTGTCCCCGGAATGAATTCCGGGTCTACAATAGCCCGTCCCTATGGGACGTCTAAAAACTCACAGTCTATCATTAACCCCAGAGGTCTTTTAGTAATAAATCTATGGATTTTTAGCGTCCCATGGGGACGCTTGGTTTTAGGCCATGAATTTATTCATGGATATCAATTGACAAACAAAATAATATTTCAAACTATTATTCATGTTCCCTTTTGTCCCCGGAATGAATTCCGGGTCTATATTAGCCCGTCCCGATGGGACGGAAAAAGATTCACTGAGCCTTCTCAACCCCAAAGATATCTTTCATCATATAAAACTCCATTCTTATTAAGCAGTTCAACATATTCATCTTCAAAAGATTGATTTTTGTGATGCTCTTTTTGGTTTTTGATGTAAGAGACAATATTTTTTAAATTTGGTTGGGCAACACTGAATGCACCATAGCCTACCTGCCATTCAAAACCTGAAATTTCATCAATATTGCTATTCATCCAAAAAGAAAAGGCTCCTTTGATTTGTTGGATTGCTTTGGCAAAGGTAATGGTTGCAGGCAAGGCAACTAAAAGATGAGCATGGTTTTCAGTGCCGTTAACAATGACAGGAATTAAATTATTTGATTTAGCAACGCCTGCCATATATTTCCATAAGTCATTTTCAATCCGCGTATAGATCAGAGGTTCCCTGTTTTTTGTACTAAAAACATAATGAAAATAAACTTGTAAATAGGAATTAGCCATTGGTTTTTGTGTATTGTTGGGTTTATATATTTCATGATCTGTCATAGTCGGACAGTCTAATCCCGCCCCATGAATTACTTACTGCTGTCAGGCAAGTAATTCATGGGTAAACTCGAGAGAAATATGTTTTATTGGAAACTTAGAACGGCAGATCGTCGTCTTCCAAAGATTCACCTTGAGGTTCGCCGGGGTCATTGTCTGGTTGGGAAGGTGGCGGTGCAGCATTCCCCTGGTCGTTTTGATAAGAATCGGAAGATTTGCGCAATAACACATTAATTTTATCAGCTACTATTTCTGTGATATAACGGTCGTTTCCTTCTTTATCGGCATATTTTCGGGTTTTGATCTTCCCTTCGACATAAACCAGGTCGCCTTTGGCAATGTTTTTCTCAGCCAAATAACGATAACCGGCAACGTTGTGCCATTCGGTTTGATCAACCCAATTATTTTCTTTATCACGGTAACTTTCAGTGGTAGCAAGAGTGAAACTGATTTTCTTGGTTCCGTTGTCAAATGTAAAGGTATCAGGGTCTTTTCCGATACGTCCAATGAGAATTGCTTTGTTTAATCCAGCCATAATGCTCGTTTTTTTTTAATGAATGATTTTGAGATCCTGCATGTATCGAACAATCAACTGAGGCACAGGATACTTATTTAAAGTTGATTGAGAGATCAAAAGTAAGGAATTTTCAGGCTCTTTTTTCGGTTCCTCAGATAAAATTATAGGAATGAAAGTGGCAAAAATTCTTAAGTGGGTGAGCTTGTGTTCATACTTTTTTGAAATGGTTCCAACTTTATGTTTTTGAAAAGAAATCAAGTCTTGGTTTTGTGCTATGGCCAAGGCTTCTTTTGGATCGGAAAGAGCTTTGGTTGATTCCACAGAAGGAAAATCGTACAGATTTCTCCAGATATCGCGGTTTTCACGCTTTTTGATAAAAAACTTAGGTTCGGCGCCATTAGTTTGAATGACGAAGTAGTATATGTGCCGATCGCGAACCTTCGTTTTGGACTTTTTTACAGGAAAATCCAACTGCATTCCTTTAGAAAAAG
>CAZGZO010000242.1:0-4465 GCA_964529695.1 uncultured Lentimicrobiaceae bacterium
TATTAAAACCTCAGTTTAGTTAGTTACTTTTGCAAAAAATTGCATACATGGGTGAAATGAATTTTGACAACATCAGGCCATACACTGAGGAGGAAGCAAGGGAAGCCATTCAACGCATCACCCGTCAGCGTGAATTTAAAACAATCCTCAGCTATATTTTTGACGAGGATCAACATGAAGAGCTCACGCTTAAAGCACGCCATGCAAAAAGCGTTCATGAATTTCAAAATGAATTTATGAAACCTTTGGTAATGAAGATATTATCAAACACTTCAAAAGGCGTTAGCGGTTCTGGTTTCGAGAAGTTGACCCCCGACAGGCCCCGGCTTTTTGTTGCAAACCACCGGGATATTACCCTGGATTCTTCCATCTTGGCTGCTCTGCTTGTTGAACATGGTTATGAATCCTGTGAATTTACGTGGGGAGATAATCTGATGGTTTCACCTTTTGTAGAAGATTTTGGAAAGATCAACCGCATGATCACTGTCTTCAGGGAAGGGACACCCAGGCAAACATTGTTGAATTCTAAAAAACTATCTGCTTACATCCGGAAAAGAATCCTCGATGACAAAAAAGCTGCCTGGATAGCCCAAAGTAAAGGAAGAACCAAAAACGGCGATGACAAAACAGACGTTGGCGTTTTGAAGATGCTCACCTTGGATGGCAAAGAAAAACTTGCCGAAAAAATTGAAATGCTGAACATTACTCCCGTGTCTATTTCTTTTGAATGGGAACCATGCGACATACTAAAAACCAAAGAGCTGTATGTTTCTACCAAAAGGAAATATGTCAAGGACAAAAAAGAGGATTTGAACAGTATTATTGGCGGCATTATGGGCCAGAAAGGGCATATCCATCTATCCATTTGCAATCCTGTTAATCAGGTTACAAAAGACTGGGATTCAGAAATAACCAACAAGGAATTTTTCCAGAATCTGGCTTTGCAAATTGATAAAGAGATTTATGAGCATTACAAACTCTGGCCCTCCAATTTCCTGGCTTACGACCGGTTGAACAAAAGCACTGAATTCAAAAGTCATTACAACAAAGAAACGGAAGAGGTTCTTGATGAACATCTCAGAAAAACCCTATCAGCAATTGAATTCGATGAAAATGAAGAAGATACTGTTAGGCAATTATTTTTGTCCATTTATGCCAATCCCGTCATAAATAAGCTGAAATATAACTTTTCAGTAGACAAACCTTAATCCGTATAGGCCAGATCTTTTACTTGTTTTTGGACCGGATCATATTTTCCAGCATATCCCACAATTCTTTGGGAATAGCTTCAAGCATATTAAATTCACCCGCCCCCTGAAGCCATTCACCACCATCAATCGTAATGACTTCCCCGTTTACATAAGCTGAATAGTCAGACATCAGATATGCTGCAAGGTTGGCTAGCTCTTGATGATCTCCTACCCTTTTCAAAGGAACTTTTTTAGAGATATCGAACTTTTCTTTTAAATCGCCCGGGAGTAATCGATCCCACGCACCTTTGGTCGGAAATGGACCGGGAGCAATAGCATTCATGCGGATTCCATATTTTGCCCACTCCACAGCCAGTGAGCGCGTCATGGCTAAAACCCCGGCTTTCGCCGTTGCAGACGGCACTACGAAAGCACTTCCGGTAAATGCATATGTAGTAACAATATTCAAAACAGTAGCTTTCTGTTTAGTTTTAATCCAATGCTTTCCAAAAGCCAGTGTGCAGTTTTTACTTCCTTTTAGAACAATATCAATAATCGTATCAAAAGCATGAGCAGAAAGTCTTTCAGTGGGACTAATAAAGTTGCCGGCAGCATTGTTCACAAGCCCATCCACTTTTCCGTAAGCCTTCATGGTTTCGTTTAGCATACCCTCCACTTCTTCATAATTCCTAACGTCACATTTTACGGGCAAAACTGTTCCACCGGTTTCTTTTTCCATCTCAGAAGCAGCTCCTTTTAGCTTATCAAGATTTCTTGATGAAATAACCACTTTGGCGCCTAACTTCATGAAATATTTCGACATGGCCAGCCCTAATCCGGAACCGCCACCGGTAACCACAATTACCTTGTTCTTAAGTTCTTGTTCTTTGAACATGGGCTCATGAAAATTGCTCATAACTTTTTATTTTTCTATGTTTTCTATAATTCTAAAGTGTTGTAACCAACTCCTTAAACAACAGCACCAAATCTTTCTCAGCTCTTCCGGCATTGGCAATAATTTCATTGATATCTGCAGGTTCAATATTATAGGGGTCACAGAGATCAGTAATGACTGAAACCGCGGCTACTTTCATATCCATATGATGAGCTACAATGACTTCCGGTACGGTTGACATTCCTACCGCATCAGCTCCCATAACTTTTATAAACCGATATTCGGCACGGGTTTCCAGGCTGGGACCTATCCATGCAACATAAACCCCTTTGTTGATCTTCAGATTGTTTTTGGCGGCTATCTTTTCCATGGATTCAATCATTGAAGGATCGTAAGGGCAACTCATATCGGGGAATCGCGGCCCCAACTCATCAATATTTTTTCCTACTAAAGGATTGCCAGGAAGCATGTTGATATGATCATCAATGATCATCAGTGATGCTTTTTGCATCTTCAGGTTTATGGCTCCAGCCGCATTCGACACCAAAAGGTGGTTTACACCCAGCAATTTCATAACTCTCACAGGGAAAGTAATTTCCTGCAGGTTATAACCTTCATAATAATGAAACCGCCCATTCATGATAAGCACCTTTTTCCCACTCAGTTCACCATACATCAATTTACCCATGTGTGTCTCAACAGTGGAAACAGGAAAATGCGGAATGTCTTCATAATCCAGCGTAATTTCAACTTTTACTTCTTTCACCAGATTACCCAATCCGGTTCCTAAAATGATACCTATTTCAGGAGCTGTAATACCATGTTCCTGGATGAAAGAAGCGGCTTCTTTAATTTTTTCTATCATAATTTAGAATTTCCAACAAATTTAAATTTTTTTCCTGCCGCACTGTTTTTCCCCGGTGAAAGATTAATGAGAAAAAAAAGAATCCTGTTTCACTGCAAAAGCCGAAACAATTATTATACATTCACAGTAAATAACTAAAATGGTCTAAAAGAAGCTTGGAGTAACTTCGTGGTAATTAAAACCCCTTTGCATCATCTTGTCTGTTAAATGCACGCGCCGATTATTGAGATAAGCCGTTACAAACGCACCTTGAACACCCCTCAGCAAAACTCTTCTACAACCTGTCAACGCATCCTGATAAGTTGTATAATCACCAACAGAATACAAATAATATCCGTCCTGATGAACTTCTTTAACAGGATAACTCAATTTGTATTTTGACCTAATCAATGTGGGATCCAAATGTTTTCGCGAAGCTGCAATTTGTACCCTGAACTGGAAACTCGATTTGGTTTTTTGCTGATTAGCTGAAGCTTTCTTCGGAGGTATTACTAATACGTCAAGTTTTGTTTTTTTAGTAGAATCAACGGGAGCAGGGCCGGGATTTACCATATAATCGAAAATAGGGATATGCTGTTTATTTACAGGTTCCCGTCTTCTGTTTTTCTTTCTTCTGTGATGGAAACTTCCATGTCCAGGTTTGAGATAGTATGTAACGCCCACATGTGTATAAAACAGCTGATCATATTTGGAGCCGTCGTGCCAAAGATCAAGATCATCACTAAGAACGGTTGTAAATGTTCCTCCTGCATGCACTGCCCAATGAGAATTGATTTTATAATCCAGACCAGCCCCAACCGGAATACACAATGCTTTGTTTGCATATTTCCGTGTTCCATCACTTGTTCCACTGTGGACAACGGCCCCGGTGATGTTATTAGTTAAAGCCGTATTCCAAATGCTGACACCAAAACCTAGCGTACCGAAAACAGAAAGCCTCCGATTATCTTTATAGTTCCCAAACAGATTGTTGAGATTTGCATAGGCAAAAACCGTCAGATCGTCAAAATTTCCACCGAGGCTATAGTTTACAGCCTTTCCTTGATTCATATCCTTAATACTCTGCAGTCCAGTAGAAAAAAGGCTTACTCCGGCACCGAGAGCAGGGCTAAACATCTTTTTTGCATAAATCCTGACTCCGATTCTTGATTCATTACTTAGTTTTTGAAAATAATTATGGCTACTGACATCGCCATAAAATTGAGTTATTCCAAGGTCCAATCCCACATCCCATTTATCAATGTTAGTAGTCTTTTGCTTTACATTCAGCATTTGGGAAAAAGCTTCAGGACATGCTATGGTAAAAAGCATGGAAAGGAGTATAAGACGTGAAGTGAATTTTGCTAATCCGGAATTACGCATATTATCTCTTTTTCTTCTTCTTCTTGTCTTTGGAATAATCATGGCAATATTCCTGAATATACTGATATGCTGTACCAAATCCCAGTTCCAGCGCCTTGTTCCAGTCGCCGCATGCTCCGCTCATATCATTCAGATAATACTTGATAACACCCC
>CAZGZO010000243.1:0-4464 GCA_964529695.1 uncultured Lentimicrobiaceae bacterium
TTTGTCAACACAAAGTAGTAAAACTATGGACGGTTTATTCGACTACAGGCGGAACCTTATTATTATTATTCATATTCTCATTCTTTTTGAATTTAGAAAGGGGCGAGCAAGGGGATAATTTATATATCTGGTAAATTTTTGAACTTCTCGCCCAAAAGCGAGATTTTTTTTTGCCAATAATTGAGGTTTCATACCAGGACAATGACTGCTGACTTGCATCAGTCATTAAAAAGGTGATTCGTGTTTTGAAATAATGAAAAGGTTAACTGTAATAAAATCATGTACTATGGATGATAAAATTTTTGTTTTTGATACTACCCTGAGGGATGGCGAACAAGTTCCCGGCTGTCAGTTAAATACTGTCGAGAAAATCGAAGTTGCCAAGGCCTTGGAAGCTTTGGGTGTTGACATCATAGAAGCCGGATTTCCCATTTCCAGCCCTGGAGATTTCCAGTCGGTTGTGGAAATTTCCAAAGCCGTAACCAATCCTGTTATTTGCGGGCTTACCCGGGCTATAGAAAAAGATATTGATGTGGCTTACGAGGCGCTTCAATATGCCAAAAGAAAAAGGATCCACACCGGAATCGGCACTTCCCCCTATCATATAAAATACAAACTGAATTCCACACAGGATAAAATCGTTGAAAGGGCCGTGGCGGCTGTAAAATACGCTAAAAAGTATGTGGAAGATGTGGAATTTTATGCTGAGGATGCCGGCCGGACAGATAATGTGTATTTGGCACGCGTGGTGGAAGCCGTTATAGCAGCAGGAGCTACGGTTGTGAACATTCCGGATACAACCGGTTATTGTCTTCCGACAGAATTCGGTGAAAAAATCCGATTCCTCATGGAAAATGTTTCCAATGTTCATAAAGCGGTAATTTCCACCCATTGCCATAATGATTTAGGGATGGCTACTGCCAATACATTGGAAGGAATTCTGAATGGTGCCCGCCAGGTAGAGGTTACGATGAACGGAATTGGAGAACGTGCCGGGAACACCTCAATGGAAGAAGTGGTGATGGCTATAAAGAGCCACAAGGATCTGCCTGTATACACTAATGTAAACACTAAACTTATTTCAAAAACGAGCCGCCTGGTTTCATCGTTGATGCGGATGCCGATACAGCCAAATAAAGCCATCGTAGGCCGCAATGCTTTTGCCCATTCATCCGGTATTCATCAAGACGGTGTTTTAAAAAACAGGGAGAATTATGAAATCATTGATCCTCACGACGTGGGAATCAAAGAATCAAGTATCGAACTGACTGCCCGCAGCGGAAGAGCTGCACTGAAACACAGAATGCAAATCCTGGGTTATAAACTCAGTAAAAAAGAACTGGACGAGATATATGAACGTTTTCTGGAACTGGCTGATAAGAAAAAAGATATTAAAGACGATGATTTACAGGCATTGGCTGGAAACGTTACTAAAAATGAAAAGTCCATTAAACTGGAGCGCCTTCAGGTATTAAGTGGAAAATCTGCCATGCCCGTTGCAACCGTTGCCTTACGAATAAACGGAGAAACACTGGTTTCATCCGGCTCCGGGAACGGTCCAATCGATGCAGCTTTTACAGCTGTAAAACAGATTATTAAACGCAAGGTTCATTTGGAAGAATTTCTGATTCAGGCAATTACCCGAGGTAGCGATGATTTGGGAAAAGTACATGTGCAAATCGAAAACCGGGGCAAGCTATATTATGGCTTTTCAGCCAATACAGATATTATCACAGGAGCCGTGGAAGCTTTTGTGGATGCAGCAGCAAAAATTATTTAAGTCTCACTTTTAAACAATACAACTTTGGAAGCAAAAACACTTTTTGACAAAATATGGGATAGCCATGTAGTGGGTTCCGTAGAAAACGGACCTGATATTTTCTATATCGATCAACATTACATTCATGAAGTTACCAGTCCGCAGGCATTTACAGGGCTTGAGAATCGTGGAATTCCCGTGTTTCGACCTGATAAAACCCTGGCAACTGTGGATCATAATATTCCAACCGAGAACCAGCATCTACCTATTCAGGAGGAGTTATCACGGTTACAGGTGGCCAAATTGAAAGAGAATTGCGAAAAACACGATGTCAAACTGTATGGTTTGACCCACCCTTATAACGGTATTGTGCATGTGATTGGAGCAGAACTTGGCATTACTCAGCCGGGCATGACTTTAGTTTGTGGTGATAGCCATACATCAACACACGGCGCTTTTGGTGCCATTGCATTTGGAATAGGAACCAGTGAGGTGGAAATGGTGCTGGCCAGCCAATGCATTTTACAACCCAAGCCGAAAAAAATGCGCATCAATATCAATGGTAAACTCAACAAAGGAGTGATTGCCAAGGATATCATTTTGTATATCATCTCAAAAATTTCAGCCAGCGGTGCCACAGGATATTTTGTTGAATATGCCGGAGATTCTATCACTTCATTGAGCATGGAAGCCCGGATGACTATCTGTAATATGAGCATTGAGATGGGTGCCCGTGGTGGTATGATTGCTCCTGATGAAGTGACTTTTGAGTACATGAAAGGACGTGAATTTGCACCCAAAGGAGATGCATGGGACAAAGCTGTCGAAGAGTGGAAGCAATTGAAAACAGATGAAGGTGCAGTCTTCGATGAAGAGTTAAATCTCCAGGCTGAAGATATTCATCCGATGATTACTTATGGAACGAATCCCGGAATGGGAATTTCCGTGGATGAAGCCATTCCCGCACTTGAATCTGTGGCTGCTGTTGAGCAGGAATCTTTTAAGAAATCGCTGAAATACATGGGCTTTGAACCCGGTTCGAAATTGCTGGGGCATCAGGTGGATTATGTTTTTCTTGGAAGTTGCACGAACGGCCGAATCGAAGATTTCAGAATCTTTGCTTCTTTGGTAAAAGGGAAGAAAAAAGCCGATAATATCACGGCTTGGCTGGTACCCGGTTCGTGGCAGGTTGAAAAACAAGCCCGCGAAGAAGGATTGGACGTGATTTTGAAAGAAGCCGGATTCGAACTTCGCCAACCGGGTTGTTCGGCATGTCTGGCCATGAATGATGATAAAATTCCCGCAGGCAAATATGCAGTCTCCACCTCCAACCGAAATTTTGAAGGAAGACAGGGGCCTGGCGCCCGTACATTGCTTGCCAGTCCGCTGACGGCAGCTGCTGCGGCTATAACCGGAAAAATCACGAATCCGGCCGATTTAATGTAATCTATGAACTTATAAAAACGATTAAAATGTCAATAGAAAAATTTAATATACTGGAATCAAGTTGCGTTCCGTTGCCTGTAGAAAATGTTGATACTGACCAGATTATTCCTGCCCGGTTTTTAAAAGCAACTTCACGGGAAGGATTTGGTGAGAATCTTTTCCGAGACTGGCGTTATGATAAAGACAACAATCCCAAACAGGATTTTGTGTTGAATAATTCCCAATATTCGGGCGAAATCCTTGTGGCAGGAAAGAACTTTGGAAGCGGTTCCAGCCGCGAACATGCAGCCTGGGCCATTTCTGATTATGGCTTCCGGGCTGTCGTTTCAAGCTTTTTTGCCGATATCTTCAAAAATAATGCGCTTAACAATGGACTCTTACCTGTCCAGGTAACAGAAGATTTTCTGGCAAAAGTTTTCGAAGAAATCAAAAAAGATGCAAAAACAAAATTGAAAATTGATTTGAAAAAGCAGGAAGTTACCATCCTTTCCACCGGGGAATCCTGCGGTTTTGAAATTAATGGCTACAAAAAAACCTGTCTTTTGAACGGTTATGACGATATAGACTTTCTGCTTAGCAAGAAAGATAAAATACTAGCATTTGAACTAGAACAAAACGGAAGCTGATGAAAATAGAAGTAATGGATACAACCCTGCGTGATGGGGAACAAACGCAGGGAATTTCTTTCTCACCACCCGAAAAGGTGCATCTGGTGAAGTTTCTTCTCACCGAATTGCAAGTCAACCGGGTGGAAATCGCTTCTGCCCGTGTTTCTAAAGGTGAGTTTGAAGCAGCCGAGAGAATCGCAAAATGGGCCGGTGAAAACGGGTTTCTTGACAAAATAGAAGTACTGGGTTTTATCGATGGAGAAAAATCACTCCAATGGATTGAAGATGCCGGGCTAAAGGTTGTCAATTTGCTGAGTAAAGGCTCTTTGCGCCATCTTGAAAAGCAACTCAGGAAAACTCCTGAGCAACATGCAGAAGACATCAAACAAGTTGTGGCTTCTGCCACAAAAAGAGGAATTTCAGTAAATCTGTATTTGGAAGACTGGTCCAACGGCATGATCTATTCTCCCGATTATGTTCATTTCATGCTGGATGCGCTTCAAAATGAAGACATCAAGCGATTTATGCTTCCTGATACTCTGGGCATTTTGAATCAGGATATGACTTATAATTTCTGTAAAGATATCGTTGAAAGTTATCCAAAATTACACTTTGATTTTCATGCTCATAACGACTACGATTTATCAGTTG
>CAZGZO010000244.1:0-4219 GCA_964529695.1 uncultured Lentimicrobiaceae bacterium
GGTGGGCCCACCAGGACTTGAACCTGGGACCACCTGATTATGAGTCAGGTGCTCTAACCAACTGAGCTATAGGCCCTGCCTAAGCAGAATTGCTAAAGGGGCTGCAAATTTAATCATTCACATTCAATTAACAACAAGTCTATTAAAATATTTACAAGTTTTTCATGGAAAAGTATATTACTTTAAGTCAACAAAAAAACCATCTACAATACGTGCAGATGGTTTCCATATGAGATAATATGTTCGATACTAATCAATAAGCCTTGGCAAAAACCACACGTCCTTCTGAAGGAGATCCGGAATAGATACACTTGCCGGCTTCCTTTTTCTGATTAATAGGTATCAGACGAATGGTAGCTTTAGTTTCTTCCTTAATTTTTTGCTCGGTTTCCGGGGTGCCGTCCCAATGTGCCAACACAAAACCTCCTTTTTCAATTTGCTTTTTGAAATCTTCCCAGGTATCTACTTTAAAAGTATTGTCTTCCCTGAAATCCAAAGCTCGCTGGTAGATATTTTTCTGAATCTGATCCAACAGATTTTTCACTTTTTCAGCGATATTTTCAACGCGAAGGACATCCTTTTCCAAGGTATCACGACGTGCAACCTCAACAGTTCCGTTTTCCAAATCGCGAGGGCCGATGGCCAAACGCACCGGGACGCCTTTCATTTCCCAATCAGCAAATTTAAATCCGGGTTTAAACGTATCTCGATCGTCATACTTTACAGAAACGCCTGCTTTCTTCAATTCCTGAACAATCTTTTCAACGCGCTCAGAAATAGCCTGTAACTGTTCCTCTTTCTTATAGATAGGAACAATAACACACTGAATTGGAGCTAGTTTCGGAGGCAGAACCAAACCATTATCGTCAGAATGAGCCATAATCAAAGCACCGATTAACCGGGTGGAAACACCCCAGGAAGTGGCCCAAACATATTCCAGCTTATTTTCCTTATTCAGGAATTTTACATCAAAAGCTTTGGCAAAATTCTGTCCCAGAAAATGGGAAGTACCGGCCTGTAAAGCTTTTCCATCCTGCATCATGGCTTCAATGCAATAGGTTTCAACAGCACCGGCAAACCGTTCGTTGGGTGATTTTAGTCCTTTTAACACAGGAACCCCCATATAATTTTCAGCAAAATTGGCATAAACATCCAGGATGGTTTCGGCTTCTTTTACAGCCTCATCTTTGGTAGCATGAGCCGTATGACCTTCCTGCCAAAGGAATTCAGCGGTTCTGAGAAACAAGCGTGTACGCATTTCCCACCTTACCACATTAGCCCACTGATTAATAAGCAATGGCAAATCACGATAAGACTGAATCCAGTTCTTATAGGTATCCCAAATAATGGTTTCCGATGTAGGGCGAACAATTAATTCTTCTTCAAGTTTTGCATCCGGGTCAACTGTTACACCACCTTTCCCATCGCTTTTGAGCCGGTAATGCGTCACCACGGCACACTCTTTTGCAAAACCTTCCACATGGCTGGCTTCTTTACTAAAAAAAGACTTTGGAATGAACAAGGGAAAATAAGCGTTTTCATGACCGGTTTCTTTAAACATGTCATCTAAAACCCGTTGCATCTTTTCCCAAAGTGCATATCCGTAAGGTTTTATAACCATCGAGCCTCTAACAGCCGAGTTCTCAGCAAGATTGGCCGACGTAACCAATTCATTATACCACTGAGAATAATTTTCACTCCTACTTGTAAGTTTTTTTGCCATTTTTGAATTTTGGTATAGTCTTTGCAACTTATTATTCAACGGCAAAAATAAACAATGTTTATTGATGCACAATAATTAAAGCCATGAAGAGAGTAAAACAGTTTCTTTTAGTGATAGCAGGTGTTAGCCTTTTCTTCGTTACAGGATGTACGACCATGCAAAACATTCCTTACGATGATGTTTACTATTCAACTGCAAAAGGAGCACCTCAACATTTGGAGGCTCAGAACTCATATACAACTACAAATGAACCATCACATTATAAAGTAGTAAAGGTTGAGGCTGTAAAAACATCAGGCCAAAACACAAAATCAACTGTAAATCAAAAACAGGGAATCTATCAGATAGATACACTACGTGTTGACACCGTCAGGACTAACAACGTAGATTCTTTAGCTTATAGTAAAATAAATACAGGTTTAGGATTTGAAAGTTCAAATTTCGGAACTGGAATTAACAGCTGGTCACTGGGAGGTGGCGGAGTTTTTGGATTTAATAATTACTGGTACGATCCGTATTGGTATAACTTCTATTATCCGTATTCCTATCCATATTATAGCTGGGGATGGAATCCTTATTATAGTTGGAACTACCCCTATTACGGTTATGGCGGATGGGGACTTTATAGCTATGGCTACCCTTATTGGGGATTTGGATTCAACTATCCCTATTACGGATATTATGGCTATTCCGGTTACGGCTATCCATATTCCTATTTCAGCCCCTATCAATATTGGCACAGGAACAGATATTACGGGCATCGCGGAGGGGCTTCGCTAAGAGGTTCTTACATACCACTCTCAGGCGGCTTAGTTCCAATGGGTAGGACAAAATCAGTGCGAAGCGAGAGTAAACTTTCAAGAACTAATCTGAAGAATACCAGTACTGCTGTTAGAACCAATCGTGCCATGCAATATCAAAAAACACAGAATAATGTAAAAGCATCCCGGGTAGAGAATACTGGTGGACACATGTTTAGAAAACCACCTCTTTACAGGCCAAATAAAAATGCCGAAGCACAATATCAAAACCGGGAGAGACCTATTTACAGACGTCCGGCTCGTATGGCAACTCCTCGTTACCAGAAGCCAAAACAATATCGAAGTCTTGATACCAGACAAGCTCGAAGCAGTACTGAATATTTCAGACCACAACCGCAGAACATTATCCATGGCAAAGCTACGCGGATGAACATACACCGTGCGCCTCAAAGATTTAACATTTACAGACCCAGCAACACAAGGTCGAATTACAGACGGCCCGTTTACAGAAACTCCTGGATTAGAACGAACAGGTCCACTCCGGTAAGACAGTTCAATAGGACACCTCAAAGGTTCAATTCTTCATCTCAATTCAATAGAGTTTACCAAAACAATACCAGAAACTACAGTCCGCCAGTACGCATTAGAACTGGTGGAGGTGGTGGTAACTCCGGTGGAAGTAATAATAACCGCGGCAGTGGCGGTGGTAATATCAGAAGATAAACGGGCATTAAGTTAAAGTTCATTATTTAATTTCAATAATCATGAAAAAGATATTTTTAATGATAGCCTTAGTCGGCTTAGGAGGATCTTTATTTGCTCAATCGGCTGAAGATGCACTCATTTATTCACAGACATTTTATACTGGAACAGCACGTAGTGCCGCCATGGGTGGAGCTTTCGGAGCTCTTGGTGCTGACCTTTCAGTAGCCGCTACCAATCCTGCTGGGATGGGGTTGTTTCGTTACAGTGAATATTCCATAACCCCGGCATTTAATTTTAATACGGCCCATTCTCTGTATAATGGAGTCGGAATGGATGAAAATAATGCAAACATGGGAATTGATAACTTTGGCTTTGTTTCTGCTCAGAAATTAGGTTCTAACAATCATGGTTGGAAATATATTCAGTTTGCAGCAGGAATGAACAAAGTGAATAATTTTCATTCAAGCATCAACATGCAGGGGCCCAGTCCATACAATCCAAATAATAACAATTCTCGACTTTATTCCTACGTGTCCGATGCTAATGGTATCAATTACCAGGACATCGCAAACAACACAAACAATAATTATACTTATTTTCTTCAACCTGCCTGGGACCTTTATTTAATAGACACCACAGGCTCTCCCAATAATTACAGCCAACCATTTGATGGAGCAGACCTTTCACAGCAACTGCAAAAAAATACATTTGGCGCTGTAAATCAATGGTTTTTTTCGGTTTCCGCTAATTACAATAATGTCTTGTATCTGGGAGCCACCGTGGGACTTAATTCGTTGAAATACACAAGTCAAACTTATTATTCTGAAGTTGTGACTTCAGATAATTTATCACCTCATAACTGGGGATTAAACGAGCGAGTAGAAACCAGTGGAACGGGAATAAATTTAAAATTAGGAGCCATTGTTCAGCCAGCAAACTGGATACGACTTGGTATCGCTTTCCACACACCCACCTATTACTGGAATATGAACGACTCCTGGCAAACAAAAACCTATGTTGATCCCAGTTG
>CAZGZO010000244.1:4229-4437 GCA_964529695.1 uncultured Lentimicrobiaceae bacterium
AGCTATAATTATACGTTGACAACACCATGGAAAGTCCTGGGAGACGTAGGAATTATCATCGGCAAATGGGGATCTATATCCGCCGAGTATGAACACGTAGATTATTCTTCCATGAAATTCCACTCAACGGATTATGGTTATTCAACTGAAAACAATAATATTAAATCCTATTATACGGCCCAAAACAATTTTAGATTAGGAACCGAAT
>CAZGZO010000245.1:0-4417 GCA_964529695.1 uncultured Lentimicrobiaceae bacterium
TTAATAAATAATAATTTAAATGAAAACAATTAGAAAAGGATTTTTGCTTTTAGCGATAGCACTTTTATTTTCGGGCGTTAGTTTTGCCCAGGGAACTTTAAAAATCGGCTATATCGACTCACAGAAACTGATGAGTGAAATGCCTGCCACTGATTCAGCTCAGGTTCAACTTAAGAAATTTGAACAATCATTGCGGAACCAAATGCAGACCATGGGTCAGGAATACAAAAGTAAACTACAGGCTTACCAAAATAATCAAGGCACGATGTCTGATTTAATAAAGCAAACTAAAGAACAAGAAATCAGTGATTTACAGCAGAGAATTCAAGCATTTCAGCAGTCAGCACAGCAGGATATGTCGAAAAAGCAGAGTGACCTCTATCAACCTATTATTAAGAAAATAAAAGATGCGATAGATGCAGTTGGAAAACAATATCACTATACTTATATTCTTGATGTTTCACAGGGTGTTGTCCTGTATTATGCTAACGGTGACAATATAATGCCGCTGGTAAAGAAAAAATTAGGACTGAAATAAATTCAGGACCTACAAAATTTAAAAAAAGCTGTCTGAAAATCAGACAGCTTTTTTTATTTGATTAAAAATTTAGAGCTTCAAACGGTATTAACGCAACCGCTTTGTTAACCAAGGCTCTGTTATCTATATCTTATCATCGTTTCCTTCTTCCCGATACCAATCGGCGTAAAACTGATAATTCCCTGCTATACGGTGAATATCGCGTTCCATTATTTCCTGATCGACTTCCTTTATTTTCCTTGCAGGGATGCCTGCGTAGACACTTCCTGATTTGACGACCGTATTTTTGGCAACCACAGCGCCAGCCGCAATCACTGAATTACTTTCTATCACAACATCATCCATCACAATAGAACCCATGCCAATGAGCACATCATCATGAATAGTACATCCGTGAATAATCGCGCCATGTCCTACGGAAACATTGTCTCCAATATTTACCGGCGATTTCTGGTAAGTACAATGTACAATTGCCCCATCCTGAATGTTCACGTTGTCGCCTATTTTTATATAATGAACGTCACCGCGAAGGACTGCATTAAACCAAATACTGCAACCCTTTCCCATAACAACGTCGCCAATGATTGTTGCATTTTCAGCAATGTAACAACCTTCTCCCCATTGGGGTTTTACTCCTTTTATTGCTTTAATTAATGTCATTATTTCTATTTTTTTGGATAATCAATGGAATAATGCAACCCGATACTTTCTTTCCGGTTCATCGCCATTTTGATGACCAGGTAAGCCACGTTAATCATGTTGCGTAATTCACAAATATCTTTGGAAACAATAGACTTTTCATATAAATCCTCTGTTTCCCTGTAAAGAATCTCGAGGCGATCCATGGCCCTTTGCAAACGCAGGTTGGAACGTACAATTCCTACATAATTACTCATGATGGATTGCAGTTCCTTTTTAGACTGTGTAATCAGAATCATTTCTTCGTTAAGTACTCTTCCTTCGGCATCCCATTCAGGTACGCCATCCATAAATTGTATATTTTTCGCAATTTCAGTAGCATGAGCAGCCGCTCTGTGAGAAAACACAGCCGATTCCAATAACGAGTTAGAAGCAAGCCTATTGGCCCCATGAAGGCCTGTACAAGCAGCTTCTCCGGAAGCATATAGGTTCGTGATTGAAGTCAAACCGTCTTTGTTTGTTTTAATACCGCCGCAAGCATAATGTGCTGCCGGAACCACAGGAATCATTTCCTTGGTAATATCAATTCCTATACTTAAACACTTTGCAAAAATTGTTGGGAAATGCTTGATAATCTCATTCTTACTGATATCACGTGCATCGAGATATACAAAATCATCGCCTGAAATTTTCATTTCATTATCGATGGCGCGAGCCACAATATCACGAGGTGCAAGAGAACCCAGTTCGTGATATTTCCCCATAAATTCCTTTCCGCTACATGTCTTAAGGATGGCACCCGAACCTCTCAAGGCTTCTGTAATTAAAAAGGAAGGTTTTTCGCCCGGATTGTACAAAGAAGTTGGATGAAACTGCACAAATTCCAGGTGTTCAAGGTGTGCTTTTGCCCGGTATGCCATAGCCAGCCCGTCACCGGTAGAAACCAGCGGATTGGTTGTTGTTTGATAAATATTGCCCATACCGCCGGTGGCAATCAATGTAGTTTTTGCTAAAATCGTTTCAACCTCATGGGTTTCTTCATTTAATGCATAAGCTCCAAAACATTTAATATCGGGTCGATGACGCGTTACATCCTCATTTAAATGGTGTTGGGTGATAAGATCAATAGTAAAATAGTTTTCAAGAATTTCAATATTGGGGTGATTTGCAGCTTTTTCACTTAATGCTCTTTGAATTTCATAGCCCGTATTATCCTGGTGGTGCAGGATTCTTGATTCTGAATGGCCACCTTCTTTTGCCAGTTCGTATTTTCCGGAAACATCTTTATCAAAATGGGTTCCCCACTCAATCAATTCTTTGATACGTACCGTAGATTCGGTAATGGTAATTCTAACAATTTCCTGGTCGTTAATTCCTCCTCCGGCAACCAAAGTGTCCTGAATATGTTTTTCATAGTTATCCGGTGAATACATCACTGCCGCAATGCCCCCCTGGGCATAAGCTGTAGCTGTATCTTCAACCGACGACTTTGTAAGAATAAGAACTTTGCCAAATTCTGCCACTTTCAATGCATAAATAAGTCCCGCACTTCCTGAACCGATAACTAAAAAATCAACTTTCCTTTGCATGATGCGATTCTGATATATTAAAACCTTGCAAAGGTAGCTCAATTCAATTTTCAACCTAAGGTTTAAGCCGACTTTCCCACTTTTTAATAACAAAAGTTCAATAATAGATATTTTAATATATTTGGATATTAAACACTTCATTCCAGATTTGCCATGAAAAAAGTAAAATACATTATCATTGCGGTGCTAGTGATCGTTTTGATTGGGATTGGTTATGGCGTTCATTATTTCATTGCGCGGGCTCCTATTTTCACAGGATATGCTGCTAAGGACCTTGCCTCCTGGACCTTTCTGACCAATCGAACCCAGAAAGACATTGAAAAGCATGACCTCAGCTTTTTCCCCGTAAATCTTTCACACAATGTAATTTATCCTAAGAAGAAAGAAGTAGTGAGTACTTTCCTGGGCATGGCAAAGCAAGTTGCTGTTTATCGGTCTGGTCTAGGCTGTACACTTTTAGCCGGAGCTAACAGAGATTCGGTGATGAAACAAAAAATGACAGAGCCGATACTGCCAAAGGACCCCGATTCAATTTATTGGCCTATGGGTTCCAAAATGCGGGATACGGTTCCCCCTGGCGTTAATCTTAAAAAGCTGAATGCTGCCATGGATTCTGCTTTCAATCAGGGTAATACAAGAGCAGTAGTGGTGGCTTACGATACGGTTTTTATGCGAGAAAAATATGCCAAAGGATTTAACAAAAAAACCCGTATTCTGGGTTGGTCCATG
Organism: uncultured Lentimicrobiaceae bacterium; assembly: GCA_964529695.1. Taxonomy (GTDB): domain Bacteria; phylum Bacteroidota; class Bacteroidia; order Bacteroidales; family F082; genus Sulfidibacterium. Next base: position 3,496 of record CAZGZO010000245.1, read on the forward strand.
ACGAAAAGTATCACCTGCTCACTTATTGGTATTTTATCTAAAGAAGGTAAACTGAATGTTAATGACCCGGCCCCAATCAAAGAATGGGCTAATGATTCCAGGAAAAAAATCCGGTTAACTGATTTGTTACATCAAAGCAGTGGCCTGCAATGGGATGAAAATTACAGCGACATCTCAGATGTTACCGTGATGCTTTATCACAAGGCTAATATGGCAAAATTTGTAATCAAAAAGCCGGCTATTTATCCACCTGATTCCGTCTGGTATTATTCTTCGGGAAATACGAATGTCGTTTCGGAAATAATCAGGCGCACCATCGGTAACAATCAGAAATACTGGAACTTTCCGCGTAAAGTGCTATTCAACAAAATTGGTATGCGAAGTGCCGTGTTGGAAACCGATGCCAGTGGAAATTTTGTAGGATCTTCCTATTGTTTCGCTACCCCTCGCGACTGGGCAAGATTCGGCCTTTTATACCTACAAAACGGAACTTGGCAGGGAAAACAAATTCTCCCGAAAGGTTGGGTGAAATATGTCACTACGCCGGCAAGAAAATCTCATAACCAATACGGTGCCCAATTCTGGTTAAACAAAGGTACCCATGAAGTGAAAGGATATCCAGGAATCTACTATTGCGATGGCTTTCACGGTCAGCGGGTGTTCGTTATCCCTTCAAAAGATCTTGTAATTGTAAGAATGGGATTGAATTCTAAAGGGCAGTTTGATTTTGACAAATTTGTTACATCGATTTTGGCTGCTTTTAAGAATTAAAGATCGAAAATTTATGGCACGAGCGGATGCTTGTGCCATTTTACAAAGTCACCTCGTCACCCGGTCACTCCGTCACTTTTCTATAACCCCAGCAACGCTTCCACCGGGTCTTTAGCTTCAAACAGCATTCTTTCCGGTTGCTCGAGCATTT
>CAZGZO010000246.1:0-4386 GCA_964529695.1 uncultured Lentimicrobiaceae bacterium
CCCTCCTTAATAAAATAATGTCATTTTTCTCATGGTAACAGACATTTGGGATTGGGAGCCGCCTGCTATTAAAAGGTTATGGATAAAGCAGGACTGTTAAATTGATCCGGAGAACCCCAAAATCTTATTCATTTTTGTTTATTTCTCCAATCGGCATGACCGGTTTTCCAAAGTTTTCGTTTACAATTTCGGCCATGGCAAGGTAAATGGCTGATCCCCCGCATATAATTCCTTCAAAACCTGCTATTTTTCCTACCACTCCAAGAGCAAACCAGTGCTGTATGGCCAGGAGGAAAAACAAAATCCATAAAGTTAAAAACACGATTTGCAAGGCCCTGTTTTTTCTGAAGGTTCCGAGCCACATAAAAAATGTAAACACGCCCCATAAAAAAAGGTACCATCCTGTAAAGGCATTGGAAGGCGCTTGCATCCAGCCCCATTTCGCAAAGAAAATAAATGCTACCAGTGTAAGCCAGAAAGCCCCATAGGAAGTGAATGCAGTGAATCCAAAAGTATTGCCCTTTTTGAATTCCATAATTCCCGCAATAATTTGTGCGATGCCACCGTAGAAAACGCCCATGGCCAAAATCATAGATCCAAGAGCAAAAAAACCGGCATTGCTGATATTTAGCAAAACGGTTGTCATACCAAACCCCATGAGGCCAAGAGGTGCTGGATTTGCTAATTTGTTTTCCATAATCAGAATTTTTTGTTAATAATAAAAAGTGAATTATTGACACAAACCACCCTGAAGTGGTTGAACAATCTTAGAATTGTCATATTTTGCAACAATCTTTTGATAAGATATCCTTAACGTTTCACTTCCACTTTAGCACCTGAAATGATGTCTTGAACAACTTCGGGATCAAGCAACGTAGAAATATCGCCCAAATTGGTGGCATCTCCTTCGCCGATTTTTCTCAAAATACGGCGCATAATTTTTCCGGAACGGGTTTTAGGGAGTCCGCTTACCAGCTGAATGATATCCGGTTTGGCAATGGCACCAATCAGTTTATTAACGGTATCCCGAATCTCAGCTTCGATATCTTGCTGTTCTGCATCGGAAAGTGATTCAGTAATCACATAAGCATAAATCCCCGAACCCTTAATGGGATGCGGGTATCCGACCACTGCTGATTCAACAACTTTAGGATGCTCATTGATAGCGTCTTCCACTTCAGCGGTCCCGATGCGGTGACCTGAAACGTTGATAACATCGTCGATGCGCCCGATGATACGATAGTAACCTTCTTCGTCGCGTTTAGCACCATCGCCGGTAAGGTAAAGCCCTTTAAAAGTAGAGAAATAGGTCTGATAACAACGGTCGTGGTCGCCCCAGGTAGTTCGGAGCATACCAGGCCATGGATATTTGATGCAAAGAATTCCCTGTACGGCGTTTCCTTTGATTTCATTGCCTTCCTGGTCCACCAAAATGGGTTGAATTCCCGGTAAGGGAAGTGTAGCCATGGTAGGTTTGGTTGGGGTAATTCCCGCCAGTGGACTGATAAGCATTCCGCCGGTTTCCGTCTGCCACCAGGTATCTACAATGGGACAACGTCCTTTTCCTACCACGTCATGATACCAATGCCATGCTTCTTCATTGATCGGTTCACCAACGGTTCCCAGAACTTTCAAAGAACTGAGATCATGGTTTTCTACCCATTCATCACCTTGAGCAATCAAAGCACGTATTGCTGTAGGGGCCGTATAGATTTGATTTACTTTGTATTTATCCACGACATCCCAGAAGCGTCCAGCATCCGGGAAAGTGGGAATCCCTTCAAACATGATGGTAGTGGCACCGGCCAGTAAAGGCCCGTAAATAATATACGAATGGCCCGTGACCCAGCCAATATCAGCTGTGCACCAGTACATATCGCCTTCGCTGTATTGAAATACATTTTTAAAAGTGTACTCACTGTAAACCATGTATCCTGCAGTGGTATGAACGACCCCTTTTGGCTTTCCAGTGGAGCCGGAAGTGTATAGAATAAATAACGGATCTTCGGCATCCATCACTTCCGCTTTGTTTTCGGTGGTCATACCTTTGATGGCATCTTTCCACCAAATATCGCGGCCGGATTTCATAGAAATTTCCTCTCCTGTTCGTTTCAATACGATGGAATGTTCCACACTGGGGCTTTTTTCCAATGCTTCATCTGCAATTTCTTTTAATGGAATGGTCTTCTTGCCCCGGAATCCACCGTCAGCAGTAACCAGCACTTTGGCACTGGCATCCACAATCCGGTCGCTGAGGGCTGTGGATGAAAAGCCTGCAAAAATGATGGAATGAATGGCACCGATACGGGCACAGGCCATCATAGCAATAGCCAGTTCAGGGACCATCGGAAGATAGATGGCAACGCGGTCACCTTTCTTTACGCCGAGGTTCAGCAGGGCATTGGCAAACTGTTTCACTTTATCAAACAATTCACCATACGTAAACCGGATTTCTTTTTCAGTAGGATCATTAGGTTCCCAAATCAAAGCAGTCTGATCTTTGCGTAAAAACATGTTTCGCTCAAACATATTTTCCGTAATGTTCAGTTTAGCATTGAGAAACCATTTTACATCAGGAGCGTCCTTCCCGTCAAAGCGCCATTCGACCACTTTATCCCACTTTTTGTGCCAGTAGTTTGCCTCTGCAATTTGTGCCCAAAATTTTTCAGGATCGGCCACACTTTCCTGATACTTTTGCAGGTAATCTGCAAAACTGGAGATCTTATTCAACATGGTTCGTGTATTTTAAGTGAAACATATTTAGCTAATTCAGAGCATTTCAAACTCTTATCAATTTCTCAATTCCGAAAGTCAATTAGTCTGTTTTACGACTGTGTAACAGATAGTTCCCAACTTTTTTTGTTAATTAGTAACAATCAAACTTATTGTTTTTTCATAGTAATTTTGAACGTCTTACAAATTTAGAATAATTCTAAATAGATTACGAGTGAATTTTGAATTTTTAACGTTCACTAAGGCAGTGGATTAAAAAGATTAGGGTGATTACCTTTTTCCTTTTGGGCCTTCAATTTACATTTTTAACCTCGAAGAGACACTAAGTTCAGCATGAAGTAACCCAAAGGAATGGTCTGCGTATTTTTCGGTTTCAATGATCCTTTGTTTGCTTTTGCCCTTTTCTTTGGGGGGATTTGTGGTCCATCATTGCTACATGTTGCCCTACCCGAACAGATGTTTCCAAATGTTTTTGTGTATCCTTCAAAAGATCAGAATCGATTTTTATTTTCCCAGGTTGGAAAAGCAGGATGATGGACGAACCTCCAAATTGAAAATAACCGCTTTCGTCTCCTTTCACGGCCATTTTCCCATGAAAAGTATGAACAATGCTTCCTACCATCGTGGCTCCGATTTCAACCATGATGACATTGCCAAAGACCGGGCTCTTGATAATTTGATATTCCCGTTTGTTTTCACAAAAAATTTTAATTCTTTTTCTCAACGCGATGGGATTGACCGAATAATAATTGCCTTGGATTTTAGTGATTCCAGATAGTTTTCCGCTTACCGGGAAATGAAACCGGTGATAGTCAGTGGGGGCAAGGCGGAAAAGCAAAAGGCTTCCCTGATTGTAAACCTTTGCCAGTGAATCGTTTTGCAAAAAGCTTTTTAGGTTGAACCGGTAGCCTTTTACAATAAAACTTTGTCCTTTAATATCCTGGTAGGCAAATACTTTTCCGTCAGCAGGAGAAACGACTACATTAACCGCTGCGTCAATTTTCCGTGCTCCTGGTTTCAATTTCCGGATAAAAAAATCATTAAAAGACTGGTAATCCTTCTTTTGAAACTGATTCATATCGATGTGGTAGGCCTTGATGAAAGGTTTAATCTTCCGTTTAGACCAATGCGAGTGCATGAGCCAGCCATAAAATTCAGAAGCAACTTTGCGTTTCACCAAAGCTTGTAAAGTCAGCTTTCCTAAGGGGTTGTTATACAGCCAGTAAAGCGCTGTTTCTGAAACAACTTTTTCAGTTTTAATTTGGCCGGTTGCCCTGTCAACATAATGAATGGGATGCGGGTTTTGCCGTGGAAAAACGACAAAAATTACCATCAGGATGATAGCGAGAGTCAGGAAAAGCTTTGTTTTGTTTTTCATTTCAGGAAGAAAAGTGCATTACAAAGTAAGGAAAAATTAAGGTGATTTGCCGTAAAAGATTTTGTAATGTAGAGACGCAAAATCTTGCGTCTCTACACCTATACCTTTCTCTTTGCTACAAAATATTTCTTACGCCAGTTCAAAGCTACATTTACAAGCATAATCATCACCGGGACTTCTACCAACGGACCAATAACAGCCGTAAATGCTTCCCCGGAATTAATTCCGAAAACAGTCACTGCCACGGCGATTGCCAACTCAAAGTTGTTGCTTGC
>CAZGZO010000247.1:0-4377 GCA_964529695.1 uncultured Lentimicrobiaceae bacterium
GGACCCGTGCCGATGAATTCTTTGACGACTCCTTCCGTCCTGCTGCCGTGGTAAAGATTAAATCAGGAATAGACAAAGACGGCCACATGAGCTTGTGGGATTATCATGTGTATTTTGCCGGCTCACGCGGTTCGCGGGAATTTTATTCAATTCCTAATTCTATAACTGTTTCGCATAGTACCGGACGCGGACAAAAAAGCCCGCATCCTTTTGCTGTAGGGGCCTGGCGTGCACCGGGAAACAACACCAATACCTTCGCCCGCGAATCACAAATTGACATCATGGCTGCGAAAGCAGGCATAGATCCCGTTGATTTTAGGATGCAACATCTCAAAGATGAAAAAATGAGACGCGTGTTGAAAGCCTGTGCTGATAAATTTGGCTGGAAACCTGCCAAAGCTCCCAGTGGAAGAGGTTATGGCGTGGCCTGTGGTATTGACGCAGGAACCTATGTTGCTGTTATGGCCGAAGTTAATGTGAACAAAACAACCGGCGAAATCATGGTGAAACGTGTGGTGGCCGTCCAGGATATGGGACTGGCTGTCAATCCCGAAGGTGCTAAAATTCAAATGGAAGGCTGTGTTACCATGGGACTGGGTTACACGCTTGCCGAAGACTTACGCTTTACAGGCGGTGATGTTCTGGATCTCAACTTCGATACGTATGAAATTCCACGTTTTTCATGGGTACCCAAAATTGAAACCGTGATTCTTGACAGGAAAAACGATCCACCTCAGGGTGGTGGTGAGCCGGCTATCGTAGTGATGGGAGGCGTAGTTGCCAATGCTGTTTTTGATGCCGTGGGTGCCCGGGTATTCCAAATGCCACTTACTCCTGAGCGGGTTTTGAAGGCTTTGAAGGAAGGGTAGAATTAATAGGACACTGATCTGCTAAGATTGTTATGATTTTTAGATTAGGAATTTTCTAATATTGCCAAATCTTGTTTTTACGGCTTCTCTCTTTTTCCGGAGGATGCATAATTTATTATGATCTTTTAAAGCTTAAGCTTTAAGAAGTTTCAAACTGGTTGGAATTTAGAATTCAGGTTTTAACCCGTAATAATTAACACTACTGCTGTCAGTTGGAGTTTGTGGTTTTTTTATATACCATCCGTAAAAGTCCGGTTAGCGCTATAAACCCTATTCCGATTAACAGGCGATATTGTTTCAGCGGATTTTCAGGAGATCCATCGGTTAAGGCTTTTATCAAAATAATAAGAGCAGCAGCCCAGATTAATATACTGACAACCCAAATCAGGATTTTGAATTTTTTCATAACTGACTTCGTGTTAGTTTAGTAGGCAGCTAAGTTAGAAATTCTCTGAGAAAATCTTTGTTATCCTCAAAATTTTGTGGATATATTTAATATTCGAAGGAAAAAACTAAGGAAGTGTATCCTTTTTCTTCAAAAACTTCTTATCAAAAACCGACTGAACCGGTGGAATCGAAAAATCGCCCTGAACGTTATAGGATAAAGAAGTACCGGTTATCCATCTGGTTTTAAAGTATCCGTTAATCCGGTCTTCACCAATGTATGTTACAACAAAATAACTGTCAGGAGAATCAGTTCCGGTATATTCATCGTAACCGGTATCAATTGATTGATTGTCTACAACTTTCTTTGCATAAACAATGTTTGCTCCGGCAGAACTCCAGTCTACGTTTGAAAAGCAATAGTCTGCATAGGTAATTTGAAATTTGCTACTGTAAGTCCTGTCAGTGTAAAAGAAAACACCTAGCCTTTGCTTCGTTTTAAGATCAATAAAACGGGTTCCTTCCCGTGATAATGATATTGAATCACCAATAGCTATTGGATAGTACCATTGCTGCATTTCGTGTTTTGTCTGCTTGAAGGTAATTTCGCCGCTATCGCGATTGAATGGCGCTGTTGCCAAGCCATTATATTTCACATGAATATAATATTCGCCTTTATAAGCATTTGTGGTATCTGGCGAAACATATTTATCTATGTAATAAGGCGCCTGGCTTTTATTAGCCATTACCATATGATTGATTTTACTACATCCGGCAAACAGGATCAGAGATAACAAAATTAGAATCTTTGTTTTCATAATTCGGACCTTTAGTCAATGAGTTTAGTTCTATTAGTTTCAAATAGTCAATCCTTAGCAACAATCCGATTGAATCACCGCTAAGTTAATATTTTTTTGAAAATAAGATTGATTTTCAGCGTATTTTAAGAATTTGCTCTATCGAAGAATTAACAAGGATTTTAAAGGTCGGAACTTTGATCTTCAGACTTCCCGATAGTTATCGGGTTTGAGGCTTTGTTATTTTTACATTAAAAAATTTAAAATCTTCATCAACATATGACATTATTTCTATCTTTGCTGCAAATTAAAATCTCATGTTGTTTGTAATTAAGATGAGGAAGCAAATGAAGCGGATTGTGCTACACGACCGGTAAAATTGCTTTGTAAATAATAATACAAATGAGCCCGGTCAAGAAAATGACCGGGCTTTTTTTATGGGAAATTGGGAAACAAAACAAGAAAATTTATAGGGTATTAAATGGTCCAAGCGGACGCTTGAACCAGCAAAAGAATTAAAAAGGAACATAAGAATGAAAGTTTTCAAATTTGGCGGTACTTCGGCGGGCTCAGCGGAGCGGTTGACAAACATCTACAAAATCATCCGCGATCAGGGAAGCTGCATGGTAATTTTGTCCGCCATGAGTGGATCCACCAACACCTTATTGGAAATCAGCCGACTGGCTAGTGAAGATGAAATAAAATCAGCAAGAGCAGAAAGTCTGACACTGAAAAAGCATTATGAAAATACCGCTCATCAACTTCTTAAAAACACGGAGGCTTCAAAGCAGTATATTGATAGGATATTTGAAAAGATTGACAGCCACCTTGTAAACTTTCATGGCAAAATCAGTGAAAATACGATTGTATCAACCGGTGAGCTTATTTCTACTTTTCTGTTTCATCAACTTTTATTGTCGCAGAGTATTTCATCGGCTTTGCTGGATGCGACCGAACTGATTCATCTGAACGAAGATGGGGAACCGGTTGTTGAGGATATTCGTCAGCGACTTCATTCAACTCTAATCAAACAGCCTGACAAACAGGTTTATATATCACAAGGATTTATTTGCAGCAATGCCAAAGGTCAGATTTCTAATTTGGGCCGTGGTGGCAGCGATTACTCAGCTTCGTTGTTTGGAGCCGCAGTTGAAGCAGAGGAAATTCAGATCTGGACTGATATTGACGGAGTACAGAACAATGACCCTCGCTATGTGGAGGGGACGCAACCTATCCGTAAATTGCTGTTTGATGAAGCTGCCGAGCTGGCATATTTTGGGGCAAAAATCCTGCATCCTTCGTGTGTTATTCCAGCTCAAAAGGCGAACATTCCTGTGTTGTTGAAAAACACCATGCGCCCCAATGACCCGGGCACGATGATAAGTAAAGAAAAGAACGGCAGCGGTTTCAAAGCAGTGGCAGCCCGCGACAACATTACCGCAATCCGGATAAAATCGAGCCGTATGTTACTGGCTTACGGTTTTTTAAGAAAAATATTTGAAGTCTTTGAAGAATACAAAACTTCCATCGATATGATTACGACATCAGAGGTGGCAGTTTCCATCACTGTTGATGATACGAGCCATCTGGGTGAAATTATAACAGCGCTGGAAGCTTACGGACAGGTTAGTGTGGAGAACAACAAAACGATTGTGGGGATTGTAGGAAATATTGACGCTGACGAGACCGGTCATGCACACTCACTTTTCAGAGCCCTGAAGGACATTCCGATACGAATGATTTCTTATGGAGCTAGTCCTTATAACATGTCGATCCTTATCAATTCAGAAGACAAACTAAGAACACTGCAGGCTTTAAATACAAATTTATTTCAGTAAGGTTAGTTAAAACATAAAATAGCGATTCAAAAAAATGATTAGATTTTTAAATAAACCCACCCCTGCACCCCTCCAAGTAGGGGATTTAAGGAAATCATTTTTTTGAGCCTCAAATAGAAGATAGCATTATAATAAAGAATACGATCATGGTTCAGAAAAACATACTTTCCAGATTAACAAAATATCCAACACCGTTGTATTACTATGATTTGCAATTGTTGGAGCAAACGCTAAAGACGGCAGCCGACTCGGCACAAGCTTATGGTTATCATGTCCATTATGCTGTGAAAGCCAATAATAACGGCAGGATTCTCGAGATGATCCACCAGTATGGCATGGGTGCAGATTGTGTAAGCGGTAATGAAGTTCGGGAAGCTTTGAAAAGAGGATTTCCGGCTGATAAAATTGTATTTGCGGGCGTTGGAAAAACAGATGATGAAATTAAGCTGGGACTGGAAGCCGGTATTTTCGCATTTAACTGTGAGTCGT
>CAZGZO010000248.1:0-4335 GCA_964529695.1 uncultured Lentimicrobiaceae bacterium
TGTGTGAGTGTACTCATCTCTAAAATTTTTAAATTATACTTAACCCTTTTGGGATCCTATGCGTGTCAACACGGCTAAATTACGAAATTCAGCCGTCCGGTGTACTTTTCAAGTCAAGGCGATCTTCCTGCCTTTGGACAATCTGTTGCAAAATAATCCCTAACACAATGAGTACCAATCCTGCGATAGTAAAAAGATGAATGGTCTCTCCTACCGCTTCCTGAATCCAAAACAGTGCGATAAACGGAGACAAGTAAATAAGGTTGCTGACCCGTACGACATTTTTAGAGTAGTTCAATGCTTTCAGCCAAATTACATAAGTAAAACTCATCTCAAATAAACCGATATACAAACTTCCAATAATACCTTTTAAATCAGGAAATACGGGTTCTTTTCCCCGAACAAGGAAATATATTAGCATATAAATAAAACCAAAGATCATGTTAAGCAGAATTTTCCCAGTGTCCTCACGTTGGTCTCGCATGTTGAAAATCCAGTAAAGCGCCCAGAATAAAGCACTTCCAATAGCCAGTGAGACACCTAATGGGTCCAAAACATGAAAAGTTTCAAAATTTCCCCGTGTGCTGATGAGCAATATGCCTAAGAAACTAATAATAATGGCTAAGAGGCTTTTGTAAGAAATCTTTTGTTTCAGCATAGGCACAGAAAGAAGCACTAACACGATGGGCCACGAATAATTCAAAACCCCGGCAATTTGTGCCTCCAGCAAATCATAAGCTTTGAAAAGAATCAGGTAATACATAAATGGGCTGAAAAATCCCATGATGGCAGAAGAAAAATAATCCCTTTTAGACAGATGTTTAAGCTTCAAAGCATTTTTTCCTGACTGATTAATGATTCCAAGAAAAATAATACCACTTAGTACGGACCAAAGCAACATCTGGTCGAAAGCCATGTAACGAAGGGTAATTTTCAAAGCGGAACTAATGGTTGACCAAAATAATATGGCCAACAGCGCCAACAAATAAGCTCTTTTCTGATTTTTGACTTTCTGCATCAAACAAAAATAATTCAATTATTATTGCTTACCTCATTTGGAAATTAAAATGATGCTTTATGCCACCTTTTGTCTTCTGTAATACAGTTGAAAAGATATAAGGAAAAGTGTTGCAACTACAATGGATGCAATGCTCAATTCGGGAATCAATTCATCAAAACCTATCAGGATTAAAATATAAGCTACTCCGGAAATAAAACTGGCTAGCGCTGCTTTTTGAGAAATCTTATAATGGAAGGAGGCTATAGCAGCAGGAATAATCGTGAAACCAACGCCGGTTATAAAAATAATTACCTGGATGATATTTCTAAAATAAAAAGCCAGCAGAAAACCAATCAGAGAGAAAAGAACCACAAATATTTTAGTTTGTATCTTTAAATTATGCTCAGTCATCTCTTTTTTAGTGAAGTGTGAGATGTAGTCCTTGGCGATGCTGGATGCCAAAACAAAAATGATGGTGTCGGCGGAACTCATGATGGCGGCAAACAGCAAAACAAGGCTGAGCCCTAAGAATTTAACAGGAACTAACACTTTAAGCCCTTCGGCGAAAGCATTCCTGGGAGCAATTCCATGTACCTCATAATGTGCTGAAAGCCCTACAATAGTAATTGCAAGTCCAGTTATAAGTACAAGTATTGCTGAACCTATAAAACCCCTTTTCACAACCTTATTGTCTTTAGCGGCATAAACCCGTTGCCAGTATTCAGCGGACTGAAAAATTATTAGAATACCAAATGCAATAAATGCAATGGTCATTCCCGGATTCATATCAGAAAAATCCATCATTTGGCTTGTGAAATTTGTGTCGCCCTTAAGCAAAACATATGCCAGTAGAAAGAACAGTACAAACATGATAATGTACTGAAAGACATCTGTTTTTACAACACTTTTAAATCCGCCGGCAAAAAGATAGATTACGATGATTGAGCTCGAAATCAATAATGCAGTATCGTATTTCATTCCACTGATGTGAGCCAGGATGCTGCTTCCTGCAATAAACTGATTCAGAAGCATTCCGAAATAAACTACCAGCAGAATAATGGCTGATGCGATGCCGGTTTTCTTGTCGTATTTATAGAAGAACCAGTCTGAGAGTGTCAAAAATTTTCTTTCGGTACTGATTTTGCGAAGTTTTAAAGCATAGGGAATAAAGAAAATAAACCCCAGCGCTGTCCCCAGAAAAACCGCAATGGCTGAGATTCCAAATTTATAAACATAAGCAGAATAGGCTACGATAGCTGCTCCGCCAATATAGCTTGCCACAACAGTGGAGATGAACCCAAAAATCCGAATCTTCCTACCGGCTATTAGATAATCTTCATCTTTTTTTCCGCGGGAACTCCAAATGCCAATTCCAATACAAATAAGCGCATAAATCCCCAGCAGGGAAGCATTAAATAAAGAAAGTTTCATGGAGCTTAAGTTATAATCAAAATCCTTTTGCTTTTATAAGTAACAAATATAGAAGCTTTTTTGAAAGTTTTCATGAGCTTTGAAAATGCTGTTTCAGTGTGCCCAAGCAGGTAGTCCGTGAAATGACATATTGAATACAACAGGTGCATAGTAGTAAGTGAATAGCGTGATCAATATGGCACAAACTATATTCAATGCGAAGCCGGTTTTCGCCATTTGTGCTACAGAAATTTTATTTGAACCGAAAATTATAGCATTGGGTGGTGTGGCAACGGGAAGCATAAAAGCCATGGAAGCGGAAATAGTAGCCGGTATCATAAGTAGCATGGGATTGATTTTTAAAGAGACCGCCAAAGCCCCCATGATGGGTAGTAGAATCTGTGTAGTAGCCGTATTTGATGTAAGCTCAGTAAGGAATGTCATCATGATTGCAATGATGAATATCATAAATAACGGAGGAAAATTACTTACAAAGCTCAGTGCATGACCAAACCATTCGGAAAGGCCCGATTGTTTGAATCCATAGGCCAGGGCAAAACCTCCACCAAACAACAGGACAATATCCCAAGGCAATTTTTTTGAAGTTTCCCAATTCATTATCAGTGAGTTTTCCGATTTTGAAGGAATAAAATAAAGCACAGTTCCCATCAGGATGGCTACGGTGCCGTCATTGAAGTACTGGGGTTTGGAAAAAAGGCTGGACCATCCATGGAATGAAAAATTTCCAATTGTGAGTCCTGACCTTGTCATCCAGAGCACTGCCATCATTAGGAAATTAATTAATATAATTTTTTCTTCATAGCCGAGTTTACCCATTTTATGATATTGTTCCAGGAAAGAACTGGCGTTAATTTTTTGATGCGATGCTTTTTGCGGTTTGTACAAGGAATAGAGGTAAACCCAGGTAATCACAAAAATGATTACAGAAAGCGGGAAAGCAAACAAAAACCATGAGGAAAAGCTCACTTCCGGTGCTTTTGGAAAAAGGATATCCAACATTTTTACGAAAATCGGATTGGGTGGAGTCCCTACAAGTGTTGCTACACCGCCGATAGATGCACTATAGGCGACACCGAGCAACAAACCAACCGTAAATTTATCTGCTGATTTCTTATCCAAGTTCTCACTCAACTGTTCGATTATAGACAGCAAAATGGGAATCATCATCATGGTTGTAGCAGTGTTGGAAATCCACATGGAAAGGAATGCTGTAGCCAGCATAAACCCGAATAGGATTTTTGCCGGACTGGTACCTGTAATCATTAGGATTCGTAAAGCAATCCTACGATGCAGATTCCATCGTTGCATGGCCAATGCCACCATGAAGCCACCAATGAACAGAAAAATTATATCGTTGAAGTACGCTGATGAGACAGCCTTGCCGTTCATGATTCCCAACATGGGAAATAGGAAGATTGGTAAAAGAGAAGTTATGGCAAGCGGTACCACCTCAAAAATCCACCAGACAGCCATAAGTAAAGCAACGGCAAGAGTAGCAGTTGCAGCTGGTTTCTGAGGATTCAGATTAAGAAATAAGAGGACGAAAAAAAACAAGATTAATCCAAAAATAAATCCGATTGCCTTAACACGGTTTCTTACAATGTAGGTTTTATTGGGCATTTTGAGGAATTTTATGTGCAAGTTAAGAAATTTAGGAAATTCTTTGAAGCATCTGTTATTGCGTTTTGAAAACTTATATTGGGAAAGCTTCGAAAATGGAAATTATCTATTTGGAAAAATGACGTGTTTTTACTTCAAAACCGCGTCTGAAAAAGAAATTCTCGCAAACGTTTGTTAAGAGAAACTCTGATTTTTCTGATTTTAACAAAAAATCCTGTTGCAGAGGGACTTTTCCCCATTAAAAGGCTTAAATTTGCACCCTTTTTCTTATAAATCAGTAAAAA
>CAZGZO010000249.1:0-4262 GCA_964529695.1 uncultured Lentimicrobiaceae bacterium
CCTGGGCTTTAAGAGGGTGCAAAATTAGTATTATTTCTGAAACTGCCTCAAATTTTTTTTGAATTTTTTAGCATTTCCTGGAGAACAACTTATCCTTTGTATTTTCTTACTTTCCTCATATAAAAAAGCTATGTCTATCCTGATCGGTCTTTAAGAAAATATAACAAACCTCCCTGGATTAAGTAACTGGAAACAAAATCAAATTTTCTATTTTTGCAATTTACCTTTTGAATCAAAATATGTTCACAGAAAAAGACTTACAGCAAATCCAGGCAAAGGGAATCGCCATTGAAACAGCTGAAAAACAAATCCAAAATTTCAAAAATGGTTTCCCGTTTGTTCGCCTTGCCGCCCCTGCAACAATTGAGAATGGCCTGATTTCCTTCACAGAAAAAGAAGCTGGCGAACTGGAAGCCCACTTCAATGATTATAAAGAAGATTATGAAATTTTAAAATTTGTTCCGGCTTCAGGAGCTGCCAGCCGTATGTTTAAACACTTGCTCGCTTTTATTAACGATTTTTCAGGAAGTGCTGAAGAAATAGCGGCTTTGGAAGCGGAGGAAGATTTTAATTCCGTGGGGTATTTTTTCAAAAATCTGAGGAAGTTTGCTTTTTATGAAGCACTGAAAACTGCGCTACTGAAGGACCAGTTTATTTTGGATGACCTGATGAAGAAGAAAGACTATAAAACCATCCTGGAATACCTGCTAACAGAAAAAGGATTGAACTATGCCAATCAACCCAAAGCATTACTCTTTTTTCATAATTACGACGATGGGGCCCGCCGTGCTTTTGAAGAGCATCTTGTAGAAGCAGCAAACTATGCTATTGATAAAAAAAGAGCTGCAAGAGTGCATTTCACGGTCTCTCCGGAACATCAGCCGGAATTTGAAAAGGCTTTCAAAAATGTTAAAGATAAATATGAAGTAAGATACAGGGTGACTTATCACCTTGAATTCTCCCAACAAAAACCGGCTACCGACACCCTGGCTGTGGATATGAATAATAATCCGCTGAGAAATGGCGACGGTTCCCTGACTTTTCGACCGGGGGGTCATGGTGCGCTTATCGAAAATTTAAATGACCTGAATTCCGAAATTATTTTCATTAAAAATATCGACAACATTGTTCCTGATGAATTGCGGGATATGACCTATCTGTACAAAAAAGTCATCGGCGGGCTGTTGATGCAGTTGCAGGAAAAGACATTCGAATTTCTTGATATGCTGGATGATGGCAATGTCACAGATGAAGAGTTGGAAGAAATCAGGACTTTCGCAAATAAAAAGCTAAACATCTACATTCCAAAAGCTTACGACGGATACGACAATTTGGCCAAAATGGACTTTCTGTTCAATAAGCTCAACCGGCCCATGCGCGTCGCAGGCATGGTAAAAAATGAGGGCGAACCCGGTGGCGGTCCGTTCTGGGTACGTGACAAAATCAATGAGATTTCTTTGCAGATAGTGGAATCTTCACAAATCGATTTTAAGGATCAGGAACAGAAAGAAATTGTTGCCAAAGCAACCCATTTTAATCCCGTAGATTTGGTTTGTGGGGTGCGAAATTTTAAAGGAGAAAAATTCGATTTACATGATTTCGTAGATCCAGAAACCGGTTTCATCTCATTAAAATCCAAACAGGGCACTGAACTGAAAGCACTGGAATTGCCCGGATTATGGAACGGTGCCATGGCCGATTGGATAACTATTTTTGTTGAAGTGCCGCTTATCACATTCAATCCGGTTAAAACCATCAACGATTTATTGCGGCCCCAACATCAGCCGGAATAGAACTTTTTTCTATTTTAGCCGCTTATCAATTAACAACAGTTTATGAATTATCAATTTACTTCACTCCAAATTAAAAGAATATTCCGATCTTCCTTTTGGCAAAAAAGCCTGGCAATCAATATTATCATTGGCTTTTTTATGCTTATACTTATATTAGATCTGGTTTATTTTGGAATATATCTGGGTCCTATTCTTGAAAAAGCGGGCAAAGGGGCTCCGCCGGAAATCCTGCTAAACAAATACCTTATCTACTATTTTCTGGTTACATTTTTGATGCGATTTTTACTTCAGGAATTACCAACCATGGAAGTAACTCCCTTATTGCATCTTCCCATCAAAAAAAACAGGATAAGCCATTACCTGAACTTACGTTCGCTGCTTTCATTTTTTAATTTTTTACCGCTGTTTTTCATCTTGCCGTTTACATTGACATACATGCCACAGCATTATTCGGCATTGACGGTAATTCTCTGGTTTGCTTCAATTTATCTTTTCGAGTTTACCTCTAATTTTTTGGTCATTCGCCTGAAAAGGAAGTCAACCGTAACACCTTCACTTTTTCTGATACTGATTAGTATATCAGTTATTGTGGAGTTACTGGATCGTTATCATGTTTTACCGTTAAAAGAGATTTCAAGCTGGTACTTTGGCGGCATCCTGAAAAACCCGCTTTTCATAGTTCTTCCCTTGGCAACATTGATATTTTTCTTTTGGGAGAATCATCATTATACTATGAATCACCTTTACCTTGAAAATCTGGTAAAAAAGAAGAAAAGATCTGAAAAATTCAGCCGTCATTTTGCAAGGCTGGAAAATCTGGGAAAAACAGGCTCTATGGTTCTCAACGAAATTAAATTGTTACTCAGAAACAAAAGGTCAAAACAGATGTTGATGATTAGCCTGCCCATGTCCTTGCTTTACGGGCTTATCTTCTATCCGCAAAAAATTTACATGGAGCAAACGGGTTTCTTAGTCTTTGTAGCGACTTTCATTTCAGGAGGTTTCCTGATTATCTACGGACAGTACATCCTGGCATGGGAAAGCCGTCAGTTTGATTTTATTTTGGCTTCAAACATAAAAACTGAAGAATATTTCCGGGCCAAATATTATCTGATGACCATTCCTACCACACTTCTTTTTATTCTGACCATTCCTTATGTTTACTTCGGTACATTTGTGCTGGAGCTGAATTTCGTTTTCCTGATTTACAATTTAGGTGTCAACGCCCCCATGCTTTTGTTTTCAGCCAGCTTTAACAGAAAACGGCTGGAGCTGGATAAAGGCCAAATGATGAACTACCAGGGAGTTGGAATCAATAATTTCCTGATTATCATTCCGTTGATGGGAGCTCCAATAGTGATATTTGTCCTTCTTAAATCATTGGTCGGTCTAAATATCAGTTTGCTGATTATTTTAGGAATTGGACTTTTAGGATTGCTCATGCATCAGCAATTGATTAAGTGGGCCACTGCATTTTTCCAGAAAAACAGATATAAAATTGCTGAAGGTTACCGAATTAAATAACAATTAGAAAATAAATTACCATGATAAAAGTTGAAAATCTGACAAAACAATACGGCGGCAGAACCGTTTTAAATATTCCTGATATTCAAATAGAAAAAGGAGAAAGTTTTGGCCTTGTTGGAAACAATGGAGCCGGAAAAACCACCTTCTTTCGATTAATCCTGGACCTTATCAGAGCCACATCTGGAAAGATTTTATCATTCGATACCGACGTATCAAAAAATGAAAACTGGAAAACATACACAGGGTCTTATTTGGACGAAGGCTTCCTGATTGATTATCTGACACCGGCAGAATATTTCAATTATGTTGGACATCTCAACGGATTGAAAGCAGAGGAAGTAAAACAATATGTCGAAACCATGAAAGCATTCCTGGGAAACGATATTACTCAAAACAAAACCTATATTCGGGAACTCTCAAAAGGGAATCAAAAGAAAGTGGGTATTGCAGCTGCATTGATGATTCATCCTGAAGTATTGGTGCTGGACGAACCTTTTTCAAATTTGGATCCTACCTCTCAGTTTCAACTGAAAAGTTTGCTGAAAGAATGGAGAGACCAGCACAACATGTGCATGTTGATTTCTTCACACGATTTGAATCACGTGACGGAAGTTTGTAAACGTATCGTGGTTTTGCACGAAGGTGAGATTGTTCATGACATTGAAACCAACGAAAATACACTGAAAGAGCTGGAAGAGTTTTTTGCTGTGAAAGGCGATTGATTTTTTTGGTAAAAGGGTGACATAGTGACTGGGTGACAAGGAGCTACAGAATCTGCTCAATCCTAAAGATTTTCCACTTATGAGCTTGTCTCATAAGAAAAATCATAACCGATCTAAGAAGCTGAAAAAATCACGAAGCTTCCAAAAAAAATTCTGACAATTAGAATCATCCATTAAAATCATAATGGATCATAACAATCCTAATAAATCAGTGTACTAT
>CAZGZO010000250.1:0-4152 GCA_964529695.1 uncultured Lentimicrobiaceae bacterium
TGGATAACAAATTTTCTTTTAATTCAGATGCAATCCGCGAATCGGCACGAAAGAAATTTTCCTCGGAAGCCATTGGTAAATTTATGCTCGATATTTACCGAACAGCCATAGAGAAGAATTAAGTTTAAGTCAATGTATTTCTCGATTAAGGGACTGGGTGACCCAATCCGTCTTCATAAATTCTAAACCAGTCTTCTGTAGATAAATTGATATCCAAAGCCTTTACTACTTGGCGAACTCGTCCAATTTTCCCTGTCCCTAAAACCGGGATAATTCCAACCGGATGCTTTAATAACCATGCAAAAATCAGAATATCAATGGATTCTATTCGAAGACGATCTACCATTTCTGATAACCTGCGATGGACTCTGCGGCTTTCTTCATCATCAGGATGGATTAACTTTCCACCAGCCAGTGGCGACCAGGCCATGGGATGAATTCCTTCTTTTATCAAGAAAGAAATGTTTCCATTTTCAAAGTGTTCCAGGTCGTAGGGTGATATTTCTATTTGGTTTGTAACTAGTTTGTTATCAAAATAGTGGTTCAGCATCTCAAAATCCGCAATGCTGAAGTTGGAAACGCCAAAATTCAGCACTTTGCCCGAGGCCTGTAAATCTTTGAATGCGCGGGCTGTTTCTTCCGGATTCATGAGTGGGTCTGGACGATGGATGAGCAACAAATCAATATAATCTGTTTTGAAGTTTGACAACGAGCGGTTTACAGCTTCCGTAACATGCTCATAACTTGTGTCGTAATATTGAAATCTTTTCTTTGATGAGGTTTCGTATTTCTGAACAATACCACATTTAGTAACTATCTGCATCTGAGATCTTAATTCAGGTTTAAGCTTCAATGCTTCTCCGAAAAGGGCTTCGCATTCATAACCTCCGTAAATATCGGCATGGTCAAAGGTTGTAATTCCTGTTTCCAATAATTGTTCTACAAAAGTCAAAATTTCCCGGGAAGACATTTCCCAATCTTTCAACCGCCAGAATCCGGCCACAAACCGGGAGATTTCCAGTTCGGACGATAATTTAATTTTATTCATGTTAAAATCGATTATTGATTTGTGATTTAGATATGAACTGCCAGCAAGGGCAATTCAAGACTGAAAAGGTCTTTTTTGCGAAGCTTTTGCACCGAAAAAAGATCCTTCAACAGATGTTTCTTACCTGGTAAAAATGAAATGAGGTTCGTTTGATGCTCTTTTGAAAAATTGCCGAGCGCTTCTTTTTCATTGTCTGTTTGGACTAGGTTGAAATTTATTTTCCCTGCTTTCTCTTCTTTTTTTAATTCATTCCGAAGTTTTTTGATCATTTGAATAGCGTCTTCCTTTTCTTTTTCTCTCATGAAATGGCACACATGTACAACAATTTTGTGATTAGCCAGGATTTTAAAAAGTAACTTGAGGGCTTCAACATCCATGGGATTGAAGCTTGTGGTGTATAAAACATTTTTAATAGAAAACAAGTTAAAATCTTTAGGCACAGCCAGAACGGGTACCGTCGATTTATTCATGATTTTTTCAGCCATACTTCCTTGAAGAAATCCTTTTCCACCTTTTCCTTCTGTTCCCATAATGACGATATCTGGCTGTAATTCTTCGATTGTTTCCGTTATTTCCCAACGGGGATCCCCTCCCAAAATGGTGTGCTTCAGTTCAATATTGAGTTTTCTCTTTTCGATTACTTTCTTTAGTTCAAGTTTAAAGGCTTCCATCTCACTTTCTGCCTGTTGTTTCAGAGCTTGAATAATATCGGTGTTGAAGAATGTATCTGCTTCAATCCCACTACCTGCAAAACTGGAATCGGGTATTAGTACTTGATCATTATAAATATGAAAAAGGTGAACAAGAGCCTCGTCTTTTCCCAGAAAATCGAAAGCATATTTGCATGAATTGATGCTGCTTTCAGAAAAATCTACCGGAATTAATACGGTTTTCATGATACCATTATTAATGCAACTTTATTTGAATAAAACCACACTAACAAAGGTAGTCATTTTAAATGCCAAGAGCAAGGCCCGCCAGACCTACTAAAAGGCCGACTGCCACATTCAACAGTTTGACAATGATAAAAGCTCTGCGTGATTCAGCCAAAAGCGGCAGACTTCCGTGACCATCCTGCACGATGGAGCTGGCAATCAGGATACTGAAAGGCAAAGAGCCGCTGGCAAACAAGAGTACAAAAATCAGATGAGGCCCTGATTCAGGAATAATTCCAATCAAAACGGCTGCAATCAAAACCAGGATAAGATTTTGATGAATAAGTTGATGTAAGTCAAAATATTTCATCAAAAAGGCAATGGCCACCAGTGCAAAGAAGGTCCAGAGAAATATCTTGGTGAAATGTTTTTTGATGATGTGGCCCCAAAGGTGTTTCTCCAGAAAATGGTCATTAACAATCAGAATGACAAGGGTAGAAAGCGAAATAACGATAATAAAAGTTACCTTTATCCAAAGTGGATCAGCATCTTTTGCGGACGCCTGTCCCAAATGGATCAGTTGATAAATACTACCTCCGGTAATGTACTGATCCATGTATATAAACATCACAAAGAACAAGATGCTAACCAGCATCAGAGCTCGTGTCGGTCTCATGTGTTTTATTTGATACCATGATGTTCTTAAATCAAAACAGACGCATTCATCAACCTGGTGGATGTGCATGTGATTTGCATGAGTTTTTCCCAAAAGATTCTTCTTAAAAAATCGATTTACCAGGATTCCGGACATGATAGCAATGATGAAGATTATCAAGTTTAGCAACAAAGCTTTTTGCGGGAACAACGAAAACATAGCAAAAGCTTCATCCCCTGAAGTAGCAATCATGGTGGCTACCAGGCCTCCCGTTCCAATGATGTCATGAACGTAAATAGAGACAGCTGTATAAGCTCCCAAACACCCTGGAATTACCCCCAACGAGGAACCTAAAATTACCTGTTGTATCTTGCTTTTTTTGATTCCTTTGCTCCATAATCCTCGGGTCATTACGTTTAAATACTCAATAATGAGCATCATGGACATCACAAATAGCGTAATCAGCAGGGTTTGTTTGATTACGGGAAAAATTGCTATCATGGCTGTGGAAATTTGAACATAAAAATACTAATTAATAACTTCTTTTACTCTGGAGTAGATACTTGTTTATACAAATACTAAATAAGCCTATTTTCATTATTAATGATTTACTTTTATATGGAATTCTTTAATTTTGACACTTAAATACTTTAATAGACTATGTCTCATATTTTTAATCTTACGGAAGGTGCTTCTATAGCATTACATTCCATGGTAATCATTGCCAGAAATGACTCGCAGAGAACAACCAATGTAAACGAACTTGCTGTTAAAACAGGTAGCTCCAAGTACCATACCTCCAAAATCATGCAAAAATTGGTTAAGGACGGGTATCTTAGTTCTACAAGAGGTCCCGCTGGTGGTTTTATCCTCGCTAAACGGCCGGAAGAAATTACACTTCAGCAAATTTATGAGTCCGTTGAAGGTAAAATTGAAGTGTCAACTTGTCCTGTAAACAGATCAGCTTGCCCTTTTGGAGGCTGCATTTTCGACGATATTACTGTCAAGATGACCAATGAATTTGTAAATTATATCAGTACGCGAACACTGGCACATTACGTTGGTAATAAAAGATACGAGTGGGAATCAGAATCTTTGAGGAAATTGAAATAAAACTCACATTTCCAGCCAATAATCGGATTATTGATTAACAAAATTGAAGGCTGGGAGTTGGTTTCCTTGTTGCATTCTATATTTCCATCAGCGGTTTCTAAGGAATTCAGCTGTGTATTGGAAATATTCCCACAAGAATTTTTTGTTTTCCGGATTAATTTCGGATTGTTCCAATGCATTTTTCATATTTTTCAGCCAATGGGCAATGGTGTCATCTTCCACAGGAAATGGTACATGCCTTCTTCTCAAAGCCGGATGTCCACGCTGTGCTGAATAAGTTTGTGGGCCTCCAAGATATTGAATCATAAATAAGGTAAGCCTTTCCTGTGCTCCATCAAAATCCCCATCGTACAAGGGTGAAAGCACAGGGTCTTTCTTAACTCCACTATAAAAATCATGGATCAGCTTGCGAATGTTTTGCTCGCCGATTTTATCGTACATACTTATTTCCATAAGTCTGA
>CAZGZO010000251.1:0-4150 GCA_964529695.1 uncultured Lentimicrobiaceae bacterium
CAGCTCTCCTTCAAGAGTTTTGACAGACCACATGGACCACACTTTGATCAGGGAATCGGCGAAAGCCATTAAAGGAAAAGAAAAAGTCTGGTTGCATCATCCGATTTCCAATACGGATCGTGCTACCGGAGCCATGTTGTCGGGAGAAATATCTCAAAAATATGGTGAAAAAGGACTTCCCAAAGACACCATTCATGCGACATTTTTAGGAACTGCCGGACAAAGTTTTGGTGCTTTTCTGGCAAAGGGGGTCACTTTCCGGCTGGAAGGCGATGCCAACGATTACATCGGAAAAGGATTGTCGGGCGGGAAGATTATTGTGGTTCCGCCAAACGGTTCTACGTTTACCCCTGAGGAAAATATTATCATTGGGAACTCCACATTTTATGGAGCCACTAGTGGAGAAGCATACATCCACGGGGTTGCCGGAGAACGGTTTTGCGTTAGAAATTCGGGCATGGAAGCCGTTGTTGAAGGCGCCGGGGACCACTGCTGTGAATATATGACCGGTGGCAGGGTTGTGGTTCTGGGAAAGACCGGAAGAAATTTTGCAGCCGGAATGAGCGGTGGAATTGCATACGTGCTGGATGAAGACGGCGATTTTGATTTCTATTGCAACAAAGGACTGGTAGAATTGCTGGATGTGGAAGACAAGGCAGACATCACCGAACTGCAAAGATTGATCAGTCAGCATTTAACGTATACCCAAAGCGCACAGGCAGCAAAAATCCTGACGCAATGGGAAGAATACCTACCGAAATTCGTGAAAGTAATTCCATTTGAATACCGGAAAGTACTTCGCGAAAGAGAACTGATAGAACTTGAGAAAAAATTGAAACTGACTGAAGACGCTCCTGTATTTCAGGAATAGAAGTTGTTTAAAGTAATAGATGATGACAAGAAGCATTTAATAAAATGATTAATTGCCCCTTAGCCCCCTTAAGGGGGAACCGTTACCGCACTTTTGATTTAGTTTGAAAAGCGAGCGGGGAATGGCACGCCCCTTTAGGGGTTGGGGGTGTAAGGACAAATTAAAACTTTATTTTTTGCCTGATATTGATAAACGACTGTAATAAAAAGATTTAAAATTAATTAACAACTAAAAATATATAAAATGGGCGACCCGAAAGGATTTATGACGGTTCCAAGAAAAGAGGCTTCTTACCGCCCACGGAACGAAAGGATCTATGATTTTGGAGAGGTAGAACAAACGCTGGACGAGGCGGATCGCAAGCTTCAGGCTTCCCGCTGTATGGATTGCGGCGTGCCTTTTTGCCACTCGGCGTGTCCCGTGGGAAGCAAAATTCCCGAATTGCAGGATGCTTATTATCGTGGAAACAAAGAGGGTGCCTACGAAATTCTACATTCCACCAATAGTTTTCCTGAAATTACGGGAAGAATTTGCCCGGCTCCCTGCGAAAAATCGTGTGTGCTTTCCATCAATGATGATCCGGTTACCATTCGTGAAAATGAAGCTGCCACGGTTGAAAATGCTTTTACTCAAGGATGGATCAAAGCAAATCCGCCGAGATTCAGAACCGGGAAAAAAGTCGCGGTGGTCGGTTCGGGGCCTGCAGGTCTGGCTGCTGCCGATCTGCTGAATCATTTTGGTCATGAAGTTACCGTCTTTGAGAAAAATGACGCTATTGGCGGACTGTTGCGTTACGGCATTCCTGATTTCAAATTAAATAAAACGGTGATCGACAGACGTCTGGCTATTTTTGAAGAAGAAGGCATGTTGTTCAGAACCAATGTCCGGGTTGGACAAGACGTTATAAGAGAAGAATTGCTGAAAGATTTTGATGCGGTGGTTTTGGCTGTTGGTTCAGAAACACCACGTGATCTTCCGGTTGAAGGAAGGGAGTTGGAAGGCGTTCATTTTGCCCTTGATTTCTTAACACAAAGCAACCGGAGGGTAGCCGGGGAAATTATCCCTGAAAGCGAAAAAATTTATGCCAAAGGAAAACATGTTTTGGTTATTGGTGGCGGTGATACCGGCTCTGACTGCGTTGGGACTTCCATCCGCCAGAAAGCAGCCAGCGTGACTCAAATTGAAATTCTTCCCAAACCACCGGAAAAAAGAACGTTGGATAATCCCTGGCCTTACTGGCCCAATGTGTTGCGGACTTCCAGTTCTCACCTTGAAGGTTGCGAGCGTAAATGGAGCCTGCTCACAAAAAAACTGATGGGTGAAAACGGCCAGGTAAAACAGGCTGAAGTGGTGGAAGTCGCGTGGTCAAAAAACGAAAGCGGGCAATGGGTTATGAAAGAAACGGGAGCTCCACAACTTCTACAAGCCGATCTGGTTTTACTCTCTATGGGATTTACGCAACCGGTGCATCAGGGATTGCTGGATGCCCTAGGTGTCGATTATGACAACCGTGGCAATGTAAAAGTGAATGCACAAAAGCAGACTTCAGAAGCAAAGATCTTTGCTGCCGGAGATGTGGAACGGGGCGCCAGTCTCGTGGTTCACGCAATTCAGGCCGGCCGGGTTGCTGCCGAAAATGTGCATGAATTCTTGATGAAATAATTGCATTCACTGGCGCGCACTTGTAGCGCGTGCCAGGATTATTTCGTATGGATTATCTTTTCCTCCCGTCTTTTCCAAACAACCGGTAGCTGAAAATAACCTGCAGCGAAGTAAAATGACGCGGATCTAAGACTGTTATGTGTGTCTCCATATAGTCAGTTCTTGAGTACCAACTAAGGTCCTTTTCAAATAAAACGCCCCATTGGAACCGTTTTCCCAAACTATGCGTATAGCCAAATAGTACGCTGACAAAAACAGGATATTGATAGTTGGATTCATAATAAGATACATCATATCGCTGCATTAGGTTGAAATGGGTTGCCAACCCAATATTAAAAACAGAACGATGTAACTTTCCCGGCGACCATAATAAATTGAAAGGAATTTTAAGGGATTCCGAGTGCCAGTTTGTACCCTCGGGTGGAGGCATGGAAACAAAACCGGAAGTTTTACTGTATTGATATCCAAACCCGGTGCCAAACCCAAATTTCGGGCTTATAAAATATTGAACATTGATTCCGCCTTGAAAAGTATAGCCATTGTCGGCATAATGTAGTTGGTGCTGTTCAAGCCCGGAACTGTTATTTCGAAATACTTCATAAGCCGATTCATAAGCAGCGCCCCCACCAGCAAATGCCTGTACAGACCACTGTGCTGTTGCCCAGAAAGGGATGCATAAAAGCAAAAATAAAAAGAGTGACTTTTTCATAATTCTTAGTTTTTTGTTAAAAATAAATCCTCGGGATCTATTGCGGGTCAGAAGGATTTTTCATTTTGGTCTTACAAAGTAAAAAAAGAAAAATAAAAAAACCAAATTTTTGGATAATGCACTACGCGGGGTTTAAACCCCGGGAAACTCAGCTTATCCTCAGGTTACTACTCCTGATCGGGAAGAACATTTACGATGAATGCTCTATTTTTGAGAAGGTCATTAGAAACAAATTTCACCTGGCGGAAATGTTTTAACAGCATTTTTCTGTTTACGGCTTCATAACCAATCGCTGCATTTATTTCAGACGAAGGAACTTCGATTTCAACATTTTCACCTTTGTTTTCTCTCAGAACAGGGATAAACAGATCACTCCAAATTTGTGTCAGAACCAGTTCGCGAAAAGATGGATGAAACGGCCCGGCAACCAAATCGGTATGATCCAGTAACCCTTCCGAAGGATGCAATCCCATTCGAATAACGTTAACCTTGGCGTTTTCAAACAGCAACAACAGTTGTCTTGACCATTCCACAGCTTCTTTCAACGCCAATGGTTTGTATTTTCCCTGCCGGAACCACTGGTGCATGGCCGTATCGCGAATAACCAGCGCGGGATAAATTCTTGTGTTGGATGCCCCCAGTTCAATGATCTTTTGGGCTGTGGCCAACGATTTTTCCAGACTGTCACCCGGAAGCCCGATCATCATTTGCAATCCCAGATCAAAGCCAGCATCCCGGATCATTTCCGATGCCTGTTCTACCTGTTTGGCCGTGTGCCCACGGAATGACGCTTTCAAAACTTCCTCATCAAGCGACTGCGCCCCAAGTTCTATTGTCGTAACCCGGTAATTTTTCAACAAAGAAAGTACAGCACCATTGATGAAATCGGGTCTGGTGGAAAGCCGGAT
>CAZGZO010000252.1:0-4130 GCA_964529695.1 uncultured Lentimicrobiaceae bacterium
TTCCAGTCGCCGCATGCTCCGCTCATATCATTCAGATAATACTTGATAACACCCCGGTTGAAATAATTGCGAACCCAATTAGAATATTCCATGACACCTGTAGGCCTTAACTGCAATGCCCGATCGTAGGATCCCAGTGCATCTTCATATCTATGTAATTTGCTTTGGGCATTTCCAAGGTAAGAAAACAGCATGAAATTTTTCGTTTCAGGCTTAATTTTCAGCGCTTCATCAAAATATTTTATGGCTTTAATAAAGTCACCGGTCTGATATTTCAGGATTCCCCAGTTATAATAATTTTGGAATGGATCGGGCGATTCAGCCGATTCATTCGTTGGATAAACATTGATATAATCTTCCTTAGCTCCGTCAATAAAATTCTTGAAAGAGTAAAACTTCACCTGGTAAAAAGAACGGCTAAATAACTTGCGCCAATCATTTGGGGAAGTGTACATTGAAACCAGATATTTGTTCCTGAAAGTCTTTATTAAACGAAACCTACAAACCTCCTTACCATTATTTCTGATAGGATAAACGGCTACCACCAGGTCCCATCCATTTACCTGTTCTCCCAGATTTACATCCTGTACGTATCCTACCAGTAGACTCTGCCAGTTTTTATGAGTGTAATTTTTAATAGTTCCCCTTGCAAAAACATGTAAATCAACGGCAAAACTTTTATTAAACTCAACATTATCAGGAAGGATTTTATTCAGGATACGGCTATCAAAAACATAATAATCCAGTGATTTAAATCCCTCCCAATCTTGTTTCAACAAAGGAAACTCGTATTGTCCATCACGATACATCTTAATAAGCACACTGTATTGCTTATTACCTATCATTAACTTTCTCAGTTCGATTTTAGTAAAATTGTCCTGACCCAATTTGCGGGCTCCATAATTGTCACGATCAGATTTTTGATTGGGATATGGGATGATGTTATCCATGGAATACCAGGCGCCGTTATTCTGTACGGCCCATCCGGTGGCTTTGTCAATACTTGATTCAACACTGCTCAGGGAAGAATACCTGATCAAATCCTGTTCCTTAGCAGCTTTACTTTCCCTTTTCTCTTTTCTATGCTTTTGAGCAAATGAGAATAACGGCAACAATACCAAAATAGAAAAAGCGAAATAACGGAGAAATATAACTTTTGATTTTGGCATACCCTGAGTCATTAAATACTAAAACACCGAATTTGTAAATGTAGTAAAATTAATTTCGATGAAAAAATCAGACTTTCAAAAATATTAATTATTTATCAACACATTAGCATTAGTGGTACACCGCTATAAATCAATTATTTAATTCATAAAAGTTCAAAAATAGACGGTCAATAATAAATCAACCTAAGCTCTTAATTTCGCTTTCGGCAGCTGCCAGTGCCTCGTTAATACCGGAAGGATTTTTTCCGCCGGCCATGGCAAAATGGGGTTGACCACCGCCTCCACCCTGAATAAACGGGCTGATTTTGCGAATTAGATTGCCTGCATTTACCTTGCCCGAAGCAGCCAGATTATCTGAAAGCCCAACAACAAGGTTTGCCTTTCCATCATTTTCCATAGCAAGAACAACAACCATTTGATCATCTTGGAGCCTGAGCTTATGTACCAAATTTTTAGCCTGATTGGCATCAAGTGAAATCTTCTTTCCCAAGAAGGTGAAAGGGCCAATTTTTTGAGCTGATTTCATCAAATTATCCAGCATTTGCATTGCTTTTTCCTTTTGAAGTTTTTCTACTTCTTTGGACAAAGTCGATTGTTCCTGAATGAGATTTTGCACGGCTGTCAGGGGGTTTACAGGTCCCTTAAACTGTTCTTTAATTTGCGACATCAAATCCAGTTGTTCATTGATGTATGCTTCAGCACCATCAGCTGTGTATGCTTCAATACGCCTGACACCGGCTGCAATTCCACCCTCAGAAACTATTTTAAAGATTCCTATCTGACCTGTTGCCGGAACATGGGTTCCGCCGCACAACTCCACAGAATACTGCGGATCAAAAGTTATTACACGAACATGGTCACCATATTTTTCACCAAATAGAGCCATGGCCCCCATTTTAGTAGCTTCTTCGATGGGAACATTCTCCTGAACATTACAGCTAATATTCTCTCTAATTTTTTTATTGACCTTTGTTTCCACTGCCCGGATTTCTTCGTCAGTCATTTTAGCAAAATGTGAAAAATCAAAACGAAGTCTTTCAGAATCTACCAAGGAACCTTTTTGTTCAACATGATTACCAAGCACCTCCCTTAAAGCAGCATGCATCAGGTGCGTGGCACTGTGGTTATTAGCAGTCAGCTTTCTTTTTACACCATTCACTTTTGCATGATACGTAGCTCCAGGATTTTTGAATTCCTCAGCCACAATATGAATAGGAAGATTGTTTTCTTTTCGTGTGTCTAAAACATGAAGTACCTGGCCCTCGGTTTCCAAAACTCCGGAATCACCTACCTGACCACCTGATTCAGCATAAAATGGCGTTTTATCGAGGACCACTTCATACAGCGTTTTTTTCTTTTGAGTAACCTTACGATACCGTACGATCCGAGCTTCACATTCCAATTGGTGATAACCCAAAAATTCAGTAGCCGGACCATCAGGAATTAGCTCAACCCAATCATTTGCAGTCTTTTCAGCTGCTTTTCTTGAACGTTTCTTCTGAGCATCCAGTCCTTTTTGGAAATCTTCCATATTCACATCACGACCAATTTCTTTGGCCATCAATCTCGTAAGGTCAATCGGGAAACCGAAAGTATCAAACAATTCAAAAGCAAAATCACCATCAATTTCTTTGGCGTTCGGATTGGCACTTACATACTGTTCGAACCTTTTTACACCCTGGGAGAGTGTCCTCAAAAAGGCAACTTCTTCTTCTTTGATAACATTTTCAACCAGATTACGCTGTGTTTCAATTTCAGGAAAGACATCCTTCATTTGATCTACCAGAACAGATAAAATCTTAAACATAAAGGGCTCCTGGAATCCTAAAAAGGTAAAGCCATAGCGAACAGCACGCCTCAGTATCCTTCGAATCACATAACCAGCACCAGTGTTAGATGGCAACTGCCCATCTGCAACAGCAAACGTGACAGCCCTCAGGTGATCGGCAATAACCCGCATGGCAATATCTTTCTTTTCATCCTGACCATAAGTCACTCCTGCCATTTTTGCGAGATAATTAATCAGCGGTTTAAATACATCGGTATCATAGTTGGAATGAACTCCTTGCAACACCATCGCCAACCGCTCAAATCCCATACCGGTATCAATATGTTTTTTAGGAAGATTCAACAACTTCCCGTTTGCAAGCCTGTTAAATTCAATAAACACCAGATTCCATATCTCAATGACTAGTGGGTGGTCTTTGTTAACAAGCTCATGTCCAGGTATTTTTTCTTTTTCTTCTTTAGATCTTAAATCGATATGAATTTCAGAACATGGACCACAGGGACCGGTTTCGCCCATTTCCCAAAAATTATCTTTCTTCGAGCCCAATAAAATCCGGTCTGCACTGATATGCTTTTTCCATGATTCTCTGGCTTCATCATCCACCGACAATCCGTCCTGCTCGTCACCACTAAAAACCGTTACATAAAGATTCTCTTTATCAATTTTAAAAACTTCCGTAAGCAATTCCCAAGCCCAGGCAATCGCTTCTTCTTTAAAATAATCGCCGAAGGACCAGTTTCCCAACATTTCAAAAAACGTATGGTGATAAGTGTCGTGTCCCACTTCTTCCAAGTCGTTGTGCTTACCAGAAACTCGCAAACATTTCTGAGTATCGGTAACACGGGAATATTTTACGGGGACGTTACCAAGAAAAAGATCTTTGAACTGGTTCATTCCCGCATTGATAAACATCAGTGTAGGGTCGTCTTTTACCACAATGGGCGCTCCCTGAACAATCTGGTGATTTTTTGACTTAAAAAAATCTAAAAAGCTGCTTCTTATCTCTGACGACTTCATTATCAAATTGTTAACAAAAAATTGTTTATTTTAATATCAGTTAAGATTGCAAATCTACGCCAAATTCTTAGTTTTGCATTTAGTAATTTTTAATTCATGGCCAAAACTAAATATTTCTTTAACGAGAAAACTTTATCCTACGAAGAACATAAGCG
>CAZGZO010000253.1:0-1684 GCA_964529695.1 uncultured Lentimicrobiaceae bacterium
AGTTCAAACCTGCACGGTGGCAGAATTCGATAGAGCTGGGTTCGCCGCCATGTTCACCGCAGATCCCCAATTTGATTTTCTTGCGGGTCTTGCGTCCTTTTTTCACAGCCATTTCAACCAGTTGGCCAACGCCTTCCTGATCGAGAACCTGGAAAGGATCGTTTTTCAACAGACCTTTTTCGATGTAAATCGGCAGGAATTTTCCGGCGTCATCACGTGAATAACCAAAGGTCATCTGGGTAAGGTCGTTGGTACCGAATGAGAAGAATTCAGCGGATTCAGCGATCTTGTCAGCGGTCAAAGCGGCACGGGGCACTTCAATCATGGTACCTACCAGATAATCGATTTCTTTGCCTCTTTCTTCAAAGACTTTTGCAATGGTTTCGCGGACGATTTTTTCCTGAAGTTTCAATTCAGCAATGGTTCCTACCAAAGGAATCATGATTTCAGGATGAGCATCAATCTTGCGGTCTCTCAGATTCATTGCAGCTTCAATAATGGCGCGGCTCTGCATCTCGGTGATTTCAGGATAAGTATTTCCCAACCGGCAACCACGATGTCCCAGCATGGGGTTTACTTCGCTCAACTCTTCTATTTTAGCTTTGATAGTTTCTAAAGAAACACCCATAACCTCAGCCATTTCCTGTTGTCCTTTGTCATCGTGAGGAACAAATTCATGCAAAGGCGGGTCGAGCAACCGAACCGTTACCGGAAGGCCTGCCATGGCTTCAAAAATTCCTTCAAAGTCGGTACGCTGAATAGGAAGTAACTTTTCTAATGCTTTTCTTCTTCCTGCTTCGTCTTCGGCGAGGATCATTTCACGCATGGCGAGAATTTTATCACCACCAAAGAACATGTGTTCAGTACGGCAAAGACCAATTCCTTTGGCGCCAAAGTCGCGGGCAACCTGCGCGTCGAGTGGGGTGTCGGCGTTGGTACGAACATAGAGGCTGGCTTTTTTGTCGGCAAGTTTCATCAATTTACCAAAGTCACCACTCATTTCAGGATCAACAGTTTTGATCATTCCGTCATAAACTTCGCCGGTGGTTCCGTTCAGTGAAATAAAATCACCTTCTTTATATACTTTGCCTGACATTTGTAATGTGCGGGCTTTGTAGTCAATCTTAACACTTCCCGCACCTGAAACGCAGCATTTACCCATTCCGCGGGCAACTACAGCAGCATGGGATGTCATCCCGCCACGAGCGGTAAGAATACCTTCTGCGGTGTTCATACCTTTCAAATCTTCAGGCGATGTTTCGATACGAACAAGAACCACTTTTTTCCCTTTGGCAGCTTCGGTTTCAGCGTCGTCAGCATGGAAAACAATCTGGCCTGTGGCAGCGCCCGGGGAGGCTGGTAATCCTTTGGCCATGACCTTAGCAGCGGTAATAGCATCCTTGTCGAAAACAGGATGTAACAGTTCGTCAAGTTTATCAGGTTCAACCCGCATCAAAGCTTCATCTTTTGTGATCAGCTTTTCACGAAGCATATCCACTGCAATTTTAACCATAGCAGCTCCGGTACGTTTTCCATTACGGGTTTGCAGCAACCAAAGTTTTCCATCCTGAATGGTAAATTCCATATCCTGCATGTCGCGATAGTGGTTTTCCAGATTTTTCTGTGTTTCGAAAAGATCTTTGAAAACAACGGGCATGGATTCTTCGAGAGAAGGGTATTTTGA
>CAZGZO010000253.1:1694-4119 GCA_964529695.1 uncultured Lentimicrobiaceae bacterium
AGAAACACCGGCCAGTTTAGCCCAGCGGTAAGAACCTTCTTTGGTAATCTGTTGTGGTGTACGGATACCGGCAACCACATCTTCTCCCTGAGCATCAATCAGGTATTCTCCAATGAACATATTTTCGCCGGTGGCAGCATCACGCGTAAAGGCGACACCCGTAGCTGAATTGCTTCCCATGTTTCCAAATACCATGGCCTGAACATTTACAGCGGTTCCCCATTCAGCAGGAATCTTGTTCAGCTTACGATAAAGGATGGCTCTTTCGTTCGTCCAGCTGTCGAATACAGCCATAACAGCTCCCCAGAGTTGTTCCCAGGGATCTTCCGGGAAATCGCGGCCGGTTTGTTTTTTTACAGCGGCTTTAAATGAAGCAACCAATTCTTTCAGATCATCGGCAGAAAGCTGGGTGTCAAGGTCAACGCCGCGTTTTTCTTTCATTTCTTCAATGATCACTTCAAAGGGATCTTCGTCTTCTTTGGATTCCGGTTTCATGCCCAACACCACGTCGCCGTACATCTGAACAAAACGACGGTATGAATCCCATGCAAAACGTGGATTTCCTGATTTCTTTGCAATACCAGCAACGGCATTGTCATTGAGTCCAAGGTTCAACACCGTGTCCATCATGCCGGGCATAGATGCACGAGCACCTGAACGTACGGAAACCAACAATGGATCATTCTGGTCGCCAAATTTGGTTCCCATGATGTTTTCAACATGGGAAATCCCGTTGGTAACTTCTTCCTTTATCAATTCAATGGCATAATCGCGTCCCTTTTCATTGTACAGAGTACAAACTTCTGTCGTGATGGTGAAACCAGGAGGTACGGGTACTCCAATAAGATTCATTTCGGCCAGATTGGCGCCTTTGCCTCCAAGAAGGTTTTTCATCTGTGCATTCCCTTCAGCTTTGCGATCACCAAAGAGATAAACATTCTTTGTTTTAGACATTTTATATTATTTATTTGTTAGAAAATGCATTCGATTTTGCGTGAACAAAGATAGCAAAATCCTGTTAGCAAGGGGGTCGCGTCCAAACCATTCCTGTTAAGAAAAGTCAATTAAATCTTCTTTTTTCATTTTAAAATGAAATTGAGTGATTCAATCGTTTGCAATAGGAGAAATTGAATTCATCAAATTTGATTTGTAGATTCCGCTCAGCCGTAGGAATTTAATGGGAGATTTATTTAAAATCATTAAATCTTAGCGTTTTTGCAGGGTTTTCTCGCCCC
Source organism: uncultured Lentimicrobiaceae bacterium (assembly GCA_964529695.1). Taxonomy (GTDB): domain Bacteria; phylum Bacteroidota; class Bacteroidia; order Bacteroidales; family F082; genus Sulfidibacterium. Next base: position 2,930 of record CAZGZO010000253.1, read on the forward strand.
AAATTCCTAAGTTTGCTCCACAAATTTAATGGACGTTATGAGGCATAAGATTGGTATTCGTTACGAAGATAAATACGCGATGGAGAGACGAGTTGCTCTAATCCCGAAACATGTGAAGCAATTAACGGATAGAGGCATCGAAGTTGAAGTGGTTCCTTCAGAAAAGAGAATTTTTACTGACAATGAATACACAGAATCCGGAGCGGTGATTACCAACGAACCGATGGACGCCGATATCATTCTTGGCGTGAAAGAAATGCCAATTGACTATTTTAAGCCTTACAGCACCTATCTTTTTTTCAGTCATACTGTAAAAGGGCAGACATACAACATGCCCTTGCTAAAAAATATGATGGACCGGAAAATTAACCTTATCGATTATGAGCGCATTGTGGATGAAAAGGGGAGAAGACTGATCTTTTTTGGCCGTTTTGCCGGACTCGCAGGGATGATCAATTCCCTGTGGTCGCTGGGACAGCGGTTAAATGCAAAAGGGATTAGAACACCTTTCATGCAGTTGCAGCAATCCCATCATTATGATTCGCTGGAAGATGCCAAAGCTGCTGTATCAAAAGTAGGTCAGGAAATTGCACGGAATGGACTCCCAGAGCAATTAAAACCGCTGGTAGTAGGAATTACCGGTTACGGACATGTTTCAGGCGGGGCGCAGGAAATACTAAACCTTTTACCGGTGATCGAAATTTCTCCTGCCGACCTGCTGAAGCTAAAAGGGCAAAAAAAGCTGCCGTCCAATGTTCTGTATAAAGTAATCTTTAAGGAAAAGGATATGTCCAGGCCTGTTTCAAAGGGCAAGGTGTTTGAACTACAGGAATATTATGACCATCCCGAAAAGTTTAAAGGTGTCTTTGAACAGTATTTGCCCAATCTTACTGTTTTGATGAACTGTATGTACTGGGATGACCGTTATCCAAGGATTGTAACCAAAGATTATCTTGAAAAAGCTTACAATGAGAAGAATTTAAAACTGGAAGTTATTGGCGATATTACTTGCGATCCTGATGGTTCAGTGGAGATCACACACAAGGGAACCCCGATTGATGATCCGGTATTTGTTTATGATCCGGTTACAAGAAAACCGGTTTCGGGATTTGATGGGGAGGGTGTTTTGGTAATGGCTGTGGATATTTTGCCCAGTGAGTTGCCGCGTGAGTCTTCCATTGCATTTAGTG
>CAZGZO010000254.1:0-4115 GCA_964529695.1 uncultured Lentimicrobiaceae bacterium
AATTTGACTTTGAACCTACCCAGGATCAGGTGATGGCTATGCAACATCTGGCTGCTTTTGGAATTAGCCAAAAACCCAACCCTCTTTATTTACTGATGGGCTATGCCGGAACTGGGAAAACAAGCCTGATAAGCGCATTTACAAGCAGATTACTTAAAAAGTCGGTAAAATTTGTGTTGATGGCTCCCACCGGAAGAGCTGCTAAGGTGCTTTCTCAATATACCGGATTCCAGGCATATACAATTCACAGAAGGATTTATATGACGGCGATGACTGCCGATGGAAGAAGGAAAATGACTTTAGCTCCCAACCGGATGGAAAACACGGTTTTTATTGTGGATGAAGCCTCCATGATTAGCGATAATTCAGTGGAACTGGGAAGTTATGATGGACAGGGCTTGCTGGACGATTTGATAAACTTCGTCTTTACCAGGCCCGGAAACAAATTACTGCTCGTGGGCGATACAGCTCAGTTGCCTCCGGTGCATCTGAATATAAGCCCGGCACTGGATGTTAACTATTTGAAATCAGCTTACAGCCTCACTGCGTTTGCGTTTGAAATGAAGGAAGTTATGAGGCAGGCACAAGATTCCGGAATCCTCCTTTCAGCCACGAGTTTAAGACATAAAATTAGTTCGGGTGACTTTTTATTTCCTTTTTTCAAGGAAAAGGAATTCATGGCTGATGTCGAAATTATTTCTGATTATTACCGCCTTGAGGAATTGTTTCAGCTTGCTTTTTCAGGCTTCAAACAAACAGACAGTATTGTCGTGACGCGCAGTAATAAAAGTGCAAATCATTTCAATAAGCAAATTAGAAACAATATTCAGCAGCGGGAATCAGTGCTGGAGGCAGGTGATCAGATCATGATTGTAAAAAACAATTATTTCTGGTTGGATGCCGACTCTAAAGCTGGCTTTATTGCCAATGGCGATCTCGCTGAAGTTGTACGTCTTATTGGCGATGAAGAACTTTACGGATTTCATTTTGCTGATGCTGAGATTCGTTTGGTCGACTATCCGGAAGAAAAGGAAATGTCTGTTAAATTATTGCTCGATACTTTGGATGCCAATGCTCCAAGCCTCACAGAAGAAGAGCAAAGAAATTTGTTTGATGAGGTGGAACGGGATTATCAGCATATACCAAACCGCAAAAAGCGCATCGCGGCCATGCAAAAAGACCCCTATTTCAATGCGTTACAAATTAAGTACGCATATGCCATGACTTGCCATAAAACACAGGGCGGACAATGGGCGCATGTGTTTATAGATCAGGGTTATATAAATACAGAAAACCTGGATGTAGAATACTTGCGATGGCTTTATACTGCATTCACACGGGCCACTGAAAAAGTGTATTTGTTGGGTTTTCAGGAAATGTTTTTCGAATAAAAATTCCTATTCCAGGTTTTTCTTAATCCAGGGAATTACCTTCTGAGCAGATTTTTCTCCGTACTTAATTATTTCATCTATACTGCTGAAATCAGCCCATGAAATACCGTTCAGATTACACCGAACTAATTTATCGGCATTTTGGGTTTTAAGCTTCATAAGGTGATATTCACGAATAGCTTCAGCACGTTGCATAAAATTGACCCCGCTTTTCGGTTCCTTGCTTTCACGGATGGGCTGACTGACATCCACACCAAGAATCAGCTCATTTTTGTTTTTGCGAAAATATTGCGTTGGAACCAAATTGGAAACACCCCCATCTACTAAAAGGTGATTGTCATATTTTACAGGCGGAAAATAACCGGGAATGGCTGAGCTGGCCCTGACAGCAAATCGTAAGCTTCCTTTTCCAAGCAAAATCTCTCTGCCTGATAGGATATCATTGGTTGTAGCTGTGAAAGGTAACTTAAGATCCTCTATGGCAGCATCAGGATAATTGCTGTAAACTTCATCGACCAGGCTATTATCATAAATACTTTGATGTGCCAGGGTTTTAAATAAAGAGAGTCCCACTTTAATTCTTCCCATCACATTCAGCGCCTTGCCTTTCCAGTCCTCAGCCCGGTTATCCATCGCTGCAAAATCGTCAAAATTAAATTCCTGAAAAACAGGATGATTCACAAAATTGTACGACTCTTCTTCCACGTGGTCCACATTTTTATAAAGGCAGTAAACACCTCCAATCATTGCTCCCATGCTACAACCGCAAATGCGGCTGATGGGTATCTTTTCATTTTCAAGCGCTCTTAAAAATCCGATGTGTGCCAATCCACGGGCGCCACCTCCTCCTAAAGCTAAGGCTATCTTTTTCATGGCGATTTTTATTAATTGATCTTTATCTGATGATAAAAATACGATTTTGATAGAACTTTATTGCGCTGTTTTCAAACAAACTGTAATCATTTTTCTTTCAGCCAATAAAAAGGAAAAAGCAGAAGTAAAATAGCTGTTGTGATGGCAATTCCTAACCCTACGCCGGCATATTGTGCAGTAAATCCGACCATGGGAGCAATAATGGCAGCAAATAGCGATTGAGACTGAGATTGAACTGAAAGTGCTGTAGCCATTGCGTCGTCGTGAGACAGTTCAGCAACATAAGCCACCCCAATAGGTTTTCTAAGGTTTTCAATCATCAAAATAAAGATGAATATAATAATGGCTATCCAGAATATGTTTATTGAATAAAATATCCCACTGATAATTCCTGCCGCCAGACCGGCAATTAAGGTCGTATTCATAGGTTTGGCATAATTCCGGTAAAGCGCTTTGAATCGTCCGGCATGTCTTGATGTATATGCTGTAAGAAGATAGATTAAAAAATATAGAATGCCAACCACCAGAGCCGTCTTTTGCTTTTTGTGGAGCTCGTTAAAAAAGGGTAGGGCGAGGGCAAAACTCATCATGATAGGCTGGATATAATCTTTTACAGCCCTGTAATATCCTGTGTGCAGCGTAAGGTTCGTCAGGGATTTCAAAAATTCCATCTTTTTAAAACTCTTGTAAAAAGCATCGAAAATATATTTTGTTTTTTCCCACAAAGTGAAGGGTTCAGTATGTTTTATTTCTCCGTTAAGGAAATGAGGGTAAGTGCTGATTAAAATGAAATCCAGAATATAAGGAATCACAGAAGCAGCAAAAATGATTTTATAACTTCCGTAATAAAAAACCATGGCTGCTGCCATGAGGGAAGAAACTGCTGAACCGGCTTGTGACCAAGACCTTGTATGGCCGTAATAATCTGCTTTTTGGTTAGACCTTCCACGTGATTTCAAATACTGAAAAATCATGGCTTTATGAATTCCTGTTCTGAAGGCATCAGCAATGGCATAAATTATCATGGCAATAACCATGAGAAAGTAACGGTCTGAAAAATAGAATATTCCAAAGGAAATCATATAAAAGAAAAGGGCTGCCAACAACGTTTTTTTACGACCCAGGACATCAGCAATTAATCCGCTTGGAATTTCCAGGAGGATGATGGCGATTTCGCGAATAGAGTAGAGCAGACCGATTTTCAGGTAATCAATTCCTTTTTCAAGGAAAAATAAAATCAAAAAAGATTCGTAAAAGCGGAGGTTTTTCAAAAAACCGTAAAGTCCGAACTTATAATATTGTCCGTTTTTCTCGATGGTATTGTCTGGTGCTTTCATTGGCAACAAATCATTGCTTACAATGAAATTGTTTTATTTTGTTGATAGACGATTTATAGCGAATATAAAAAATAAATCTCTACTAAGTTAATACCTTCATAATTTAGTAATATTTCGATTTGTTCTATAGAAATTTAGTAGAAAATATAAGCAGTTTCATAGTGAGAAATTCGCTGTTTATCTAATTCTGAATTTATTTTATAAAAATCCTTAAAATTAGTTTATGAATTCTTCCTTTTGTAACCATAAATAATTATATTTGTTTGCTATTGAAAATATTAGCTGATATTATTCAGCACTCACTTTATAAACAATGATCCATGGGAAGACCAGCTACAAAACCTAAAAAATATAGAGATGGATTTTACATCGAGGTAAAAAATAAAGGTGCGAAAAGTGGTATTGTAATCGTAAGGAATACAAAAGAAGAAATGCTTAAAGCTATAAGAGATTATTCCCGCACAAAAGAAGTATCAATTTTAGGCGAATCAAGAAACGGAAAATGGATTGATCA
>CAZGZO010000255.1:0-4103 GCA_964529695.1 uncultured Lentimicrobiaceae bacterium
AAAAGCAATTTGCCCATTTTCTGAATTCTTTCGGGAATACGTTCTTTATGCAATCTGAGCCATGCCGGATAAGCAATGCTAAGCGTTGCCCCATGAGCCAGATCATATAAAAACGAAAGTTCGTGACCCAGCCCGTGAACGCCCCAATCACCATTTACTTTACCGTAACTGGTAAGACCATTCAAAGCCAGCGTAGCATCCAGCATAATATTCGCTCTTAATTCAAGATTCCCTGGATCGTTCATCAATTCTGGTCCCCATTTCATCGCATCTCTAATAATATCCGTGGTAATCAAATCAATAACCGACGGTTCTCCGGCACCGAAGAAAGCTTCGAGCGCATGGGCAATCAAATCCACTATTCCATAAGCAGTATAGTCTTTGGGCACACTCACCGTAAAGCGTGGGTCAAGAAATGACTCTTTGGGAAAATTGAGCGGATGCACCAATCCCACTTTTTGTCCGGTTTCTGCATTCTGAAGAACAGCAGCAGCGTTCATTTCGGTTCCGGTGGCAGCCAGTGTTAAAACGGTTACCAATGGAATGTTCTTTTCCGGCATCACTTTCCAGGTCATAAATTCCCAGGGATCAATATCGTTGGCAATGCCAAGGCCAATAATTTTGGCTGAATCAATCACGCTTCCGCCGCCAAGGGCAACAATCACATCAATTTCATTTTCTTTTCCAAACACGATCGCTTTCCTGACATCATCCACAACCGGATTAGGTTTGATTCCGGAAAACTCAAAAACACTCAGTCCGGCTTTATTTAACTGATCAACAACTTCATCATAATAACCATATTTCTTTACCGAACCTTGTCCATATACCAAGAGAACCTTATTTCCATATTGTTTAACAGTTTTCCCGAGGTTATTCACAACGTTTTCACCAAAGTGAAGCTTCACAGGATTATAAGCCACAAAATTTTTAACAGCCATAGTAATGTAAGTTTAAAAATTCAATATTATTGAATGCAAAAATACGCTTTTTCAATACTTCAGTGTACTCCTTCGTTGTCCAGAAAATTCTCTGGACACATTGGGATAACACTAAAATCAATGATTAAATTAGCATCATTAAGTGGATACAAATATGTTTACTTTTGTATCGTGAGTAATAAAGATCACCGGAAGGGATCATTGCCGCGAACGAAAAATATTGAATTAATTTTATGAATGAGAATTTAGATCCGACAGGCAAATCTTTAGAGAAAGTTGAACTGGAGATCGAGAAAGTGTTGAGGCCTGGACAGTTTGAGAGTTTTGCCGGACAGCAAAAAGTGGTTGAAAACCTAAAAATTTTTGTTCAGGCAGCCAAAGAAAGAGGCGACGCGCTGGATCACGTGTTGTTGCACGGTCCTCCGGGACTGGGAAAAACAACACTTTCTCATATTATTTCCAACGAACTGGGCGTGAACATCATCACCAGCTCGGGGCCTGTTTTGGACAAACCCGGCGATTTGGCCGGATTGCTTACCAACCTGGAAGAAAATGACGTGCTTTTCATCGATGAAATTCACCGGTTAAGCCCGGTAGTGGAAGAGTATTTGTACTCTGCCATGGAAGATTTCAAAATCGATATAATGATAGAGACCGGGCCAAATGCGCGTTCTGTACAAATCAGTCTGAATCCCTTTACGCTGGTGGGCGCAACCACGCGTTCCGGCTTGCTGACGGCGCCACTACGCTCAAGGTTCGGCATTACTTCGCGGCTCAATTATTACGACACCAAAACACTGGCAGGAATTGTAAAACGTTCAGCATCCATTTTAAATGTGAACACTTCCGATGAGGCTGCCCTGGAAATTGCAGGCCGCAGCCGTGGAACGCCGCGAATTGCTAATTTATTGCTCCGTCGTGTCCGTGACTTTGCCCAGATAAAAGGCAATGGCAACATCGATATGGCTATTTCAAAACACGCTTTGGAAGCCCTGAATGTGGATAGATATGGTCTGGACGAAATGGACAACCGTATTTTAACCACCATCATAGAAAAATTCAAAGGCGGACCCGTGGGAATTACCACCATCGCTACAGCTGTTGGCGAAGAACGTGGCACCATTGAAGAAGTCTATGAACCTTTCCTGATCCAGGAGGGTTACATCATGCGGACGCCACGCGGACGCGAAGCCACCGATCTGGCTTATCAACATCTTGGAAAAACCAGAATTCCCAAACAAAGTAGTCTGTTTTAGTTAACACTGCAACTGAATGAATAAGGCCTTTCTGCTGATCTTCTTAATATTCAGCAACCTCCTGGGTCAGGGAACTTCCCCTAAACCAAAGCAAAATTTTATTTCCCATTACAAGCTTCACATCGGAGTCGTAAATGTTGGGAATGAAAAAGCCATAAGCCTACGTGAATTTATGCGGGGCGATAAAACGTTTTTGCTTGTAGCGAATCCCAAAGATTTGAAAACATCTTTGGTTCCTGATGAAGAATGCTCAGGTTTTCAGGAAGGAATGGATGCTGTAGATAAAACATTTTCCGGATCTGTTTATGTCCGGGCGTTGAAGACTGTACAAAAACACGAAACCAGCCTTCAGGACGCCGGAATCACCAGCACGTTTCCAAAAGAAAATGGTATTGTACTTTCCGTGGATCTTTGTCCTTCGGAAAAGCCTCTGGAAAAAGGATTGTTCATGGCTTTGATGAATAATTTCAAACAGAACAAGGCGCCAATCCCTGTTTCTGTTTCTATTACCGGACACTGGATGAGAAATCATAAAGAAGATCTGAACTGGATGAAATTTCTGCAAAAAAGTAAACGTTTTGATTTTACCTGGGTAAACCATTCCTACAGCCATCGCTACATAAAGTCCTTGCCGCTGCAACTCAATTTCATGCTGATGAAACACACCAATGTAAGAAGCGAAGTGCTGAACGACGAAATCATGATGCTTGAAAACGGATTGACGCCATCTGTTTTTTTTCGGTTTCCCGGATTAATCTCTAGCAAAAAACTGGTGGATACGATCTCCGGCTACGGGCTCATCACGCTCGGAAGCGATGCCTGGCTGGCCAAAGGTCAGAAGCCGCATCAGGGAAGCATTGTACTGATCCACGGAAACGGAAATGAGCCTTATGGTGTGCATCGGTTTCTGGATTTGTTGAAATCTCAACAAAAGGAAATCCAAAACAACTCCTGGAAACTGTATGGTTTGGGCAGTAGCCTGGAAGAATATTTTAAACCGGAAAATTAAGTTTTCAAAACAATTACTTTTGTTGAGAAGAAAACAATGTAATTGATGCCGCTTTTCCAGCTATACAACGAAGATTTGAGTGAATTTATTAAATCGGAAGCCCGGGAACTGGATTTTTTCGACTGTGGTATTTCTACTGCTGGATTCATGAAGGAAGACGCTGAATTCATGGAACTATGGCTGGAAAAAGGCATGCACGGCAGCATGCAATATCTCGAGCGAAACCGTGAAAAACGTTACGATATTTCTTTGTTGATGGAAGGCGCAAAAAGCGTCATCACCGTGTTATACAATTATTTTCCGGAAGAAAAATGGCCGGAAGATTCGCATTATAAAATCTCAAAATACGCTTACGGAAAAGATTATCACTACGTTATAAAAGAAAAACTAAAGCTGTTGCTGGAAAAAATTGAAGCCCGCACCGGAAAAAGAAAAGCACGCGTTTTCACAGATTCTGCACCTATCCTTGACCGTGCTTACGCCCGAAAAAGCGGACTGGGTTTCATTGGGAAAAATACGCTACTCATCAACAGGAAAGGTGGTTCATTCTTTTTTATCGGTCACATGGTGATTGATTTGGAATTAAAACCCGACACTGAAACCAAAGTAAATTTCTGTGGAAGCTGCACAAAATGCATCACAGCATGTCCGACAGGTGCGTTGAAACCTTTTGAACTGGATGCCCGGAAATGCATCTCATATTTGACGATTGAAAACAAAGATCCGGAAATTCCGGCAGCATATCATGGAAAATGGGATAACTGGATTCTCGGTTGCGACATTTGCCAGGATGTTTGTCCATGGAACCGTAGCGCTACTCCACATAATGAACCGTTATTTCAAATGCCTGAAACGTTGAAGAAAATCAATGATTCAGAGTGGGAGAACCTGGACAAA
>CAZGZO010000256.1:0-4092 GCA_964529695.1 uncultured Lentimicrobiaceae bacterium
CGGTGAGTTCACCCAGTGAAGCCATTTTCTCCGAATGAATGAGTTGGGATTGGGTGGCTTTTAATTCTTCCAACGAATGTTTTAATTCTGAGGTACGCGCTATTACTTGTTTTTCTAATTCAGTTTTTTGCCGTGCTATCAATTCCTTTTTTTGAATTTCCTGCTCCCTGGCTAATTGTTCTTTTTCCAGTTTTTCCTGTTCTATTCGCTTTTCCTGGAGTCCAAAGCGTTTAAATAAAACAAGGGAGATGACCACTGTGAGCCAAAACGATCCAATGCCATTTGCATAACCCCAAAACAGGGAACCACTTCTTACAATGTTTCTGGCGAAAACAAAAAAGTAGGATCCTATTTCTATTAAATTAAGGCAAAGTATTGCCAGCGAGAATGGTAATACCCCTATAAGAAACATCCTTATCTCTCTCGCATGTTTTAATAAAAAGATTATAATGGTTATTAAAAAGCTTAGCCAAAAAATTATGTCTGTTATTCTGGCTATGACACCAATATTGGTACTGGTGGCAAAATCGTAATGATAAACTGAGGTAAAAAGTATTCTTGCAATGATCAATATTCCAAGAAAAAGGTACATTACAATTCCAATCCATTTATTCCAGCGTGGATAGTATTTTGATACCTGTAAATAGTGACGAACAAATTGAAAAACAAAGAATGCCCAGAGATAAGAAATAAGATGAATTATAAGTGATAATGAAAAACTGAAATGTTCAACACTATAAACGGGGTGTAAATATGAAAGGCTTCCGGAAAAAAGAAATAGGGAGAAATACAAGTAGATTTTTTCTCTGATTGTGAAGTATATCATTAAGATAAAAATGCCAGCTATAAAAAACAGGCCACATAAAACCATTGAAAAAAGTTCGGAGTTTGCAGTATATTGATTCTGGTAATTGCTCAAAATAGATTTCTCTAATTTCTTTGTGTTAAAAAGGGCAAATTTTAAAGTATCAGAAAGGAAAGCCCGGTGATTCACCGTTTTTAAATAAATCATTATTTGCTGTCCCGGGTTTATTTCAAAAGGAATGGCATTATCTTTTTTAAATCCGTCTTTGTGATGCCAGTTAATTTCATTTCCTGTTGTGAAGCGATGCATAATACCATTATTGTCAGGGATATAAAAATCTGCTTTGGCTACATTTGCAGCTATACTGAGATTTAAAGTGTCGCCTGAATTGTTTTTTAAGCAGAAACGAAACCAGGTTGTTTTTGAAAATGGAGGTTTACTGTTTTTTCTAATATATGTAAACTGGTTCGTCAGCGGTTCCTTTTGCACCGTTTTAATGGTATAGCTACTGTTTTTATCGTTAAGTACCTGCCAATAATGGTTATTTAAAAATTGACGAACGACAGGTTCAGAATTGATTACATAAGTTGGTGGCAATGTTTGCGCATGTATTTGCGTAAAAGTCACAATACTTAAGATTACCGGAAATAATAATTTCTTTATCATAAAAAATATCTTATGCTTTTAACAGTTCAACAATAAACACTGTCCCTTTACCTACCTCGGTTTCAACTTTAAGTTCCCCGCCATGAGCTTTCACAATATCATAACTCAGACTTAATCCCAGACCAGTTCCTTGTCCAGTGGGTTTGGTGGTAAAAAACGGTTGGAAAATCTTCTTTTTGACCGAATCAGGAATGCCAGCTCCATTGTCTTTTACGCTTATTTCTATAGTATTACCCTGATTTTTTGTGCTTACAATTACGGAGGGTTTGTACCCATCAGAATTTTGTTTTGCTTTTTCCGAAACGGCATAAAACGCATTGTTGATCAAATTTAACAAAACACGTCCAATATCCTGCGGAACGACTTCAATTTTTGGTAAGGATTTATCAGCTTCCAGCTTAAAATCGGCATTGAATGATTTGTCTTTGGCCCGCAGTCCGTGGTAAGAAAGCCGTAGGTATTCATCACAAAGGGCACTGATGTCGGTGAGTTCTTTTTGCCCGCTGCTGCCCCGGCTGTGCTGAAGCATGCTTTTTACGATTCCGTCTGCGCGCCCGCCATGCGTATGGATTTTTTCGAGATTTTGGATGACGTCTTCTAGCAAATCATTGACTTCATTCAGATTCCCGTTTTTGATATTTTCTTTCATTTCTTCCAGGAGCTCGGTGCTCACTTCCGAGAAATTATTCACAAAATTCAAGGGGTTTTGGATTTCGTGGGCGATACCGGCGGTGAGTTCACCCAGTGAAGCCATTTTCTCCGAATGAATGAGTTGGGATTGGGTCAATTTCAGATCCTCCAGTGTCTTCTTAAGTGCCTGATTGGCCTTTTTGCTTTTTCGAAAGTTCCGGTAGATGATGAACAAAATTAACAGCAGAAAAAACAAGCCGGTTAGCAGCAGATACAGCTTTAATTTATTTTGATAAGCAACTTTTGCCGCTTCAATTTCTTTCTGACGTTCTTTTTCGCGGGCCGTTATGGTTTGTACCGCTCTTAAACTTGCTTCACCGAACAAACTATCCCTGTATGCATCCGCTATTTTCAGATAGTGGAGCGATTCTTTGGTGTTCAAGGGTTCATACAATCCCGACAATAATTTCGCTGCAGCAAGGGAAGATGACTTTTGACCAAAATTTTGCGATACCTTAAATCCTTTGTGTGCATAATACAGGGCAGAATCCGGTTGGTTCATGGTTTTAAAAAATTCTGCAATTTTGATGTAGGCCCAGGTTAAGGCCCGGGATTGATTGCCTTTTATCGAATGTCGTTCACTTATTTTATAATAACGTATGGCTTCTTTATTTTTCCCGGATTTCAGTGCGATATCTCCGAGTTCCTCGTAAACGTAGGGCTCATTGTAGTTCCACTTTTCAAAAATTTTAACAGCCTTTTGTTCATAATAGGCAGCTGAATCCAGTTGATTGGATAACATATATGCTTGCCCTAATTCCATGTACCCATAAGGTAGTCCGGGATCGAAGGGTCCGATCAGTTCCAATGAAATTAATTTTTGTAAAGTACTTTTGGCTTTCGGAGAATCTTTCAGGTTTATATACACATCGGCCATATTGGTCAATGCAGGTCCGGTCAAGACATATACAGTAAATGCAAAATTACCCCCAGACCTTATTACTATTTTAGACCTTTCTAAATGGTGCTTTTGTGCAAGCTGTATGGCTTTAAACCCTAATTCCAGCGTTTTAGGAAAATCTCCTTGCTGCACTGCCGGATCAGTCAAAAAGGACAGCGCAAGTATTTGTCCTGGAAGGTAATCGATCTGCCTGGCAAGTTTCAAAGCCTGCTGCCCGTAAAACGTAGAGGAATCAATATTTCCAAGACGATACTGATTGCATAAACCAATCTGAGCATTAACCCTGATGGTATCATTTTTCGTGGCAGCCAATATACTTTTCAGGCTGTCAATTACTTCTTTTGTCTGGGCAAAAGAGGGTACTGAAACCAGCAAAAGCAGCAGGGTAAGACTTAATATTTTGACTTTGATTTTCATTTTCATTTCAATTATGCGGGTAAATGAATAATAAACTCAGTTCCATCACCTTCTTTCGTTTCAACTTTTAATTCGCCACCATGAGCTTTCACAATATCATAGCTCAAACTCAACCCCAGACCAGTTCCCTGGCCGGTTGGCTTGGTTGTAAAGAAAGGCTGGAAGATCTTTCTCTTCACGTATTCGGGAATCCCGTTCCCGTTATCCATCACATTGATCTCTATCCCGTTATCAAGTTTTTTTGTCCTCACGGTTACAACCGGCTCAAAATCATTATCGGGATGCCCTTTCAGTAATTGGTGTTTCTTTTGATGAACCTCATAAAATGCATTGTTGATCAAATTCAAAATAACCCTTCCAATATCCTGGGGAACAATGTCGATTTTTTCGATGGATTCATCAAAATCCGTATGCATGGTTGCCTGAAATGACTTGTCTTTGGCGCGTAAACCGTGATATGCCAACCGAAAATATTCATTGGCAAGCGCATTGATATTGGTCAGAGTTTTTACGCCACTGCCGCTTTGGCTATGTTGCAACATCCCCCGGACAATGGCGCCCGCCCTATTGCCATGGTAATTTATTTTATCAAGATTCTGTTTGATACTGGATG
>CAZGZO010000257.1:0-4090 GCA_964529695.1 uncultured Lentimicrobiaceae bacterium
CCATTCAGTTTAAAACCATGAACGGACACATATCCAACGGGTTTGTTTTTGTGGGGAAAAAGAAATGCAATGAATACTAATCTATTTATTTCCAGCATAATTTGAAAATCTTCCAAATCATAATTTTGTAAATTTGAAAGGTTGAATTTACCGGAATGTAGGGAGATTTTTATAAAAAATAATTTTAATGTTATTAATTCTGAATAAATATTAGTTAAAAACGTAATCGACTATTTCAAGGAAAAAAATGGGAATGTTACCAAACCAGAGCTAAAGATTATAGCTAGTAATAATGGATGGAATATCGATACTGCGATTGGCATTCTTAAAGATTTTAAGCTGATTGATAACATAAGCCCACAAGCTTATCGACTTACTGCTAAAGGTTTGAGTTTTGAATCAATTGAAAAATTGAATTATGAAAAAAACCTAAATATAGATTTAGCAGAGTCAAATATTGAAGCAAATAAGTTGAATAAAAAGAATTCAGGATTTAACAGAACTGCTACAATTGTAAATGTAATAATCGGATTATTGAATGTTGGATTATTAATCTTTCAGATAATAAAACATTAGGTAAACATCATTCCAACAGGTACGGGTCCGCTTTTGCTGATTTTCCTTCATCATTTGATTTAAGGATACCGTTTTCCCTTCACAGGTACGCGAATGTTTCGCAATGTATAATCAACAGGTATAATATGTCACGCGTTTTGAAAACGCCTGCCCGTCAGGGCTTTTGCAACCGCATCGGTCATGAGTTGCCACGGGTTTAAACCCGTGGCAACTCATAAAAGACACTAGGGGGCGAATCCTAGCTGGTTATATGGCTCAAGTGTCTGCCTGTGCCTTTCACTGTTTCAGCATTCCGGTGTCAGGATTTCCATTTTCTTTTACTAATTTCGCAGCTTTAATATTTAATGAAACAAGCTGGTTCCCATTTGAGAATCAGTAGCTAAGATAATACACGGAAAAGAGTATGGCATACAATCATCGCGAAATAGAAAAAAAGTGGCAGAAATACTGGAGCGAACACAAAAGTTTTAAAGCAGAGAATCATTCGGACAAACCGAAATTTTATGTGCTGGACATGTTTCCTTATCCTTCCGGAGCTGGTTTACATGTAGGTCATCCTTTGGGGTATATCGCTTCTGATATTTATGCACGTTACAAGCGGCATCAGGGTTTTAATGTGTTGCATCCCATGGGATACGATGCTTACGGACTGCCGGCAGAACAGTATGCCATTCAAACCGGTACGCACCCTGAGATTACTACCGAAAAAAATATCGCACGGTACCGTCAGCAGCTGGATCACATCGGTTTTTCCTTTGACTGGGACCGCGAAGTGCGTACTTCCGACCCGGATTATTACAAGTGGACGCAATGGACATTCATTCAGTTATTTAATTCATGGTACAACCAGGATACTGACAAAGCGGAACCCATTGCAGAACTCATCAATAAATTTGAAACTTCAGGAAATGCTGAAATTCATGCTTCCTGTGATGAAACGCCCACTTTTGATGCTGCTCAATGGAAGCAGATGACAGAGATTCAGCAGCAGGAAATCCTTATGAACTACCGTTTGGCTTATCTTTCTGAAACCATGGTGAACTGGTGTCCTGAATTGGGAACTGTATTGGCCAACGATGAGGTGAAAGAAGGCCTTTCCGAACGCGGTGGGCATCCGGTGGAACGCAAGCTGATGAAGCAGTGGTCGCTGCGCATTACAGCGTATGCCCAGCGTTTACTCGATGGACTGGAAACCGTAGACTGGCCGGATTCGCTGGTTGAAATGCAGCGCAACTGGATTGGCCGTAGCGAAGGCGCTTCGGTTTGGTTCAAACTCGATGGACACGATAATGACAAAGAACTTTCCACTGGTATAGAAGTTTTTACCACAAGGCCCGATACTTTGTTCGGTTCTACTTTTATGGTATTAGCTCCCGAACATGAATGGGTCAGCAAAATAACTACGCCTGAGCATAAAGAAAAGGTGGATGCCTACGTTCAGTGGGCCAAAAACCGTTCGGAACGGGAACGTATGACGGAAGTCAAAAAAGTAACCGGCGAATTTACAGGTGCCTATGCTGTCAATCCCCTTACGGGAGATAAAATTCCGATCTGGATTGCCGATTATGTGCTGGCAGGTTACGGAACGGGAGCCATTATGGCCGTCCCCGGCCACGACAGCCGCGACTTTGCTTTTGCCCGCCATTTTGATTTGCCGATTATCCAGGTTGTTGCTGAAAAAGGTAAAGAAGCAGACGATGTTTCCACCTGGGAAGATTCTTATGATGCCAAAGAAGGCGTAATGATAAATTCGGGTTTCCTGAATGGAATGGAAGTGAAAGAAGCCATCCATGCTACCATCGAAAAGCTGGAAGAAATGGGTATTGGAAAAGGAAAAATCAATTTCCGTCTCCGCGATGCTATTTTCAGCCGCCAGCGTTATTGGGGAGAACCTTTCCCGATTTATTATAAAGACGGAATGCCTTATCCATTACAGGAAAGTGAGCTTCCGCTGAGACTACCCGAAGTGGATAAATACCTGCCCACCGAAACCGGAGAACCGCCGGTGGCCAGGGCCAAGAACTGGAAAACCAAAGACGGTTATCCTATGGAAACCAATACGATGCCTGGTTTTGCCGGTTCCAGCGGATATTACCTGCGTTACATGGATCCGCGCAATGACAAAGAATATTTTTCTCAGGAAGCCAATCAATACTGGCGGAATGTAGATTTATATATCGGTGGTGACGAACACGCTGCCGGACACCTGATTTATTCAAGATTCTGGAATAAGTTTCTTTACGACAGCGGTCTGGCTTGTGAGCCGGAACCGTTCAAAAAACTCATTAACCAAGGAAAAATTCAGGGACGGTCCAGTTTCGTTTACCGGATTAGCGGTACCAACAAATTTGTGTCTTACAACCTAAGAAAAGAGCACAAAACACAGGCATTGCATGTGGACATTGAATTGGTAAGCAATGATGTGCTGGATACAGAAGCTTTCAAAAACTGGCGCCCGGAATTTAAGGACGCAGAATTTATTCTGGAAGATGGTAAATATATCTGCGGTCATGAAGTTGAAAAGATGTCCAAATCAAAGCATAATGTTCAGAATCCGGATGATTTGATTGAGAAATATGGTGCTGATACATTGCGTTTGTACGAAATGTTCCTCGGCCCGATTGACCAGGATAAACCGTGGGATATCAACGGAATCGAAGGCGTTTATCGTTTTCTGCGTAAGCTTTGGCGCTTGTATTTTGATGATAATGACCAACTTGTGGTTAATGACGAGCCGGCAGTTGAAGCAGAGCTGAAAGTGATTCACAAAACCATCAAAAAAGTGCAGGAAGACATTGAAAGGTTTTCCTTTAATACCGGTGTGAGTGCTTTCATGATTTGTGTAAACGAACTCAATGATTTGAAATGCCACAAACGGGAAATCCTGGAGCCGTTGTCTATTCTTATTGAGCCTTATGCGCCCCATTTGGCGGAGGAACTCTGGGAATCGCTGGGACATGATGGCGGCATCGTAAATATTGATTTTCCAGAATACGATCTGAAATATCTTCAGGAAGATACTTTTGCTTATCCGGTTTCCTTCAACGGCAAGTTGCGTTTTAAACTGGAATTACCGGTGAACATGTCCAAAGAGGAGGTTGAAAAAGCAGCTCTTTCGGCTGATGAAGCAGCCCGCTGGCTCGAAGGCAAAACAGTTCGGAAAGTTATCGTGGTTCCAAAAAGAATTGTCAATATTGTGGTGGGGTAATATTACATTATAAATTCAAAAAATGATTAAATCTTTTTATTGACCCACCCCTGCGCCCCTCCGGGGTGGGGATTTGTGGAAAACATTTTTTGAGTTCTTTACCACGGCTGAAAATCAGGCAATAAATACGTTTAATCCCCTTTTGGAAGGGGTGAGGGGTAGGTTTATTAAAAAATATATTTATTGACTGATTTTTATTTAAAACAGATTATCAATTTTTAGCATTATTATAAATGAAAATTAAAGGCGTTATATTCGACTTTAACGGTACTTTATTCTGGGATTCGGAACTGCATTATCAGGCCT
>CAZGZO010000258.1:0-1167 GCA_964529695.1 uncultured Lentimicrobiaceae bacterium
AGAAGTACTCCAATTATGAGAACCAGTCCATACCATTGGATTTGAAGAAGCATCGCCTTCGTCCACAATCATATATTTATTGTGCATGATACCTGATCCATTCCAGAAGACATAATGATCTCCCAATTCTCCGGAGAGTAACGTGTTTACACTAGAATATGTAGTGCTGTTCTGGCTTTTGTCTGTAAGAACATTAACATTAGCACCATCCATATGTGCCGTATCAATTGTCTGGGCAATTTCATCACGGGTTATTAGCATAGATGCTATTTCCAAATCGTGATTTGCGGTACTAATATGATCCATAATTTGAGCGTTTACACCATCGGTTGGGCTGAAATAACATTCCACACTGTCTCCATTTATAATAAAGTGATGCGGTGTATTATCAGTTTTTTCAGGGCCAAATTTGGCATTGCTTGCATCCGGAGTAACGCCTGTTGAGCCCCACATTTCCTGAAATTCAATCTGATAAGCTTTCGCGAGGCTCTGATCCTGAATAATAATCACGTTATTGGGATCTGTGTCAATCTGTTCCTCTGTGAAATTCATGGAGCCGGTCCACAGGATAGGATCATCCGGGTTCGTTGAATTAGCATCAATAATCACAAACTTGTTGTGCATGATGCCATCAACACTTGTAGGCCTCTTTATGTAGTGAACATTGGTTCCCGAGAAGGCGTCAAACCCATAATTTGCTGTTGTTCCATCTCCTATAACGCGAACTGTAACACCACGATTGGCAGCAGCTATCAATGCATTGCTTATGTTACTGATTCCATCGTTATTCAGGTTATAAATTGCCATATCAATCGTGTATTTTGCACGATTAATATAACTTATCAGTGTATCATCAAGAACATCATTGGCATAAATTGCATCCGTTCCATTCGAATATTTGGTATCTACAGGAGCGTTGAAATATACTTTCATACTGCCTGTGGAGTTTGAAATTGTCGCAAAAGACATGACCTGCGATTTTGCAGTGTCAGATCCATTCACCGAAAAAGCCTGAGCCCAGACAATACTTCCGGCATCCAATCCCGACAAAGAAATTGAATGATCCAAACTAGTGCCTGTGACATTTTCAACGTTAGCCCTTACTCCGTCTTCTGTACTTCCATAAAACAAACCTGTTGTACCTGTAATATTTGTACTCCACTCAAA
>CAZGZO010000258.1:1177-4065 GCA_964529695.1 uncultured Lentimicrobiaceae bacterium
TTCACAAAATCGTTCAGGTCACGGGGTAAAAGTTGATAGCCACCTGTACCAGTGTATGTATGCTGGGAACAAATTGCTGTTAAAGTTACCGGGACACTAGGAATGGTCGTCCCAACCATATCCTGAGTAGATGTATTGATGTAAATCACTCCTGTTTGTCCGTTGGCAGTAAAGGAGTATGATGTCTTTCCTGCAAAAGTTTTGCCTCCATCGTCAAAAACAACATGTTTAATCTGTATCAGTTGGCTTTCATAGGACTCACCAATTTGGTCAGGAGTAATAACTACTGGATCCGGCAATGTATTATTGGATGAATTGATTGTAAAACTGGTTACACTTCCAATTTCAATCAATCCATCATAAGGGTTAATCTTACCGGTTACCGTTATCGAATCACCTCTGTTAACACTACTCAGCTGTGTGTCATAAACAGCAATTCCTCCTGTATTATCTTGCATGTAACGGACTGTACCCAATTCACTCCCACTGGTTACAATACCTTTAACCGTTACAACTGTGCCGCTAGGCTTTGAACGGGCCGTAGCAATTGTAATCGTCTGGGCATACCCGGTCGAGAATATAGCGGTAATTAATAGTGCGATGAGATAAATTTTCTTCATACCTGTTGTGAGTTTTAAGGGTAAAATTCATTTTACTTTCGTAATCAAAAAGGAGATAGAATCTAATTCCTGCTATTTACTGTCCGCAACATCTCCAACTGTGGTCTGAAGCTGGCAATCTCATTTCGTCTGTTTCAAACAACAGATTATTAAATAAGAAAATTTTATCAGATCTGGATAAAGATGTAATTTATTGGGTGGAAAGTAAATTTCAAACCATACTTTTTCCTTTTGTGAATACTTTTATTCTCAAACAAAAATAATAACAAAAATTCAATTAATTTTGATATTAACGATATATTAACACTTGATTTTCTTATAAATCGAAAAAAAAGAAAGGTGTTATTATTTTGCTTATAAATCTGATAAAAACCATCGAAAATGGGAAATTCACAGTGTTTTTTTCTATAAGCCAATTTATACTCACAAAAAATAGTGATACTCCATGCTATAACCTGAAATTATCCTAAATTATAATAACAGACAGTAAAAACAACATAAAACATTATATATCTGTACATTATCAACAACCCCTTAGAATTAATAAAAATTTGATTACTTGTTATATTTTTCACAAACTAATTCGAGCACCACGCTTTTTTATGAACGGTTTTCATATTTTTGCAGAATCTTAAAGATTAAGGATTATATGCAAAAGAAAGTAGCCATCATAGGAGCCGGAGTTACAGGTTTAACAACGGCATTTAACCTGAAAAAAGAAAACATTCCCTTTACAGTTTTTGAAAGTACTAATCACCTTGGTGGCGTGATTGCTTCGCGTCGTGAAAACGGATTTTTATATGAAACCGGCCCCAACAGTGGAACAATCTCACAACCCGAGGTAATTGACCTTTTTGAGGATTTGAAAGATGAATGCAAGCTTGAAATTGCTAACTCTGCATCCAGCAAGCGTTTAATATGGAAAGGCGGACGATGGCACGCCATGCCTTCAGGACCTGGAAGTGCTATCAGCACCCCTTTGTTTTCTTTAAAAGATAAATTTAGGGTTTTGGGAGAGCCTTTTCGCAAGCCGGGAACGAATCCTAACGAAAGTCTGGCTGACCTGGTTAAAAGAAGATTGGGAAAAAGCTTTTTGGATTACGCCATTGATCCTTTCATTTTAGGAATTTATGCCGGTGATCCTCAATACATTGTACCAAAATATGCTTTACCAAAGCTATACAACCTGGAGCAAAATTACGGAAGTTTTATTGGCGGTGCCATCAAAAAAAGAAAAGAACCCAAAGATGAAAATCAGAAGAAAGCTACAGGTAAGATTTTCTCGGTTGAAGGCGGATTGGAGGAATTAATAAAAGCTCTGGTTCGAAAAATCGGGAGAGAAAACATTAGAACAGAATGTAAAAATATGAATATCAAACCTATTGAAAATGGATTTGATATTCAGGGACAAGATATCAACGAAACTTTCACGCATGTAGTCAGCACCATAAATTCTGCTGAAGTTGAAAAACTTTTCTCATTTGCTGGGAAAGAAGCACTGGCACCTATCACTTGTTTAAAATATGCGCGGGTAACGGAAATTGCTGTTGGCTTTAAGAAATGGGATGGAATGCCTCTGGACGCCTTTGGCGGACTAATTCCGTTTAAAGAAAACAGGGATTTGCTGGGAGCCTTGTTCATGTCCACCCTTTTCAAAGACCGAGCACCTGAAGGTGGTGCTTTAATTACTACTTTTTTGGGGGGTATGCGTAAAGCTGAACTGGCTGACCTGAGAGGTAATGACCTTGAGGAACTCATTGCCAAGGAAATGAAAATTATTATGGGTTTAAAAACTTTCAAACCCGATTTATTGAAAACGAAACCTCACAGCCGGGCTATCGCACAATATGGAGCCGATTCGGAAAACAGAATCAAAGCCATTGAAAGTATTGAAAAAAAATATCCCGGACTATTCCTTGCCGGAAGTATGATCGGCGGCATCGGTATGGCTGATCGCATCAAACAGGGCAGAAATCTTACGAATCGGATTGTTAAATCTTAAAAATCCAAACCGCAGTAAAACTAATGAAAAACAGATAGTTGTAATGCAATAGCCAGGCAATTGTCAAGCTATTGTTTGGCCACAGTCTAACAACTGTTTAACCATTGTTTGACAATCGTTAATTTTATACTTTTGTTCAAAATAAAATTTACTAACTGTGACTTTATTATTTTTGGATTTGGGCACCGGAGAGGTATTGATTATTATACTGGCAATATTTCTCATATTCGGTCCGGGAAAAATACCTGAAATGGCCCGTGGCCTTG
>CAZGZO010000259.1:0-4050 GCA_964529695.1 uncultured Lentimicrobiaceae bacterium
CCCTAACCCCTATAGGGGAATTTGTTTCCGTATTTATAAAGGGCTCCTTCATACTTAACTTTAATTTCACAACCTTTAGGGCCGCGGTCTCTGCCCCTTTTCCTATTTCTTATGAATTGCATTTTGTCCCTACACACTAAATATCTCCTTATAAGGAATAGTTCCTTTCGGAGTAATGTAAACATCATCTGAAATTAACCAGGCATGGGCAATCAATTCTTTTTTGTTTTTAAACTGTAAGCCAAGATACATTTCCGAACCAATCTTTCTCCGCTGCAACATAAACCGGGCTGCAACTGATTTTACCAGGCAAACGTTTTTCCAAAAGGACAGTTTGTCAGCGCGACGTATGGCTTTCCTGATTTCTATCAGTTTTTTCTCATCTGCTTTCTTCCTGGTTTTTCCGGAAGGTTCTATCCATTTCACACAAATCCGGAACGGAAGAAAAAGAAACACTTTCGAAAAGAAAAGAAAAAAAACAGCTTCAATGAAAAGCTTTTTTTCTCTGCCCGTAAGTCTCAGAAATTTAATGAGTTTGTTCACTTTTTATAATAATCTCGTTCTGTAAAGCTTTCTCCATAAAAGCCTGAACCTCCTGCTCACACTGTTCTTTCGAGACATCAAACTCCTTCAAAAGCGTTGTTGTAATTTCTTCAAAGCTTTTGGGTTGCTCAATCAAATCCCAAATCCTTTTCCCCACCGGGTTCAAACCATAATACTTTCCTTTTTCAAGATGCATCATTACCTGGTTATTATCCAGTTCTCCATCAATAATTTGTTTGTTTCTGGCGTATTTTTCCATATTTTGATTTTATTTTTTGCTTCTGGGTTTTTCACCCCCAGCCCCTAAAGGGGAGTTTGCTACAGGTTCATATATAGTTCATTACTTACCCTAATTTCACACCCTTTAGGGTCGGGGTCTTTTACCCCCAGCCCCTAAAGGGGAATTTGTTTCCGTATTTATAAAGGGCTCCTTCATACTTACCCTAATTTCACACCCTTTAGGGCAGGGGTCATAACCCTTTAAGGCCAGGGTCACACCGTCAACTTCCCTGCTTCATCAACATACCCAAATTCCTTCATCACATCGTAATGATATTCCGCAATACGATTCACTTGTTCATCGGAAAGATAATCTTTGTAATTACCAATTTTACCTTTCCAGAAGAAATTTTCGCATTTCTGCATTTTTTCTTTAAACCCCTTCCCTTGTTCCATTTGTTGCAACAGTTTAAAATCGCTGTTGCGGATGGCACGTTCCAGTCTTTCCTGATCATAATCCAGCTCTAAAAAACGGACCATGGCACCGAAAGTCTCGACCGGTTTTTGCTGCATATCCTCGTATCTGGCCACATGAACCGGTATCAGCTTCTGATTTTTCCAACTCTCCACATGGCTTTTCCAGGACATCAAGATCTGCCTGAGCTGTCCTCTTTTCTTACCCGCCATACTAGCATCTTCGACAAACAACCTTTCAAAAGTCTTTTTTATTTCAGAGGCACTGTGGTTGGCATAGGATACACAAACATCCATAGGGTTCCTTATAAAATACAGCGCACATTTACTTATTTCTTCCGGGAACAAAGGTTCACCATCCTTATTCTTGGTGTAAGCATCATGTACTTTTTTATAAACAACCGCTCCTTCCTCTTCCGCATCGTTTGATAATTGCCGATACATATCCGGACGATACAAATCCACTTCATCAGGAGTTAGTTCAAAAGGGTTCAGGCCAATGATTTCTTCAAAATCCAACTCATTGCTGGCAATGGGTGTGGAAGCAATCTGGTCTAATGTAACAGGCTCATCTCCGTCCTTCAGATAATTCGCCAGGAACATCCTGAACCAGGTGTTGCCCGACTTGGGAAAAGATGCCAGCCACACGATATTTTTCATGATTCAATTTCTTTCCGGATTCGATCCATGGCAGCGGTAATTTTACATATCTGGGGACGGACAACCACTGTAATCCGAATTCTCATAGCGATTTGCAACAGCTGTTTAAAGTATTGTTTTTCCTTTTCAGGCATCCCTTTCAAGTAAGCTTTCCGGTAAATCTGTTTCCGCAAAACATTGTATTTCTGCATGCCGCTCAATTCACGGATCTCAAATTTTTCCTCATTATGTACCTTAAGGATAAACATATGATCCAGAGGCTGCTTATGCAATACTTCCTCCCGGGCCGGAAGATAAAATTTATTGAAACCGGGCCGGATCCGATCAAACCCCGTGTCTTTAATCTTTAACATTTTCAGCGAATCATCCCAAAGTTTAATGCGGGTTTTCACCGGAAGCATCTCTGTTTGATTATCTGAAACCCCTACCGGGGTAATATCATCTGATACAAACCGGGCGCCATTTATGCAGAAAGCCTCCGTAACTGAGGACTTCCCGGCACCTGAGACACCACAAATCATCACTCCTTTTCCCTTGTATTCAAAGGAACTTCCGTGAAATGGCAAGATTCCCCTTTGGTGTAAAATAGCCCCCAGTACCGAGCCTTCCAGAAAAAGCTGAATGGAATCCCGGTCCGTCCCGTTCAGAGGCGTGATAAAGACCTTTTCCCCGTCTTGTGCCCGGTAATGGGCCACATTCTTTACTTTGAGTAAAAAATCATTTTCATTTATCTCCAGGTGGGGACGCGTTAAAAAAGGGGAAGGAAGATGTTCTTCGTTAACCTCAGCAAGCTGAACTGTAACGGATTCCAGCGGAAAATCAAAATGTAAAGATTTCATAAAGTTTTAAGGCTCTTAACGCGTGGCAACTATATACCTACTGCTTGTCAAATATAATAAATTATCATGCTTTTTTACAGTACCTAAACCAGAATTTAATTCCTCAGTTTCAGTGGTTACTTGCTATTTTTCATTCTCTTCTTTCAAGGTAAAACAAAGTTTACATGTGAAGCAAACATAGGATGACGTTCGTTTTTTTGCACGCTTAACTAAATGACATTGCCCTAACCGCTGAAGAGGAATTTATTAGAGATCAAATTAATAATCCCTTTGCTTCTTTGTTACCCCTGGTTCACAACCTTTAGAGTTAGAGGCTTTGCCTTCCTGCATACTGCTCTCGATCACTCATAAAAACCTGTCAACCAGGAAAATAACTGATTCCATTAGCTTATACCTTAAGTTAGCAGATGAAAATTTATAATTGCTGATTTTCAAAAAGTTAAGAGGGAGTATAAATACCACCAAGAATTTCAGTCGTAAGAATGTTAGTTCCACTTTCAGTATTAATCGTATCAAGATCCGAAATTTTCGGAGTTTCCCAGATTTGTTTTTCTTTGTTTTCCATAATTTCATTTATTAAGTTTAGTAAATATACAAAAAAGTATTTGGGTAATTGTTTACATAATTAATAACGTCGTTTAACTATCAAATTGCTTTCCATTCTCAAATCCCCAATACTTTGCATCATAAGACGGTACGAAACTATCCTGGTAAAACAGCATGTTCACTTTAATGCGTTTGTCATCTGCAGTACCAATTTGTAAACCATCATTGTTGTTTAATATGGTACCTGGTTTTACCATTTCTTTCGTGCCTTTTTCATTCTCCAATAGGATGGCATCCATCAGTTTTATTTCCTGCCCGGCAAACAAGGAAAGGGCTCCTTTGTTCCAGGGGTTGCAGGCGCGTACCAGATTGCATATTTCATTGGCGTTCATCTGCTGCCAGTTTATCAGGACATCTTTCAATTCCGGTTTTTTTTGATAGTTTCCTGCACCAGGTTTTTGTTCTTTCACAGGAAGGACCTGACCGGTCATCAAATGTTGCAGTATGTAAAAAACGCCCTCTACACATAACTGGCTGAACAACTGTTCTACCAAATGATAATTATAATACGGCAGGTTGTCCGTTTCTTTTTTCCAAACCACTGCCCCGCTGTCAAACTTTTCAGAGAGCTTATGAATCGTTAGTCCCAGTCTTTTCACACCCTGTTTTAACTGCCAAAATACCGGTACAGGGCCTTTAAATCCCGGTAACGGGCCAAAGTGGATGTTAAACAACAAAGTATGGCAACCGTTGAGTTTATTCAGCCTGA
>CAZGZO010000260.1:0-4039 GCA_964529695.1 uncultured Lentimicrobiaceae bacterium
GGTTAACGACTCCATGCAGTCCATTGAACACTCCGTGGAAGCCGAAATTCCCTGGCTGCAGTATTTTAATCATGATGTGGAGATAGTTTCCATACTGGTTCCGGCCATGCCATTTGACAGGATGAAAAAGATTGCCAAAGACCTGTCTAAAGCCATTAAAGGAGCTACAACATCCGAAAATTTAAAATGGGGCACGGATTATGCCTTTGTAATTTCAACAGATGCAGTGCATTATGGAGATGAGGGCTGGGGAGGAAGCAATTTTGCATTTATGGGAATTGGAGATAGCAGCTACTCTAAAGTGAAGGCTCATGAACATGAATTGATGCAGTTGATTTCCGGAAATGTTTCCTCAGACAGCATTCACAAATTTTGCCAGTCAACCGTGCAGGCAGATAACTTCAGGGAGTACAAATGGACCTGGTGTGGAAGATATTCTGTTCCCCTGGGTGTGTTAACGGTTGATGATCTCAATGAAAGCTTGTTTGGGAAACCCATTCACGGACAACCTATTGGCTATTCAACCAGTATTGAAAGAAAACCGATTCCTGTGAGCGATTTGCATATGGGAATTACCGCTCCGGCCAATAAGCACCATTGGGTGGGCTATGCTGCTGTGAAGTATAATTAAAAGAATAAGAACTTTTCAAAACAAGTAAGAATTATCATTCTGAACGCAGTGAAGAATCTATATTAATGAGAAAATCACGTGTTTAGATCCTTCGCTTTGCTCAGGAGGACAAAAAAAGCATTTTGTGGGACCTTAAGTTGTAAATTAAAATCAAATTAAACAGTGGATAAAGAGAGACAAAAAATAATAGAAAAGACAGAAATATTTGTAAAAGAAACATTGGCAGAGGCGGAGGGAGGCCATGACTGGTGGCACATTTACCGGGTTCGGAAACTTGCCTTGCACATCGCCCAGGGTGAGAAGGCTAATACCTTCATTGTGAATATCGGAGCACTCTTGCATGATATTGCCGATGCTAAATTTCACAAAGGGGACGAGGAAGTTGGTCCGCGGATTGCCGAGGATTTTCTAATTTCCATGTCGGTGGAACCGGAAATTATCAATCATGTAATCAATATCATCAAGTATATTTCATTCAAAAACCGGAATGAGAAGAACCCTTTTGTTTCCAAAGAATTACAGGTTATTCAGGATGCAGACCGGCTGGATGCCATGGGAGCTATCGGTATTGCCCGGGCCTTTAATTACGGAGGCTTTAAAGGCAGAGCATTGTATGATCCTGCCATTCCACCCAATCCCAATCAAAGCAAAGAAGAATACAAAGCTGCCAAAGCCCCGACAATCAATCATTTCTATGAAAAATTGTTGTTATTGAAAGATATGATGAATACGCCCACCGGGAAAAAGATGGCGGAGGGGAGGCATCGGTTTATGGAGATGTATTTGGAGCAGTTTTATGCTGAATGGGAGGGAGAAAAGTAGTCATACAATCGTATGACAAAACACTAGAGACGATCCTCGATAAAAGCTTGAATATCATCTGAATTCTGAGGAGAAAACCACTGAATTTCCTTATCTCTTTTAAACCATGTCATCTGACGCTTGGCATAACGACGGGTGTTGGTTTTGATTTTTTCAATGGCAAGGTCCAGCGTCCATTCCCCGTCTAAATAGGCAAAGAGTTCTTTGTATCCAACCGTATTCAAGGCATTGAGGTTTCTGTGAGGCAGCATGGATTTTGCTTCTTCCAGCAGTCCGTGTTTCATCATTTCATCCGTACGGCGATGAATTTGTTGAATAAGCTGTTCTCTGGGCACTTCCAGCCCTATTTTAACAATCCTGAAATTCCTATCTGCTGGCTGATTTAATCTCAACTCACTGTACTTTAGGCCGGTTTGTTTGCAGACTTCAATGGCTCGCAGTAGGCGTTTGGGGTTATTGATATCTACCTGCTCATAATATTCGGGATCTAATTCTTTTAAAAGCTCCTGTAAAGCTGTAATTCCTTTTGATTCAAATAGTTGATTTAAATCCTTCCGCATCTCAGGGTCCGGGTCGGGGAGGTCGTCAATGCCTTTGCAAACGGCATCAAGGTATAACCCGGAGCCTCCGACCATTATCATAACATCTTTTTTCTGGAATTTCTCCGATAAAAGTTCCAGCACTTCTTTTTCAAACTGCGAAACATTATAATCTTCAGTAATAGATCGCTGACCTACAAAGTGATGTGGTACTTCTCCCATCTGCTCAGCAGTAGGAGCTGCAGTTCCAATGGGTATTTCCCGATAAAACTGACGTGAGTCTGCAGAGATGATTTCCGTATGAAAGTATTTGGCCATTTCAATAGCAATACCGGTTTTCCCGGAAGCCGTTGGCCCTAGGATAACGATCAATGTGGACTTCTTATCGGAAGGTGCCATGGGAAATTAATTACTATTTTCTAATTCGGTTTGTTGAGGTTTTTCGGGAGCATCTTCCTGATTTTGAATTTTTAGTCCCATTTCCTTTCCGGTTTGAATCATAAATGGATAGGCATCTTCGAAGGTGTTGTGGATTTTTCCGTCCAGGATAGCTTCACGGATGGCTGTTTTGATTTCACCCACAGTTTTGGAAGGTTTGAGTCCGAATGTTTTCATGATTAATTCACCGTCGATGGGCGGTTTCCAGTTCCTGATGCGGTCCTTTTCTTCCACTTCCTTCAGCTTTCTCCTGACCAGTTGGAAGTTTTTCAGATACCTTTTGACTTTGGCTTCGTTCTTAGAAGTAATGTCGGCATCGCAAAGCAACATCAATTCATCGATGTCATTTCCTGCATCGAAAAGTAAACGCCTGACAGCCGAATCGGTAACTACTTCCTGAGCCAATACGATGGGACGCAAATGTAGCAAAACCATCTTCTGAACAAAATGCATTTTCTCATTTAGCGGAAGCTTAAGCTTTTTGAAAATTCCCGGAACCATTTTGGCCCCAACATATTCGTGGCTATGAAAGGTCCATCCAGTTTTGGGGTCAAACCGTTTGGTGATAGGTTTGGCAATGTCGTGCAGTATTGCTGCCCAACGCAACCAAAGATTATCAGAAGTCTTGGCAAGATTGTCAAGCACTGCCAATGTGTGATAAAAATTGTCCTTGTGGGCTTTGCCGTTAATGACTTCAACACCTTTAAGGTCCGTCATTGCAGGAAAAATATTCTTCAGCAATCCACTTTCTTCCAGTATTTTAAAGCCTTTTGACGGCTTGTCGGCAAGGATTATTTTGTTGAGTTCATCATTCACCCGCTCTTTGGATACGATGGAGATTCTGTTTTTGTTTCTGCTGATTGCTTTTAGCGTGTTTTGCTCAATTCTAAAACCCAACTGCGTGGCAAAACGGATTGCCCGCATCATCCGCAAAGGATCATCTGAAAAAGTGATGTCGGCATCCAATGGCGTTCTTATCAGTTTCTTCTTCAGGTCGTTCAATCCGTTGAACGGGTCGTGGAGTGTCCCGAAATCATCCTGATTTAAACTGATGGATAGCGCATTAATGGTAAAATCGCGACGACGCTGGTCATCTTCCAGTGTGCCGTTCTCAACAATGGGTTTGCGGGTATTTTTCCGGTAAGATTCTTTTCGAGCCCCGACAAATTCCAGTTCCCATTCTTTAAACCGGATCATAGCAGTACCAAAATTTGGAAAATATTTGGCTTCTACTTTCTTCCCTAATTTGGGAGCCAGGGCTTTTGCAAAATCAATTCCGCTTCCAACCACCACAAAATCAACGTCTTTTGAAGGGCGATCTAATATCAGATCCCTGACAAAACCGCCAATAACAAAAGCTTGAATTTTCCTTTCAGCAGCCAATTTAGCAATTGACCTGAAAGGCTCTTCCTGAATATATTTTGAATAATCCGCCATCGCGGCAAAAATACAAAAATGGATACAATCGGTTGCTGAGAAATTTATGCGACTTTCTGAAAAATTGATAGTCTAGACGTGAAATATTTAAAGTATTAATTTTCTTTATCACATAGTATAGTACACTGATTTATTAGGATTGTTATGATCCATTATGATTTTAATGGATGAT
>CAZGZO010000261.1:0-4023 GCA_964529695.1 uncultured Lentimicrobiaceae bacterium
AATAAATTGTGTCTTTTGAACAATTATCCAGCATCTCGAGCCACAACGGTTCATCTTCCGGTTTGATGGGCCTCAGCGTCAATGGGGTTCCGTCCGGCAACTGTGTTTTTTTTATCAGCCTTTCAGGATAGGGGCGAAGCAACAAATGACGGTACTCAATGTCTTCTTTTCCCAACTCGTTCGGATCTACTACAATTCGTGCATCTAATGCGATAACGTCATCGGGTGTGACAATCAGGGGGTTAATATCCAGTTCTTCAATTTCCGGATAGTCTGCAGCCAGATACGACAATCGTATTAAAACTTCCACCAGTTTGTCGATATTTTTTGGTGGACTGCCGCGATAGCCTTCCAGCATCGGATAAATTTTCAATGACTGCAACATCTGGCGCGCAAGTTGTTCGTTAAGTGGCGGAAATTCAAGACGTTGGTCCTTAAATAATTCTGCAGTTGTACCGCCCATTCCAACCATCATCACAGTACCGAATGTTGCTTCTTTCCTGAATCCTGCAATCAGCTCCACAGCATGGCGCGTGTCCGCCATTTTCTGAACTGTAATGCCCTCCAAATGAGCATTTTTTGGAGCATGTTCTTTAAAGTTTTTTTGCAGCTGCCGGTAGGCGTGAACAACCATATCATCATTATCGATATTCAGAATCACACCTCCAACATCTGATTTGTGCGTGACATCGGGCGACTGAATTTTCAAAACTACCGGGTAACCTTTATCCCGTGCTATTTCGACGGCTTCTTTTTCATTAGATACAAGCTGTGGCCGGGTAACCTGGATTCCGTAATCTGTAATTAGGTTTTTGGAATCATTTTCCGAAAGAACTTTGTTTTTTGGGAAGACTTCTTTGACATATTTCCTCCGCAGCGCCTCCCGGTCATAACTGAAATCAACGGGAACTTCTTTGGGTGTTTCGAACAAGATTTCCATATTTTTGGAATAATGCATCAAGGTCATATAAGCTTGAATAGCCTGTTCCGGTGTGGAGAAAACGGCTACCTGCGCATCGCTTAATATCTCTTTTCCTTTCTGCATGCTGGGTCCGCCCATCCAGGAAGCCATGATAAGCTTGCTGGTTTTTGAAGCAATTTCAACCACTTTTTTTGCTGTTTGAGTTGGCTGTGTTAGAGCCTGTGGTGTAATTATTACCAGCGCTGCATTTACATCATCCTGTTCTACAACAATTTCCAATGCTTTGCTTATGGTTTCCGGAGAAGCATCTCCCAACACATCCACCGGATTGTTTTTAGACCAAAACGGTGGAAGAATATTGTCCAATTTGTTTTTGGTTTCTTCTTTAAGCTCAACTAGTTTGCCGCCTTCTGAAATAAGGATATCGGTTGCCATCACACCCGGGCCTCCTGCATTGGTAATGATAGCCAGTCCGAAACCTTTCGGAACTTTTCTTCTTCCAACAAGATCGCTGAAATCAAATATGTTCCCCATGTTGTAAACCCTTGCCAGTCCTGCCCTCCGAAGCAGTGCATCGCAGATGTTATCTTTGGTAGCCAATGCACCGGTGTGTGAAATAGCCGCCTGCACGGATTGGGGAAACCTACCTGATTTGTAAACAATAATAGGTTTTCTTCTGGCAAAAGCCCGCGCTGCAGACAAAAATCGTCGTGCGTCGCCCAGGGTTTCAACATATAAAATGATAGAATAGGTGTTGATGTCCTGTCCAAAATAATCGATAAGATCGCCAAAAGTTACGTCAAGTGCATTGCCTATGGAAACAAAGAAAGAAAATCCGATTTTGGTCTCTTTTGACCAATCCAGTAAGGCGGTTCCCAACGCCCCGGACTGTGAAATAAAAGCAATATGCCCTTTTTGAGGCATCCCACTGGCAAAGCTGATATTCAGGTGACTACCCGGAACGATAATACCCATGCAGTTGGGTCCCAGCACCCGCATATCAGGATATTTTTTCAGGCGCTTTTTCAATTCCGCTTCCAGCAATCTTCCTTTTTCTCCGGCTTCTTTAAAACCGGCAGACATGATAATGATTCCGTGGACCCTGGCTTTTCCGCATTCGTCAATAATATCGGGAACTTCCTCTGCAGGATTTACAATAACAGCAAGGTCAGGCTTCTTAGGAAGACTTTTTACATCCGGGAAACAAGGAATTCCGAGGACGGCTTCACGCTTGGAATTTATCGGGTAGATGACACCTGGGAAACCCCCTTCCATTAAATTTTTCAGAGTTATGCCTCCGATGCTTTTGGCGTTATGTGTAATACCAAAAAGTGCAATACGACGGGGACGGAAAATGTTATCAAGATTGCGGACGGACATGCTGGAAGTTTTATGAACAGTTTCAAGGAAAAAAATTCAATTCCAAATGTAGTGAATATTTCAGTTCAGAAACTGTAATAATCGGTTTCTGAGACTATTTGAAAGCGTTCAAAAATAAGAAATAGAATGGGTTGTCAGCCAGCCAAATTTTCAATCACAAAATTTTCAAATAACAAGGCTGTTTTCTCTTCTTCTCCGTGCAGAGAGGTGAAATAGAAATTCCTGTTCATTTTTGGTCCTGGATAATCAATGATACTGAAAGTGCCATTTTTCAACTCTTCTGTAATACTGTTGATGGAAAGGAAAGCAAAGTTTTCTGTGTTCTTTAAATAATTCTTTATGCCTTCTGTGCTACCCAAAACCAATTGAACATTGAGATCACTGATACGAACATTGATTTCTTTCAGATAATGTCGGATTACCTGTAAGGTTCCTGAGCCTAATTCTCTGATTACTAATGGTATTTCTTTAAGATCTCCCAGCGTAATGGAACCTTTTTTTGCTAAAGGATGCACCTTTCTGGCAACAAGAACAAGCTCGTCCTTCAAAAAAGGAGTGTATTTGATTTCCCGTTTTTTAGTGCGTCCTTCGATGATTCCCAGATCTATTTCCTTATGCAGCAAAGCTTCCTCAACGCGATCAGTATTTTCGTTCAGAATTTCCAGACTAATTTCAGGATATTGATGGTGGAATTTGTTAAGTAACACAGGCAACACATATTGCGTGAGCGTGGTACTGGCACCCAATCGAATGTGGCCTGTATTTCTGTTCCCATGCCGATCCATATCATATTGCATCTTTTTATACAAGGAAAATATTTCACCGGCATATTTATAAAGTGTTTGACCTTCCGGAGTAAGTGAAACTTTGTTCCCCTGCCTGAGAAAAAGTTTGGTTTTGAAATATTGCTCTAAACTCTGAATATGTTTACTGACAGCCGGCTGCGTTATAAAAAGCTCTTCAGCAGCCTTGGAAAAACTGGCATGCCTCGCGGCAGAATGGAAAACTCTTAATCGGAAATCAAACATTTTCGTAAATTTATTTTAGGGTTAAATGGTTTTTTTAAGTCAATAGTACAACTATATATACAAAATTATTAATGTTTGTATAAAGGTAAATATTGTTTTGATACATTTTGACACTTCCGCTAGCAAATGTAGTAATAATTAACATATGCTTAGGATAAAATCAATCAAATACAGGTTTTAACATTTTTATATTTTTGTCGTTTTGGCGGTGGTAAGGATTCATCATTGCCTTTACTGGAATTTTCAAAACAAGTAAATAATTATGATTTCGAACGATATAAATAACAGACAATTCATGACCGGTGAAAAGGCATTGGATTTGTTAAAAGAAGGGAATAAGCGTTACCAGAATCAACAATTTGTAAACAGGGATTTTCAAGCAGAACGACAGGCTACTTCGTCAGGACAATATCCTTTTGCTGTGGTTTTAAGTTGCATTGATTCCCGCGTTCCCACCGAGATTATTTTTGACCAGGGAATCGGCGATATTTTCAACGTGAAAATTGCCGGCAATGTTGTCAATGAAGATGTACTCGGTAGTCTTGAGTTTGCATGCAAATTGGCAGGGTCAAAATTATTGCTGGTATTGGGCCATACTTCCTGTGGTGCTGTTATGGGAGCCTGTGATCATGTAAAAATGGGAAAACTAACTGGATTACTTGAAAAGATAGAACCATCTGTCACAGAGGTGGA
>CAZGZO010000262.1:0-4020 GCA_964529695.1 uncultured Lentimicrobiaceae bacterium
A
This sequence comes from uncultured Lentimicrobiaceae bacterium, assembly GCA_964529695.1. Taxonomy (GTDB): domain Bacteria; phylum Bacteroidota; class Bacteroidia; order Bacteroidales; family F082; genus Sulfidibacterium. The sequence continues at coordinate 2 of CAZGZO010000262.1, forward strand.
TTGGCACGATATTGCTTACACTTTCTTCTTGTGTAAAGCAGTATTCTCCGGGAATAAAAAGTTCGAACGAGAATGACTATGTTGTATCAGGTCAGGTAACGATGGGAGCACAAACACAAACTGTAAATATTTCAATGACTACACCTACTGACAGTTTGGTGTACAAACCTGTACAAGGTTGCAAAGTTACAATCCAGGATAATGAAAATCATAGTTTCCCAATGGTCGATTTAGGGAATGGAAGCTATTCTACCCTGGTTGACCCTCAATATCTGGTTCCCGGACATGTTTTCAGGGTAAATATTGTTACGCCCGACAAAGAAAATATCGTTTCGGATTATGACACCATTTCACAGGTTCCTCCTGTGGATTCAATTCATTATCAGTTAATAGATAAGCAAATTTCCGGAATAGACAATCCGCAACAAGTGGTGCAATTTTACATCAACCTAAAAGGCACAAATGCAGATAGTCATTACTATCGTTGGATTATTTACGAAACCTGGAAGTATCACGCCAAATATCCGGTTAAATATTATTATAATGGAGTGATACTCCATGAAAATAGATCACCGGACTATTCTAAATACACCTGCTGGGATACGAGGAAAATTCCAAAAATTTTCACCTTATCGACCGCTAATTTATCACAAAACAAATATGTTAATTTTCCTCTGCAATACGTAACAAATACTACACCCAAGCTAGCCAATGGTTACAGCATGCTTATTGAACAATTTGCCTTAAGCAAAGCAGCCTATAATTTTTGGAATAAGCTAAAAGGTAATAGTTCTCAGCAGGATGGTTTATATGTAAACCAACCCATTACTGTTCAAGGGAACCTTCATGATATTACAAATCCTGATAAGGAAGTACTGGGATTTTTCAGTGCTGAATCAGAAAGTCACAAAAGAATTTTCATAACTGGTGTTCAAGGATTAAAGGTGAATTACGACACAGCATGCATTGAAAAAGTTCTCAAGAATGGCTACAAGTCGATTCCAACTGAAGACCTTCCAGCAGCTATAAAGGCTGACCCAAAATCCGGAAAGCCACTCCAAATTATGTTATCGCCAATTTGTGTTAATTGCCTGTTACAGGGTGGCACCAATGTTAAACCTTCATTTTGGCCAAATTAATCATGAACAAGACAAACTACAAATATTATCTATTCATTATCTTATTGCTTGGACTTCCTTTTGCTATCGAAGCACAACAGAGTCCTATATATCCCAAAGCAGAAAGATTAGCACTATTTACAGACCGTGGATTGTATATCGCCGGCGAAAACATACATTTCGCTGCGTTTGTTACAAATCATGCTCAACAGGGATTGAGCGATATCGTTTATGCTGAAATTATTGAACCGGACGGCACGCAGATTACCGGCGCAAAGTTCCTTTTGATTCACGGAACTTCACACGGATGTCTGACCATTCCTTCCCACATTCTCACGGGAAATTATTATTTGAGAGTTTACACAAAGTATATGCGAAATGTTGGTCCGCACTCATATCCTTACGTTCGACTGAAAATAATCAATCCCTTTAATAAAGAAGTACTGAAAGGGGATAAAAAAGCAGAACATGGAACTCAGAAAATATCAGGTAACCCTCTGGCAAATAGCATTATCTTAAATACCGCGAAAAAAGTTTATCAGGCCAGAGAAAAAGTAAATGTTACCCTCAATACAAAGAAAGCTTTTGAAAAAACGCAAAGGCTTTGTGTTACCGTAGTTCCGGACATGGTTATTCCTGATAAAATGATTCCGATGCATTCCATATCGACAAAAGTGAATATGCTTAAATTTTATCCCGAGAACAGGGGTATTTCAATCACCGGAACTTTGCTGGACAGTCTTACTAAAAAAGGAGAAGCAGGAGTCGATGTAAATCTTTCCATAATAGGCAAAGGAAAAATTTTTATGGCCGTAAAAACTGATAGCAAGGGACATTTCTTCTTTTCTCTGCCACCCTATACCGGAAATCGGGATTTGTTCCTCGAACCACACAATATGGTGGAAAGCCACAATAGAATATTGGTGGACAATGATTTTTCTACTTCACCAATCCAGTTGCCTGCTCCTATTTTTAAAATCGATTCGAGTGAACGGTTGGAGGCTACCCAAATGGTTAAGAATTTCCAGGTCAGACAATTCATTAATAGCAAAAACCTTCTTAAGAATAAAAAACCATCAAAATCTGTAAAAGCTTTTTACGGAACGCCTTCTTACACCTTAAAGCTCAATGAATATATTCAGCTTCCTACCATTGAAGCTTATCTTGATAATCTTAATTCTCTGGTAAAAGTCAGAAAACGCCATGGTAAGAAATACCTCAAAATAGTCAGCCTTCTTCCACAAATGGCCTATTTACAGGCTCTGGTCTTAGTTGATGGAGTGGCTGTTGACAAACCTGAGAAAATTCTTGCCTTATCTCCCAAGAATATTTCCCGTATCGAAGTAGTTAACAAACCTTATGTAATCGGGGGGATGAAATATGGAGGTATTGTCAACTTCATTTCAAAAAAAGGTGACTTTGCCGGTATTGATTTACCGCACTCAGGAATGTTTCTGAATTACAGATTCTTGCACAACAATTGTCACTGTTCCATTACAACCCCGGAATCACTTAAACAGCCTGACACAAGAAATACTTTGTACTGGAATCCGGATGTAACATTAACTTCTGAACATGAAATTCATCTTTCATTTACTACGCCAGATACGCCTGGCAAATATGCCATTGTTCTTCAGGGAGTAGATTTGGATGGGAAACCTTTTATAAAAAAAGATATAATTGTTGTAAAGCCCTAACCGTTGCCAGTCAATTGTTTTTCTGCAACGTAGTGTCGGCAAAACTACTTTACTCCTATCTTGAGGACCGTGCAAAGCTACAGAATATGTGAAAATACTTTTTATGCCTTCTCTCCCGTAAGTTTTCTAACCGGTTTGGATAGAGCACGATTTAACTGATTATGCAATCTCATTGGAAGATGTAATTAATAAGTTGCATGACATGGAGTATTATAAATGGCCAGATTATCCATTTATTTGACCAAATATTATATATGAAAAGCATCATTGTAGTTTATTTTTGTTCTTAAAAGTATATTATACTCTTATAATTATGTTAATAAGTCACTATTAGTTAGAGCTGCCCGTCAATTTCTGCAAACGATAGCGCTGTAGAACAGGGTCGGAAATCGATATACAAAAAGGAGAATCAGTCCTGATGTACATTCAAATATGCAGAACGGCTATATAAATACCAAACGTTTGGATAAAAAAGATCAAAAAGGTAAGCCGTAATTTTAATGATGAAACGATTGCCGTTCAGTTAATCAATAACATTAACAGTCTTCTTAAAACGATCTATGGGTAAAATATGGCCAACCTGTGCCGACCTTGAACAAGAGACAATGAAGCATGGGGGAGTTGATTAATGACAGGAGATGTAGCCCAAATATTATGAAACGAAGTGGATTACTGGTATTATTGACTATATTCTTTTTTTTATGGAATCGCTGTTTGCCAGGCAAATAAAAATTCCGGCAGCCCGAAATTTTGAAACAATTATCAAAATAGTCAATCAAAGCGATTCCATATTATGCCCGGAGCAACAGGGGTATTAACACCATGGAAGTATGGATCGCTGATAAAAATTAAGCAAATGAATCACAAATCAACTTAAAATAAAGTCGTGTGCAGATTTATAACGAAATTCGTTAATCATCTTTTGTAATCTTATTAAAATATAAAAAAACAAACTAACCCATGAAGAGAATTTTTATTGTTACGCTGCTGATAGTGGTCAGTCTCCCAACTTATGCACAGAGAAACAAATCTCTTGCATTAACTCCACCAATGGGCTGGAACAGTTGGAATACCTTCGGCACGAACATAAACGAAAAGCTAATTAAAGAGGTCGCAGATGCGATGGTGTCTTCGGGCATGAAAGCCGCTGGTTACAAATACATAATAATTGACGATGGTTGGGAGGCACACCATAGAGATGCCC
>CAZGZO010000263.1:0-4005 GCA_964529695.1 uncultured Lentimicrobiaceae bacterium
ATTCGATGTATGATGGTTGTTTCGCCTTGTCACTTTGTCACCAAGTCACCCTGTCACTTTTCTTGGCCGGCTTAACGGGCTGTCCACTATAGTCCTCAGGCCAAAATCCGGCATCGCCAACGGGTTTTCAGGGGCTCCCTTGTCGCCCTGCCTCCCCGGGCGCTGCTCGGCTTTGTCCTTTCGGGCTGCCGTTCCCATCCCTACCGGACTTCGGTTCCCAAACTTCAACCTGTAACACAACTGTCTCACCACTGTCTCCCAACAGTCTGACCATAGTATCACCCAAGACAAAAGGCTGCTCCCCAAAAGAAACAGCCTTTCACTCTATCTAGAAATACCTTTTTAGGCATATTTCTCAGCAGTAATAGCTGCAATATTCACAACAGTTTCCATAGCTTTCAACATAGATTCTACAGGAATGAATTCGTAACGGCCGTGGAAATTATGGCCTCCAGTAAAAACGTTGGGGCAGGGAAGTCCTTTGTAGGATAATTGTGCTCCATCTGTCCCACCACGGATGGCATTAATTTTCAGTTTTACATCAGCCCGTTTCATAGCTTCTTCGGCAATATGAATAATGTGCATCTGAGGCTCAATCTTTTCCTTCATATTGTAATATTGATCCTCCATGTCAACAGTAATTACTTCCTGTCCGTATTCATCATTCACAGCCTTGACAGCATCCAGAAATTTAGCTTTTTTCTCTTCAAATAAAGTTTTGTCGTGGTCGCGAATAATATATTGTAATTCAGTATTCTCTACATTTCCTTTCATTTGATAAAGATGGTAGAAACCTTCATACTCTTTCGTCTTTTCAGGAATCTCATCAGCAGGAAGCACAGAGATAAATTTGTTGGCAACCAACAAGGAATTAATCATTTGTTTATAAGCTGTTCCGGGATGCACGCTCAATCCTTTAATATGAACTTTGGCACCTGCTGCATTGAAATTTTCATATTCCAATTCGCCGATTTCGCTTCCGTCCAGCGTGTAAGCCCACTTTGCACCGAATTTTTCCACATCAAACAGATGGGCGCCTTTTCCGATTTCTTCATCCGGATTAAAGCCTATGCGAATTTTTCCATGCTTGATTTCAGGATGTTCCATCAAATATTCCATAGCCGCAATAATTTCAGTAACCCCTGATTTATCATCGGCTCCCAGAAGTGTTGCCCCGTCTGTGGTAATTATCGTATTACCTTTGTAATTCTTCAGAATTTCAAAATCATTAGGAGACAAAACAATATTTTGTTCTTTATTTAGTACAATATCACCACCATCGTAATTTTCATGCACCTGTGGATTCACATTCTTTGCTGTAAAATCAGGGGCTGTATCGAAATGGGCAATAAATCCAATAGTAGGAATATCTCCTTTCGTATTGGCCGGTAACGTGGCCATTACATATGCGTGTTCATCTATGGTGACGTCTTCAAGACCCAAATCTTTCAATTCCTGAAAAAGCATTTTTGCCAAATCCCATTGGTTTTCAGAACTTGGACATGAATTTTCATTTTCAGGGTTCGAGGTGGTTTCAACTTTAGCGTAACGAATAAAACGTTCTGTAATATTTTCCATTTTTTTCAATTTTTGCAAATTTAAAGATTCATATAAATAGGCCCTTTTATTTCAACATTTATTTAAAAAATTTTAAGTCTGAATGAATTGTGCGTTTCGGTATTATAAATTATGTTTAGAAATTATCTATCAGAATGAGATTTTGTTCCACCGAACCCCCAACCCCTGAAGGGGCGTGCTCACCCATTTTCCTGGGTGCAAAGATTATACTGCCGGAGTTCCCCCTTTAGGGGGCCAGTGGGTAACAAAGTGAATCACGTTTTTCAATTTCCATTTCAAGCGGCTTTCGAAGCAGAGAAAATATTATTTTTGTTCTCTTACATAAATTTGAATACCAGTTATCATTAAACTTTCAGACTAGAAAAAGGCAACGCCCATAATGAACAAAATCTTCCTCATAATCCGGCGCGAATATCTCACGCGCGTCCGCAAGCGCTCCTTTATCGTGATGACAATTATAGGGCCACTGTTGATGGCCGCTCTTATCGTTCTGCCGGTTTATTTTGCCACAATGAGTGGAGGTTCCATGAAAAAGATTGCCGTGCTGGACGAAACGGGATGGTTTTACCAAAAATTTAAGGACCAGCCTAATATGAAGTTTACCTATGTAAATGGGAATTTCGATACTCTGAAGGCACAAGCGTTGAAAAAGAAGGAAATACTGCTTTATATTCCATTACCGGGATTGAATCTTCCGGTGTATGCAGAAATGTATTCCGAAGGAAGTGCCGGCATTGATGTCAGTGCTTATGTAAGGATGGTGATGAAAAATGAAGTCCAGAAACGAAAGCTACTATCAGAAGGTATTAACCCAAACGTTATAAAATCATCTCGTGTAGATATAAACCTGAAAATGATTAAAGTTCAGTCGGATGGAAAAGAAAAACGGGTTTACTCAGATGCGGAAATGGGATTGGCAATATTTTCCGGTTTGATGATTTATTTTTTCATTTTTATGTTTGGTGCCCAGGTTATGCGGGGTGTGATGGAAGAGAAATCCAACCGTATTGTGGAGGTAATAATCTCATCGGTAAAGCCTTTTCAGTTGATGATGGGAAAAATTGTTGGGATTGCGCTGGTAGGTATTACACAATTTCTATTGTGGATTATTCTGACAATGGGACTGGTTGGTGTTTTCCAAGCCAGCATTGGGGGTAGTGAGTTGTCTTCTGGATTGAAGATGCTTACAGAACAGAAAATGGCTGCCGGAACCCAAGCTACTTCTGAAGTAACGCATTTTGCTGTAACTCAGATTAATCAGGTGCTTTCCACCATCGATTTTAAAGTCATGATTTTTAGTTTCCTGTTTTTCTTCCTGGCGGGTTATTTGCTTTATGCTTCCTTGTTTGCAGCCATTGGTGGGGCTGTTGACCATGATGCAGATTCTCAGCAGTTTATGTTGCCAGTTTCAATTCCGTTGATTTTTTCTATAGCCATGACTGGCATCATCATCAATGCACCGGATGGCGCTTTGGCATTTTGGTTATCAATGATTCCTTTTACCTCACCTGTAATTATGATGCTGCGAATTCCCTTCGGAGTGCCGTGGTGGCAGGTAGGGGTTTCTGCCGGTGTACTTATGTTGACATTTATTTTATCCACTTTCGTTGCAGGAAAAATATACAGAGTTGGGATTTTGATTTATGGAAAAAAGGTAAACTATGCCACGCTATGGAAATGGTTAAGAAGTTGATTATAAAATAATTATAAATTAAATAATTCTCGTGAATTTTATACTAAAGCTAGAAATTACGCGGGTTTGGGGTGGTTGAAGTATTTTGTAATATATCAAATATTATGCTATTTTTGCACCCTTAAAAAAAGAAAGTAAAAACTATAAATCGTTAATTACAAATGCAAAACAAAGCAGCTATTAGGTTTTTTGCAATTGCCTTTGCATTGGTTTGTCTATACCAGCTTAGCTTCACTTATGTGGGTGGCCGGGTTAAGAAGCATGCAAGCGAGTACGCGCATAACGCGAAAGCAATTCATGAGGCAAAACAATTGGCACAAGGAAACCAGGCCATGGAGACTTACTACATGGATTCTATTGCCAAAGCACGTGAGAGCTACTACCTTGACAGTGTTAACAACAAGGTGGTTTACAACATGCTTATCGGAAAATACACTTACAAAGAAGTTAAAGACCGCGAGTTGAACCTTGGCCTTGACCTGAAAGGTGGTATGAACGTTGTCCTTGAAGTGAAAGTCGCAGATATTATCAAGACTTTGGCCGGTAGCCATGCTAAAGATCCTATTTTCCTGAAGGCTTTGAAAATGGCTTCACAAATGCAGAAAAACAGTAACCAGGATTATGTTACGTTGTTTGGAACTGCATTTCAGAAAATAGACCCCAATGCACGTTTGGCTTCTATCTTTTTGTATGAATTTAAAGATCAGGGAATAACGATTAATTCAACCAATGCC
>CAZGZO010000264.1:0-3994 GCA_964529695.1 uncultured Lentimicrobiaceae bacterium
TTCCAGGAAATGATTTCTTTCTTTACGCTGCTATAATTTTATTGGTACTGGTCTGTATACCTAGCTATTTTATCTCCAGATATCGCAATGAAGGACCACTGGAAGAACCTTTAAATCCATTGGAGGAGGAACAAAAATCACAAACCGCTAAAAACGACTACGGGAAGTCTTCCTGGGGAATAAATGAATCACCCTTCAGGCAACGAAAATCCGGTCTTACCTGGGGAGGAGGAAATGTTCATTCTTCCAATGCCAAGCGTGTAAAAAGGAGAGGCTTTCTGGAGTAAATCAGTCGAATTTCCTATCGCATTTATTTTACATCAATTGTATCAGTGACTTTAAAAGTGGTGGATTCTAGATTGTTGAGTGGAATGACGTAAAAATGACGTATCAAATACAATGCTTAAATTTGAGAGGTTTTAAAGTTCAATATAATTTTACATCGAATTTAAATAATTATGAAACAGCCGGATCTTGGAAAGCGAATTAAGACTTGCAAAAGGTTTAACTCAAGGAGAGCTTGCTGAAAAATGTAATGTGAGTCTTAGGACAATTCAAAGAATTGAATCAGCGGAAGTAACACCTCGGAGTTACACAGTAAAGCTGATTTTTGAAAGTCTGGATTATGAAATCTATAGTTCATTTGGGAAATTTTCCTATAAGCTTGATAGGACGACTTACAGACTCCGAATTTGGCTGGGGCAGCTGTCTAAAGATGTTTTGGATTTATTTAACTTAAAAACCAGACCCATGAAAAAAATAGTGATTTTATTGATTCCTGTTATTTTAATTGGATTGTTTGTGGCCATGTCGATGTATCGTTCACATAACCGTTACAAAGAGGTCAGGCTTGCCTATGAAAGGTTTAGTAAAACATATAAATATGTTGAATGGTTTAATAAAGGCGAAATGGATTCGATAAGTGCTTTTTATATGAATGATATCTGGTCGATGCATGATAACTCTCCGGTGATTAGAGGAATTGAAAATAACAAAGAGCATCTTTTGGCAGGATACAACAAAGGCATCCGATTTGTGGATGTCAAAAAAACTTTTTCTGTAGTATCCGATACAATTGCTTTCGAAAGAGGAAAATGGAAAGTAACTGTTAACAATAAATTGCTTGTTTCCGGTTATTATATGACCCAATTAAGATATTATAAAGGCCGCTGGATGATCGAAAATACCATGGATAGAACGAGTAAAATTCTCCCAATTGTTGCATCAAAAGATGGGAAATAATAACTCACAAAAATTTTAAAATTATCATGATGATGCGTTTAAAATCTACAATTACTTTATTTCTAATTTTATCATTTAACTTAATTATTTTCAAGGCTTTACCTTGTACTACATTTGTTATTCTGCAAAAAGGTGAATTATTTTTTTTTTGGACGTAATCTCGACTGGATTACAGGCTCAGGGCTTATGATTGTCAATCCGAGAAATGTAAAAAAGATGGCCTTGGTTGATCCCACTGAAAAACCCATTTCCTGGACATCAAAATATGGTAGTATCACTTTTAACCAGGTTGGCAGGGACCTGCCATATGGGGGTATGAACGAGGCTGGATTGGTTGTGGAGAGTATGACTTTAGGGAGTACGGAATACCCGGTAAAGGATAGGCGTTTTGCCATCAATGCTAATCAATGGATTCAGTTTCAACTGGATAATTATTCAACAGTAAAAGAAGTCATAAACAGCAATAAATTGCTGAGAATAGAAGACGCTACGTCCAAATACCATTATACTGTTTGTGACAGGTTCGGGAATGTAGCGACCATCGAATTTATAAACGGTAAAATGGTTTGCCATACCAAGAAATCGCTGCCTGTGCCGGTTCTTGCTAACAGCACCTACAGCAATTCTTTGAGTTGTTATCAAACAAATGGCAAAACAGATAAAAATCGATCACTTTACAATTTTTGCACAGCTGCGAAAGCGCTAAAAACAATTCGTCCTGCTTCGCGTAATTCATTAATTGATAATGCATTCACCATTTTGAATTCGGTGAATCAGGGATATGGAACAAAGTGGAGCATTGTTTATGACATTACTCACATAAGAATATATTTCAAAATTTTTGAGACGCCTACGATCATCGGGCCACAAAAAATTTTCACAAAACCAGTTGGAGAAGCTGCCATGAAATTTGTTGATTTAAAGCATTTCAACTTTAACTGTACAAATGGGGCAGAAGTCTTTAATCTAAATAAGAATTTGTCTGGGAATATGGACAATCAGTTTGTTCCTTATACCACGAAAATCAACAAAGAATACATAACCAAGGCATTTAAGTTCTTCAAAGACTGGGGAACGGGCATCAATATCAGCCCGCAACAAATTGATGAACTTTCAAAGTATCCTGAATCGTTTCAGTGTGTGCGTAATTAATTAAGTGCCCTGGTTTACTGTACCTGAACCTGTTTGCCACTCTTCAAAATAAACCGATCATAAATCCACAAGCCTGCTACGGCGATAAATCCAATCGCAGCAAAAACCAACCAGATGTTAGCCGGATGATAGTGTTTCCAGAGATATTCTGTCATCTGTGAATGATTCATACCTGTGAGCTTGCAGAAACGATCGATGTAGTCATTTTGGGTGAAGTTTGTGACTTTGGAAATAGCCGGAATGTGTAGTCCGCGCCTAGCAGCTTCTAGCTGTAACAAAGAAATTTTATCACTCATGGCTTGATAAACCCTTCCAGAAAGAAATCCTGCCAGTTCGTTCCCAATTGCAACAGGAAGGAATGAATAACCCATATACAGGCCCACTTTTTCCCTGGGAGCGATAATGCCGATATATTCCGTGAATTTTGGCGAGGAGGCCATTTCACCAAGCGAGAAAATGAGAATTCCAAGCACAACAAAACCAACACTGTGCGTTGCAAATGCAAGACTTACGCCGATAGCAGAAACAATAATTCCCGTGATCATAGAATTGATAGGGCGTAACTTCATCACAATATAAGAAACCATAATCTGGAATAATATGATGAAGGCTGAGTCAAAGCTTACAATAATTTCAGGTTCAATTACTTTCCTTCCATCATTTGGCCCGAAAAACCAGGTGAGTCCAGACCATATGTTGTGGAAAAACTCAAACAGCGGCTTGGTGTTTACCCATTGGTCAACAAAGTTTGGCAGTGTGTAGAAAATCTGGTTAAACATAGTCCAAAAGCCGACAATAAAAACCAGGAAGAGAACGAATTTTGAATCTTTAAAAATCGTTGTTATATTTCTGAATATCTTCTTGTTGTCTTCTCCAATGGGGAGAGTAATAATGAATTCTACAAACTTAAAACTCAGCCGTTCTTTTAACAGGAAAATCACGAAGGATTCTAAAATGAAAAGAGCAAGGAAAATGGTGAAGAAAACCACGAAAATAATAATTGACGTGATAATGGTCCAGAGAATAAATGCGTAATCGAAGACTAGATATTTTTTGGTTTCGACTTCCGTTTCACGCTTGGGTTCTTTGTAAAAGAGGAGTACCAGCACCAGGTTTACCAGAATAGAGACGGTGGACATGGTAAAAACATGTCCCCAGGCTACTACGCGCATTTTTGAAGATACGATGGGGCCCAAAAAGCCTCCAATATTCACCATCATATAGAAAATGCCAAAGCCTATTGAACTTGTGTCTTTATCAGTGGTTTTCGCTACAGTAGCCGAAACAATAGGCTTAAACATTGCAGCACCTAATGCCACATAAAGGAAAGCAAAGAATACATACCCGTATGTTGTGAATCGACCCATCATGAAATAGCCGGAAGAAAGGACGATGTACGCGAGTATCAGTACCTTTTTATATCCAAACCGATCGGCAATAGCACCGGTAACAATAGGCAACAGATACAAAATGGCTGTGACGGTGCCCATAATGGTTCCTTTTTGCGTCTGGGTGAATCCCAAGGCACCCGTATCGGTGGATTTTGTCAAATACAAAGCCAGAACGGCAAACAGGCCATACCAGGCCCACCGTTCAAACA
>CAZGZO010000265.1:0-2492 GCA_964529695.1 uncultured Lentimicrobiaceae bacterium
GATTTATTTGCTCTTGATAATTTTGACCCCCAAAATTTGGCCGGTTATAAGCTTGTAATTCTCGGAGGCTCTACTATCGGTGCAGAGAGTTGGGAAGAAACAACCAATGATAACTTATGGAATCATTTTTTCCGGGAAATTGAGAACAAAGATCTTTCAGGCGTAACTTTTGCAATTTTTGGACTGGGTAACCAGGTGCTGTATCCGGCCAATTTTGTGGATGCCCTGGGAATTTTTCATGAGGCTGTTTCAAAAACAGGAGCTCGAATCATTGGAAAATGGCCTACCGAGGGGTATAAATTTACCGAATCAGACGGTTTGCAAAAGGATAATTTCTATGGCTTGGCACTGGACGAAGACACACAGGCTAATCTCACGCTTGAAAGGTCGAAAAAGTGGACAGACATGCTGAAAAATGAGATGAATTTTTAATTTTATTTGAAGATAAAGGAGCCCGTTGAATTTCAGCGGGCTTTTATTTTGGCTAGTACCAGATGTTTTGTGTTCAGCAGCTTTTTATAGTTGCGATACCGTGCGAAGATATCTTTTACAAACCGATATGTTTCCCATCCACGCATGTATCCATTGTTTACAACTGAGTCCTCGTAATAGATGTTCTCTGAAAGGTGCAGCACATAATAAGCCACATTTCCATTCCAGATGTTGGGATTTTTGCCATATTTTTTTGCCAGTCGTCGGGCATCCATAACATGCCCAATTCCACCGTTATAACAACCCAAAGCAAATTTTATCCTTTCCACTGAATCAGTGATGCTATCCGGAAGTTCTTGTTCCAGTGATTTCAGGTAGGCTGCACCAGCCATAATCTGGGCTTTGGGTGAAGAAAGTGAATCAATGTTATACATAGCCATGGCTTTGGGCATCATTTGCATCAGTCCGTATGCACCAACCCAGGAGCGTAAATCTTTTTTAAATCCGGATTCCTGGTAAATAACCGACGCCAATAAACGCCAATCCCAATCTATTTTTTTTGCAGCTTCTTTGATGATGGCATCGTAAGGAGAAAGTTTACCGCCCTGATAAGACAAATAGCGGGGGTTTGTAATACTTTTAGAACCGGCATTCTTGAAATATTTATTATACAAAAGTCTAGCCTCCAGTGTGTTCATAAATTTAGACAGCCAGTTATTCAGAGTGTCCAACAAGGGTTTCTGGTTACTTTTTATTCCCCACGATATTTTCTGATCTACACTCAGAGGAGTTTTTACATCAATATTGGGATAGATTCGGGCGGCAATTTTAGCAACCATCTCATCTGCAACAGTATATTTAATTTTACCTTTAGCTACTTCAGCAATCAATTGTACCGGTGCCAAGGAATCCAGCACAATGTGGATCGAGTCTGCAATCTGATTTTGAAGCGATATAAGCTGGGTGTCATAAATCGTTCCCTTTTGAATATGAATGGTCTTTCCCCCCAGATTATAAACACGGCGAATCAGGTGATCATTTATTTGATCTTCCGTCATGTTTTGATAATCGTCGGGCTTTCTTTGTATGAGCATTTGCCGTGTATAAAACAAAGGATCGCTAAAAGACATTTCATTTTCCCGCTTGGAAGTGACTGTAAGCCCCATAGCCAGTATATCTACTTTTCCTTTTTGTAATAACCTGACTGCCGAATCCAGATTGGGTTGTACACGCAAATCGACAGTAACACCCAGATATTTTGCGAAATCCTTTAGGAGTTCATATTGGTAACCCATGGTTTTTCCTCTGTAAATAAAGAAGTTGGTAGGCCCGTAGTCGGTCAGGGCAATGATTTTTTTCCTGGCAAGAATTGTGTCCAGAAGATTCAGTGATGTCGAATTTTGGCTTTTCGATTTATGATAGCCACTTGTCCGGGAATTGAGACATCCCGAAAACGCAATCATCAGAATAACAACAACATAAATTGTAGATTTACGCATGTATTCTTTTTATTATCCTGACTAAGTTACAAAAATTTGTATATAAGTCAAATCGATGAACGATTCATGATGGCCCGGAAATGATTCAATAATAAATAACAATCCATTGTTCATTAATTGCTTATACCCAGAAAATAGCAGGGAAAAAATAGCCCTACTTTTAACTTTTGAACCAAGCATGTTTTTATGAAGAAAAAACACGCGCTGTTTTTTTTGCTTCTTTTGATGTGGGGCTTCGTGAAGTCGCAGACTTTTACTCCGATGAAAACAGGTTTCAACGGTGTAATGGATCCTGTGATGAGCTGGGTTATCCCGAGTGATACGAATGCACCATCGTATGCCTTTCTTGCCGGCGATAATTACCTGAATAACCGGCATTATGTGATTAGCAGTTTTGATAAGAATATTTCCAGAAAGTATTTTGTAAATGTGAACAATCCTTTTCCTGCGTTGTTCAATGGAGATGCGGCTGCTGCTGATTACGACAAAAACGGTACCATGGATTTGGTAATGATTGGGCTCAACAAAGAAGGAGTCCCTGAGATGGATTTGTTTAAAAAC
>CAZGZO010000265.1:2502-3990 GCA_964529695.1 uncultured Lentimicrobiaceae bacterium
GAGGGGCATGGCCATTTCAGGTTGGTTCCTGGCCCATTTGTCGGCCAATATGATGGTTCTGTACAATGGGGTGATTATGACCATGATGGTGATTTGGATATTCTGGTGACTGGAAAATTGAAAGATGGTAAACTGGCTACCATCATTTACAGAAATGACGGCCAAGGTCGGTTTACCAGAATTATCACGCATGTTCCCGGGGTTTATGACGGCTGTGCACGTTGGGCCGATTTTGGAGAAAACGGATTGCTGGATATTTTAATCACGGGTAATAATGGACAAGGCCCGGTTACCGCTGTTTACGAATATAAAAATGGAAGATATTTCCGGTTGAAACAGCAGTTTGTACCACTGGAAAATAGTGCTGCAGCATGCGCAGATTTTAATAACGATGGCAAAATTGACTTCTTTGTTACCGGAAAAAATCAGTTCGGTTATCCGGAATGCCACATGTATGAAAATCTTGGAGATAATAATTTTAAAGATGTTATGGTGGCAATCCATCCACTGATGCGAGGAAGTGTAGATGCTGCCGACTATGATGCTGACGGGAATGTTGATTTGCTTTTAACCGGAGAATCTACGGAACGACCCTATACATTGATTTATCATAATAATAAGAATTTCAATTTTTCGGAAGTGCCCAATACGCTTCCCGGCGTTGTCAATGGTAAAGCATTATGGGGCGACTATGATCATGATGGTGACATGGATATCCTAATTTCCGGGATTGATGTTTGTTATGATTTCTGGGGGGCCATCTACCGGAATAACATAAATCCGCCTAAGAAGGTAACATATTCGTCCAGCATATTTATTAATGCCCCAACCCCGATGTATAAGCGTGGGCCGTATTATTATTATGTGTTTTCTTCCTGTTACTGGGATCCTTCGGGGGGCGACCATCCCAGCTACAACATGTACATCAGTAATGTACATCTGGAAAAATCTGCTTATAATCTGAATCACCGATTTAATGATTTACTCATAGAACGAGTTCCAAACTGGAATAAAGCCGATGCCGGGCATCGTACATCAAACGGATTTCTCACGCGTCAGGGAGCAGAGCGGGCCAGGCAGGTGATGATTGACTCGTATAAAGAGACGCATTTTAAGATTCATTATCTGAATTGGTGATAAAAAATGGATATTCATAAAAAAACCGAAAGACAATTCTTGCGAACTGTCTTCCGGTTCATCTTTTTCAAGCCGTAGCTTGGAAATTGATGGCTGGCTATTTTCAGTGCCTGTTTACTCGCTTTTCCCCGTAGGTTCCGGCTTTCTTCAGGTCTCGCGACTTAGTTTTACTTATTACTCTTGACTGCTTTGCATCAAACTTCTGTTTTGTGTTCACGCCACTTCAATTTTTTGCTGGCAGGTTTGAGTGAAAGAGGTAAAATTTAGTTGTTGCTCAACTCGATTTTAGTTACGCTCTTTTTCAAGACCAGAATTCCTTTCGGTTTTCTGTAAAGGCTTTGGTTTCTAACT
>CAZGZO010000266.1:0-3979 GCA_964529695.1 uncultured Lentimicrobiaceae bacterium
TAATTTTTGCAAGTATGTTTCCCATGTAGCCTTTTTTCATTGCTGTAGGCTTAATCATTGTAAATGTGATGTTTCCTGACATTTTATTAGTTTTAAATTTTTGCGCAAAAATAACAGAATTTTCCCCAAACACCAGCCTTTTAAAAATCTCCTGTAAGCAGATAAAATTAAATTATAAGATTTGAGTTTATTTACTGATAATTATTTATTTAAAGAGATGGCCCGGAATCCTTTGCTGAAAGACAGTTTGCTTTTCGGAAATCATTACCTTCGCAACTTACTATTTTGAAAATATGTTTGATAAACTCCAGATAGAGAAAGTAAGTGAAATGCTTTCCCAGCCAAAAAATATTGCGCTGGTTTCGCATAAAAATCCAGATGGTGATACCATTAGTGCTGCCCTTGCCATGATGCATTATTTACGTTTTAAAGGACACAATGTTAGTAGTTTAATTCCAAATCAGTGTCCAGGTTATTATACTTGGATGCCTGGCTTTGACGAATTTATTATTTTCGACAAGGATGCTTCCCTTGTCCGAGAGAAAATTGAACATGCTGACATCGTTTTTTGTCTCGACTTTAACCGTATGAGCAGAACCGGCAACATGAGTCCGGATCTGATTAAAGCAGCAGGGGTCAAGATTGTTATAGATCATCATATTGACCCTTCTGATGAATTTGAATATTATTTTACTACCACTGACACATCATCAACTGGCGAGCTTGTTTATGAGTTTTTAAATGACCTTGGAGATAGAAACTTGATAAACAAAGATATTGCACTTGCACTTTACACCGCTATCATGACTGATACGGGTTCTTTCAGCTACAACTGTGATCATGGAAGAACCTATTCAATTGTAGCAGATCTGATTGATAAAGGTGTAGAGCCTTCGCTGGTTCACAAGCTGGTGTACGATACTTTTACTGAAGATCGCCTTCGTTTACTGGGGTATGCAATTAGTGAGCGTATGTTGGTCTGGCGAGAATTACATACAGCGGTTATATATTTGGATAAGAGGGATTTAGATAAATTTAATTATCAAGTGGGCGATACCGAAGGGGTTGTTAATTATCCACTTTCTATGGAAGGTGTAAATATGTCAGTTTTACTAACAGAAAAAGACAGGCTAATTCGTATGTCATTCCGTTCAAAAGGTGAGTTTAGCGTAAATAATCTGGCTGGAGCACATTTTGACGGGGGAGGACATAAAAATGCTGCTGGGGGTACTTCTATTCTCACTGTTCCAGAGACCATCGAAAAACTAAAAGAGGTGGTCAGAAATTATCAGGAAGATCTTGATTATAAAATCAGTTTATAATGCGTAAACTGCCCGTTTTATGGATTGCTTTTTTATCCTTATTTTTGATTTCCTGTTCCGGTAGTCAACAGGTCAGGAAATCAGAAAATCGTGTGAAATTGACAGAAAATCAGTTAATTCGCTTAAATAAAGGATGGGTTGCACAGGAAAAAGCTGAAATTGATAACTTTATCAAACAAAAGAAATGGGACATGCAAGAGACCTCAACGGGACTCCGCTACATGATTTATCATCACCATGCTGGTGAAAAAGCGAAGGTTGGGAAAGTGGCAACCATTGCCTACACGGAAGAATTAATGAATGGCACTGTCGTATTTTCGTCTTCAAAAAGTGGGCTAAAGTCCTTTATAATAGGGCATAGTAGAATGCCAGCCGGTTTGGAAGAAGGAATTATTTTGCTAAAAGTAGGTGAAAAAGCAAAATTCATATTACCTTCGCATCTTGCTTATGGATTGTCTGGTGACGGTAAAAAGATTCCGCCCAACGTCCCGATTATTTTTGATGTGGAACTAATTCAATTAAAATAACATAAAATAAAATGAAAAAACTATTTATTATTGCCATGGCCTTCCTGGCGGGTGGCGTTTTCATGACTTCCTGTAATAAGGGAGTTAACAAACATCCCGGATTTAAAAAGACTGCAGATGGATTGTACTACAAATTTTATCACAAAAGTAATGACACAACCAAGGCAAACATGGGTGAGTTCTGCGAGGTTCAATTGATTTATGGTGCTAAAGGAGTAAACGGAAAAGATACTTTATTATTTGACAGCCGTAAGCTTCCTGAAGCTAGACAACCCGTGAAAATTCCCGTTATGAAATCAATTTACCCAGGTGACGTTTACGAAGGTATTGCTATGATGCACGTAGGTGACAGTGCAAAATTCTATACAAACGCTGACTCTGTATTTACAAAACTTTTCAGAAGACCTACTGTACCTAGCTTTATAGATTCAACCGGTGACGTATTTTTCTCCATAAAACTTTTGGCAGTAAAATCCCGTGCACAACTTATGGAAGAAGCTCAGGTAAAAATGAAAAAGCTACAGGCTCAGGAATCGACAGACAGAGAGGTCTATTTGAAAAAACACCATATTAAAACGAAACCTACCAAAGATGGCTTGTATTTTATTTCAAAGAAAGCCGGCCACGGACCGCACCCGAAGGCAGGCGAGCTTGTAACCGTCAATTATACTGGCTATTTATTGAATGGTAAAAAGTTTGACAGCTCCTACGATCGCAAAAAACCTTTCCAGTTTACTATTGGAAAACACCAGGTAATTCAAGGCTGGGACGAAGGTATTGCCTTGATGAGAAAAGGCGGTACGGCAACTTTGATTGTTCCTTCAAAACTTGCTTATGGACCACGTGGTGTAGGCCCAATACCAGCTTTCTCAACACTCATATTTGATGTGAAACTGGAAAACATTCAAAAGGCACCAACGCCTACTAAGAAAAAATAATCTTGTTTTTTTAAACGAAGAGGGCTGCTCCAATTTTGGAGCAGCCCTTTTATTTTAGCTGAGAATTTGAAAAATGTTGAATGATGAATTTTGATTCTAGGCTTTTCATTCATCATTTATCGATAATAAATCATCATTCCGGTGGGCAGCATTTCGGGCTGTACGCTATAGTCCTCGCCACAAAAACAGTTCAGCTAAGCAGCAGTCAGTAGCTCCCCTGTCGCTCTGCCTGCCGCAGCTTCACTTGCTTTTGTGTCTCCGGGCTGCCGCTTCCATCCCGGCTGCAATTACACAGTCGTTCAGCATTCAGACCAATATATGAAACTTTCCGGAAGGGAAATTAATTATTATAAACCGCCTTGGGAGCTGTTATCCACATAGTAAGGCCTCGAGCTATCATAAACAATTCAAGTGCAAGCCAGAGACCATGGTTTCCAAAAATATGAATAGTCCCATAATAGACTGGTAGAAAGATAATAATACCTGAAACAATCATCGTGTTTCGCATTGCCTTAGATGAAGTAACTCCCACATAAACACCGTCCCAGATGAAAGCAGCAATACTGGTCAACGGAAGTAAAACAATCCAGAAGTAATAGTTTTTAGAAACGTTTATGATGGTTGTATTGCTGGTCATTATTTTCATCAGACCGGTGATTCCTGAGAAGAAAATTAGACTTGTGAGCAGGGCAATACCAAATCCCCATTTGAAAAGGTGTAACACTGTTCTTTTTAATTCCTCCAAATCACGAGCACCTTTTGCTTTCCCCGAAAGGGCTTCACCTGCAAAGGCAAAACCATCTGCAAAATAGGAAAACAAAAAGAAAAATTGAAACAATAAGGAATTAGCTGCCAGTATTTTGTTTCCCAGCATAGCCGATTTACTGGTGAAGAAAGACAGGACGAGAATCAGAACTAGCGTTCGGATAAAAATATCGGTGTTAACACCAAAAAACTTCATCAAAGCACTTTTCCGGAATAGGTCCTCGGTTTTCCACCACCGGACATGGTACTTGTATTTTTTGAAAAGAAAAACAAATGCAGCCAACAGTCCTGAATATTGAGCAATTACGTTGGCCAGAGCCACTCCGTTTGAAGTCATTCCCAAACCAAATACCAGGAAAAAGTTCATAACAATATTTACCACGTTCACTATAAGAACGATGATCATGGGAATTTTGGCGTTTTGCAT
>CAZGZO010000267.1:0-3902 GCA_964529695.1 uncultured Lentimicrobiaceae bacterium
AGTGAAATGAAATTGAAAGAATTATGGCCAAGAACCTTGTAATCGTTGAGTCTCCAGCTAAAGCAAAAACTATTGAAAATTTCCTGGGTAAAGATTTTATCGTCCGCTCGAGTTTCGGACATGTCATGGATTTGAATAGAAAAAAACTAAGTGTTGACGTAGAAAATGACTTTGAACCACAATATGAAATCAGCTCCGACAAGAAAAAACTTGTAACGGAACTTAAGAAAATAGCCAAAGATGCAGATATGGTTTGGCTGGCATCTGATGAGGACCGTGAAGGAGAGGCCATTTCATGGCACCTTTATAATGCATTGGGTTTAAAGGATGAAAAAAGCAAACGTATTGTATTTCATGAGATTACTAAGAATGCAATTTTAAATGCAATTGAAAATCCACGCGGTATTGACAGAAATTTGGTGGATGCCCAGCAGGCGCGTCGTGTTTTAGACCGGCTGGTGGGATATGAACTTTCACCACTATTATGGCGCAAGGTTAAGCCCATGCTTTCTGCAGGACGTGTGCAGTCGGTGGCGGTTCGCCTGATTGTAGAACGCGAAGAGGAAATACAGAAATTCAAAAGCACTTCTTCATATCGTACTATTGCTGAATTCACAGTAACTGAAGGGAAAAACAAACAGGTTTTTACAGCAGAATATGCTGAACGTTTTAAGGATCATAATACGGCCAAAGCTTTTCTACAGCAGCAGATGGAAGGACTTTTCTCAGTCTTTTCTGTAGAGAAAAAGCCTGGTAAGAAATCACCGGCACCACCATTTACTACCAGTACCTTGCAACAGGAAGCTTCAAGGAAATTGGGCTATTCGGTGGCCAATACGATGCGAATTGCACAGCATCTTTATGAATCCGGGTTGATCACATACATGAGAACGGACTCAGTGAATCTTTCCAATTTTGCGCTTGCGGCAGCGAAAGAAGAAATTGAAAAAATATACGGAGAAGAATATTCCAAAACCCGAAACTTTACTACCAAAAGCAAAGGTGCACAGGAAGCTCACGAAGCCATCAGGCCAACTTATATGAACAGAACTTCCATTGAAGGAGGCCGTGATGAGCAGCGTCTTTATGATTTAATTTGGAAAAGAACAATTGCTTCGCAGATGAGCGATGCCAAGCTGGAAAAAACCAATGTCCAGGTGCAGTCTACTCAGGCTGATAAATATTTCGTTGCCACTGGGGAAGTAATCAAATTTGATGGTTTCCTGAAAGTTTATATCGAAGATACGGATGACGAAAATGGTGAAGAGCAAAGTGGATTGTTACCCCCAATGAACAAAGGTGAAAAACTGGATTTAATCCGTATGACTTCATCAGAGCGGTTCACGAAATATCCACCGCGGTATACTGAAGCCAGTCTGGTGCGAAAAATGGAAGAGTTAGGAATCGGCAGACCTTCTACCTATGCACCGACCATTTCAACCATTCAGAAAAGGGAATATGTGGTGAAGGAAAACCGTGAAGGTTTTAAAAGAGAGGTCCAGAAGCTGGTGTTGGAGAAAGGTGAACTCAAAGAGTCTGTTTTGACGGAAACGGCTGGAAACGAGAAAGGTAAACTGTTTCCAACAGATATCGGTACGCTGGTCAATCGCTTCCTGATGAAGCATTTTGACAACATTATCGATTATAATTTCACGGCTAGCGTTGAAAAAGAATTTGATGAGATTGCAGCCGGGAGACACGAATGGAAGAAAATTATCAAGACTTTTTACGGTCCGTTTCATGAAAAAGTCTCTGATACACAAGATAATTCAGGAAAATTCAGTGGCGAACGCCTACTGGGTACCGATCCTAAGACGGGTAAGAATGTTTATGTGAAGATCGGAAGATATGGTGCCATGGCTCAGATTGGTGATACCGATTCCGAAGAAAAACCCTCATTTGCCGGATTGCAAAAAGGTCAAAGCCTGGATACCATTACGCTGGAAGAAGCCTTGAAATTGTTTGAATTCCCCAGAACACTGGGAGAATTTGAAGATGAGGTAGTAACTGTTGCCATCGGCAGGTTTGGTCCTTATGTAAAACATAATAAGCTGTTTTATTCCATCAAAAAGGAATACAATCCGGCAGAAGTTACCCTGGAGGATGCGATAGAAATTATTCATGCAAAGCGTGAAGCTGAGAAACAAAAAATCATCAAGACCTTTGAAGATGGAAAGGTACAAGTTTTGAACGGCCGTTACGGTCCTTATCTTACCATCGAAAAACAGAATTACAAAATTCCGAAAGGAACTGACCCCGCCGGTCTGAGTTTGGAAGACTGCTACGAGATTTCAAAGGATCCTAAAAATCTTCCGAAAAAAAGATCTTTCAAAAAGAAGAAGTAACAGGGCTTCGCGGTGAAAAAATCTTTCTTCCCCGAGTGAATAAATTTGCTATTTTCGTTGTGAAAAGTAATGTTGCCCATGGATCCTGAGATTTATTTTAGCCCCATCAGTTCTGACTTAAGCATTTATCAGAAACCTGAAAGTCATTATCTTGGTTCGATTATCCAAGCTTATACCGAAAAAAGCTCCTTTCCGGATTTGGAGGATGCCAAAATCGCCTTGATTGGATGCGAAGAAGATCGCAGGGCTTTGGAAAACCAGGGATGCGGGATGGCTCCCGATCAAATCCGCAACTATCTGTATAAGCTTTATTCCCATTGGAATTCAATCAATATTGTTGATTTGGGGAATATAAAATCAGGACATACGGTTGAAGACACCTATTTCGCTTTGAAAGATGTTGTTGGTTTCCTAGTCAAAAATAAAGTGCTGCCCATCATTCTGGGCGGAAGTCAGGATTTGACTTATGCCAATTATCTGGCCTATGAAAATATGGGCAAGCTAGTAAATATCGCTTCTGTAGATTCCGTTTTTGATTTGGGCCATGATGATGATGAGCTTCATTCGCGGTCTTATATCAGCCGGATTATCATGTATCAGCCTAATTATCTGTTCAATTACACAAATATCGGCTATCAAACTTACTTTGTGAACCAGGATGCGCTGCAGCTGATGAAAAACCTTTTCTTTGACATCAACAGGCTTGGAAATGTGAGAGCTAATCTTGCCGAAACCGAGCCCATGGTTCGCAACGCAGATATTTTATCATTCGATATTTCTTCTGTCCGTGCTTCTGATGCTCCGGGAAATTTCTATGCTGCTGCCAATGGTCTGGCTGGCGAAGAAGCCTGTCAGATATGCCGTTATGCCGGGATGAGTGACAAGCTGACCAGCATCGGTTTTTATGAAACCAATCCCAAATTTGATCCACGTGGTCAAACGGCCCACCTGGTGGCCCAGATGATTTGGTATTTTATGGATGGCTTTGCAAACAGAAGTCACGATCTTCCGGAAGAAAATAAAAAAAACTTTGTTAGGTTCAGAGTTTATCTCGAAGAATATAAAGAGGAATTGTTTTTCCTGAAAAGCAAAAAAACCGATCGTTGGTGGATACAAATTCCACCGAAGGACGATGAAGATGAAAAAACACCGAATCCAAATCGCTATGTGCCTTGTTCTTACGAGGATTATCAAACTGCTTTACAACAGGAAATTCCGGAACGCTGGATGAAATTGCAACAAAAGTTGATGTAACAGATCTACCCCTAAGATTTTACAAGATAAAATTGTCGCACTGAAACTCAGTTGTGCAGGTTCATTCTATTTTCCTACTTTTGCACTCCGATTTTTACACCTTATGGCTAATACAAAAGAAATTAAGCGGAGAAGGACTTTTGCCATCGTAAGCCACCCGGATGCCGGGAAGACAACGCTTACCGAAAAGCTGTTGCTTTTTGGAGGTGCTATTCAGGTTGCCGGTGCCGTAAAGTCAAACAAGATAAAGAAAACAGCTACTTCTGACTGGATGGAGATCGAGCGGCAGCGCGGAATTTCCGT